>JBARGS010000099.1:0-35638 GCA_049798495.1 Candidatus Korobacteraceae bacterium | reverse complement strand
CATCTCATAAATCGTTTTGAAAGGGCACGGCTTCAGCCGTGCCGTCCAAAGGCTCGAAAAAACTGGGCTTTAGCCCCTGCGGGAAGCCGCGGTTTACCGAGCTGGTTCATTATGAGATAGCTTCTAGTTGTTTGCGGATGCTAGACAGTGAAGAACCCATAACTTGCGGCGGGATCGGTGGACCTCTGTGCCTGTGCTTCTAACCACTAGCCACTGACCACTAGCCACTTCTTTTCACGGCCTCGTTTTCGCGATGTCCGGTTCCTTGTCGCGTACGTGGGTGGGTATCAGGTGATGTCGGGTCAGATCGCTACGAACGCACTCGAAGGCTTCCTCCGGCGTATTGGCCCAGTGGAACAGCTCCAGATCCTTGGGAGAGATCGTTCCCGAATCCACCAGCGCCTGGAAGTTGATCACTCGATCCCAATAATCCTTGCCATAGATCACTACGCAGATGCGTTTGGCCAACTTCTCGGTTTGTGCCAGGGTCAGCAGTTCGAACATTTCGTCCATCGTGCCGAAGCCGCCGGGAAAAACAATGAGCGCCTTCGCCAGATAGGCGAACCAGAGCTTGCGCATGAAGAAGTAATGGAACTCGAAGTTCAGCTCCGGGGTGATGTAGGGATTGGGCATCTGCTCGAACGGCAGATGGATATTCATCCCGATCGTCTTGCCGCCGGCTTCGGAGGCGCCCAGGTTGGCGGCTTCCATAATTCCCGGGCCGCCTCCGGTGCAGATCACGAAGCGATGCCGCGGCTGGTTGATGGACTTGGTCCAGGAGGTGATCAGGAAGGCCAACTGGCGGGCGTCCTCGTAGTAGCGGGCCATCTCGAGATCCGCTTTGGCATGGCGTATTCGCTCCTGCTCCTCGGGAGGGGCAGGAGTGGCAGAGCCGGGTTTCTCCAGTAGCTGCAGAGCTTCCTCAGCCTGCGAGCGGCTATGAAAGCGCGCCGAACCAAAGAAAACGATGGTGTCCTGGATGCGCTCCCTGCGGAAGCGGGCCGCCGGCTCCTGGTATTCGGCGAGGATGCGAAGGATGCGGCCGTCGGGCCCGTCGAGGAACTTCTTGTTCTCGTAGGCAAGTGGCGACCGGTTGTGGCGCCCTTCCTCGTCGTTGCTGTCAGCCATGATGCCTTATCAGTTTGCGAACAGATTCCGCGGGCTTCGGGTTGGCCGCGCTACAGTCGTTTGTCAGTTCACCGACTCGCGGTAGCGGACTGCTTCTACAATCCCCATCCATATATTGATCAAGCCGAGGCCGCTGATCAGGCCGCGGACAAAGTTAGAAATCAGCAGCGCCCGCAATTGGGGAAAAGATGCCAGCAGAGAGTTTCCCGTCCAAACCCCAGTCCAGGGCAGCACGGTCAGGACGATGCCGATCTCCAGGCAAAACAGCACGAATATAATCAGGGAAAGGCGGCTTTTCCAAATCTCCCATCGGCTCGGCTTGCGTTGCGGCAGCACCAGGATCGGGCCGCTGTGTTCCCCTCCGGCGCTGTCCTGCGGCCCCTGTCCAAAAGAACTCATGGCTTGTCTACGCTCCGGCGCTTTCTCCGACAATGCATTAGGCCTAGCCAAAATCGCTCCCTCACAGTTCCAACCGCCACTGGCTTCCGCCCTCTAGCAAGGATACTACGACCGCGCGAGCAGTCCGCCCCTGGAATGCAGGCCCGCGACCGAATCCCTAACCTTCAGTACGCAACAAACGGCAGGGAGAGTTCCCTGCCGTTTTTAAGGCTTGCTAAAAGCTAAGAGCTAAATGCCAAAAGCGAACCGCCTGAGCTGAAAGCTGAAAGCTGACGGCTGACAGCTTTCTTACAACAGCGCCTCGCTCCAGTTCTGCAGGAACTTCTTTACCTCGTCCATGAACTGGTCGGCCACGGCTCCATCGATGACCCGATGATCGTAGCCGATGCTGAGGTGCATCATCGAGCGAATCGCAATAGTGTCGTTGCCTTCCTTATCGGTGATGACGACTGGCTTCTTCTTGATTCCGCCGACACCCAGGATGGCCAGCTGGGGCTGGTTGATGATCGGCAGGCCAAACTCGGCACCGAAGATTCCGGGGTTGGTGATAGTGAACGTCCCACCCTGCACCTCATCCGGCTTCAACTTCTTGGTGCGTGCGCGCTCGCCCAGGTCGCTGATGGCGCGCTGCAAGCCGACGAAGCTGCGCTCCTCGGCATTCTTCACCACTGGCACGATCAGCCCCCAATCCAGGGCCACGGCGATCCCGAGGTTGATGGAAGCGTGGTAGTGAATGTTGTCGCCTTCCACGGAAGAGTTGATGATGGGGAATTTGCGAATCCCATGGATGACAGCGCGCGCGAAGAACGGCGTATAGGTGAGCTTGTTGCCCGTAGCCTGCTCGAACTTCCCTTTCATGCTCTCGCGCAGCTTCACGATGCGGGTAACGTCGACCTCGAAGATCCCGTGGACGTGCGCGCTGGTGCGCTTCGACATCACCATATGCTCGGCGATCTTCTTGCGCATCACCGACATCGGCACAATCTCGCCGGGTGTCACCCCGCCGACAGGTTGCAACGGAGTAATCGCTGCGGGCGCTGCTGGGGCGGGCTCAGGGACTGGAGTCGGAGCGTACGCGGGCGCCGCAGGAGTGGGCCCTGCGGCTCCGTGTTTCGCGATGAATGCCTCAATGTCTTCCTTGGTGATGCGGCCGCCCATGCCGGTGCCCGGAACCTTCGCCAGGTCGACATTGTTCTCTTTGGCGATGCGCCGGACCAGTGGGCTGGAGCGAACCCGCTCCTGCTCGCCCGCCTCGGAGTACTCCTGAACCGCACCCTGTTGCTGTCTCTCCAACCCGGCCTTCTCGTCACGGGAAAGGTCGGATGGAACCTTTTGCGCTGCCTTCGGCCCTTCCCCGCTGGGAGGCTGTGCTGCTTCGGTCTGCGTGGCGCGGCTTCCATCACCACCGGCGGCTGGCTTGGCAGGTGCAGCGGCGGGCGCAGAAGGAGCCGCCGCGCCGGCAGCTTCGCCTTCGCCGGCAATGGTCCCCACGACGGTATTGACCTGAACGGTGGCCCCAGCTTGCACTTTAATGTCTTGCAGGGTGCCGGAAGCCGGTGAGGGAATCTCGGCATCGACCTTGTCGGTCGAGATTTCAAACAACGGCTCGTCGCGTTGCACCTTCTCGCCAGGCTGCTTCAGCCATTTGGTGATGGTTCCTTCAAAGATCGATTCCCCCATCTGGGGCATGATGACATCTGTCGGCATAGTTTCCTTCCGCGGGATTTCTAGCTGGAACCGCACACCGCAGCAAACTTTTCATTATATCGTGATCGAACCGCTTGCACGTGGCTGCGCAGGACGTGCGGATCAGTCGAACACGATCACCGCTCGGTCCCGCAGCTTGCCTTGGCTCATCAGATCGAGCGCCTTGCTCGCATCCTGCAAGGGAATCTTGGTGATGTGCGGCACAACGTGATTGCTGGCGGAGAAGTCGAGCGTCGCTCGCAGATCCTGCCGGCTTCCCGAGGGCGAGCCCATCAATTTGCGGCGCTTGCTGATCAGGTCCGCAGGTGTCGCCGCAACGCTTCCCGCACCTATGCCGAGCAGCACCAGCGTTCCGTCAGGCCCCAGGCCGGGGAAAGCGGCGGTGGCTGCTTCCGTGCTGGGAGCCGTCGCCAGAATAATGTCCGGACCGCCATCCCACTCGCGCAGCGCGTCCGCGGCCTTTTTCGACTGCGTGTTAATGAACTGTTCCGCGCCCAGCTCCCGCGCTTCCGCTTCTTTGTCCGGAGTGTTGGAGATGACGGCAACTCGCGCGCCCATCGCTTTGGCGTAGAGCACTCCAAGGTGGCCCAGGCCGCCAAGGCCGATCACCGCAACCTTCTGTCCCGGCTTGAAGCCCGCCTGGCGCATGCCATTGAAGACCGTCAATCCAGCGCACATCAGCGGACCAGCTTCGGCATCATTGAGTGCGTCGGGAATCGGCGCGACGTAAGGCGCTGGCGCCAGCATGTATTCCTGATATCCGCCATCGCGGGTTACTCCGGTGACCTCCAGCTCAGGGCAGAGAATCTCATTGCCCTGCACGCAATAGTTGCAATGTCCGCAGGAGGAGTACAACCACGCCATGCCGACGCGGTCGCCCACCTTCGGCCAGGTGACGCCGGGACCCAGCTTATCGACCACGCCGGCTACTTCGTGACCGGGCACCACCGGATATTTCGCAAAAGGGAAATGACCACGTAACACTTCAAGATCGCTATAACACACGCCGCAGGCGCGGACGCGAATGACGACTTCCCCGGCTTTGGGCTCGGGAACAGGGCGATCTTCAATCACAATACTATTTGGCTGTTTTACGACGACTGTTTTCATAATCGAGTCTCCAATTTGTGAGGGTTGGAAGTGAGAACGATCGACTACAGGAACGAGAAATTGGATGAATGAAGGCAGGCAAACGATACATCGTGCAGGGACAGAACATGCCAGGCGAATTGACGAGCTAAGCTTCTTCACCGTGCACTCGATTGACTCGCTGGTTCGCGTGGGCTACTCTCGACCCGAGAAACGCGAGACCCGTTGCACAGCGCCATCGGAATAACTCGTGCCGCTTGAGGGCATGACGCTGCCACTCGACCGAATAGGATCAGGGATCTTGTCACCTGCGATGATGTTGGCTCCCATTCAAATCATCAGCATTACGGTGTTTGCCCTCGCCTGCATCGTCATGTTCTATGCCCTGTTCGGCTATCCTTTGCTGCTCGACTGGCTCGCTAAGCGCTCCGACAATCCGGTTCACAAGGACGACAAGCCAAGAACAGTCTCCTTCGTCATCGCGGTGTACAACGGCGAAAAGTTCCTTGAGCGCAAGCTGAAGTCCATTTTCGCGCTCAACTATCCCCGCGAACTGATGGACGTGCTGGTAGTCTCCGACGGCTCGACCGATCGCACCGACGCGATCGCGCGCAGCTTCGCCGGCCAGGGGGTTCGCTTCCTGCGCGTGCCTCATGGCGGAAAGGCTGCTGCCTTGAACGCAGCTGTGCCGCTGGTTTCGGGCGAGATCCTGGTGCTCAACGACGTTCGCCAGACGCTCGATCCCGATTCTCTGCGCAACGTCATCGCATGTTTTGGAGACCCCAAGGTTGGAGCTGTGAGCCCGCAGACCATTATCGTACAAGGCGAGACGCACGAAGAGACGACGACCAGCCTTTACTGGCGCTACGAGCACTGGATCCGGCTGCGCCTCACGCGTATCGATTCGACCTTCGGTTACAGCGGAGCCTTCGCCGCTATCCGGCGCTCTCTGTGGGTGCCGCTGCCGCCCGGCACGTTGCTGGACGACGTTTATGAGCCCCTGGTCGCGTTCTTCAAAGGCTACCGCATCCTGATGGAACCTACTGCCACAATGTATGACTATCCCACAGTGTTGCAGTCGGAGTTCCGCCGCAAGGTCCGGCTTCAGGCAGGGCTGTATCAGATGCTGAAGATCATGCCGGAGCTGTTGAGCTCGCGTGATCGCATGCGCTTGCACTTCCTGTCGGCGAAGTATGGCCGCATCGTTATTCCCTACTGCTTGATCGCGACTGCGGTTGCGACACTCGGCCTACCGCCCTTCTGGCGAGCGTTGGCGGCATGGGGACAGGTGCTGTTCTACGGACTTGCAGCGCTGGACGCAGCCATCCCCGACGGCTTCCCGCTGAAGAAACTGACTTCGCCGATTCGGACTTTTGTGGTGCTGATGGCGGCTTCGCTCGCCGCCGTGCGCGTCTACTTCGTGCCACCCACCAGTCTGTGGAAGGAAACGTCGTATCGCCCGTCGATTGCCGAAGCGACCGATTCCCCACAATCCAAAGTATCAACAGGCAGCGAAGTCTAGTCTCGCGCGGCCGGAATTGGTTTCGACGACTAGGGAGCCTCTGATTAACTCACGGTTTTGAAAGGGCACGGCTTCAGCCGTGCCGCAAGCGTCGCAGAATCAACGGGGCTTTAGCCCCCGCGGCGAGTTCGGCAAGTTATTCAGAGCTTCCCTAGAGCGTGTTTCAACAATCGCTTTGTATCAGGGCATGGCTTCAGCCATGCCGAAAGACGGCAACGATAATGGGCTTCAGCCCCTGTCCTTAGCGGCTAAAGCGGTCACCGTGGATCGCACTGACGGCACGACTGAAGTCGTGCCCTGATACAAACCTGATCTGCCCTCATTTTTGAAACGCGCTCTAAGCAGCCGCCTTATGCTTCTTTGCTTCCCTCTCGCGCGCCACCCGCTTCGACAACAGGAACTTGGCCTTCTCCAATTCGGCCCGGCGGCTTGCGCTCAGCTTCTTCCCCGCGCGGTTAATGTAGAAGGTCAGCATGCGCATTCCTGACCCCGGCCCCTTCGGCGATACCTTTTTCGAAGCCAGTGTTCTCGCGATCATGGCCGCACTTTTGTTGAAGAGATCCTTCGGAGGATGAGTGGAATCGGTCGTGACAGAAGCCGACCAACGCCGGGTTTTCGTCTGCGGCATAGGCGCCTCCATCAACTAGGATGCGTTTGTCGGCGCGCGGTTTTACAGCGCTCTCAGGAGATCTCTATTTCCGCCAGCGGTCCCACAACTCCCAATAGAGCAGCTTCTGTACTTCGGTGAGATAGGTTTTGGCCCACTCGCGGTTCTTCCACCAGGGCAGACCGAAGTAAAACTCATTGTGGGAGGCAGCCGCTGTCCATGTGTATTGCGGGTCGATGGCGCGAAAAATCGAAAGAGCCCGCCGCGTGTGATAGTCGTCAGAAACCAGAACGCCAGAATGAAACGCGGGCTGCAAACGCTCGATGCAAGCCGCCGCCTGTGGAGCTTCTTCCTTGGTAGAGTCGCCATGGATGACGCAGACGCTGACCTGGGAAGCGTTCGCGCCAGCGGTCTTGGCGACGTAATCCTGCGCCAGATCAACCGTCGAGCGGCCATAGACTTCTCCTGGAACTACATCGACGATCAGATTGTTTCCGTATCCAGCACGGAGCAGTTCCAGACCGCGCGCATATCGCAGATCGACCTGGTCGCCACCGAGGACCACAATCGCGTCCGACCTCTGAGGTTCATTGACAATCAAGTAGCCGCCGGGCTGAAAAAACAGCAGCCCGCCGACCAGAAGTAGAAGAACCAGAACTACGAGCAGCAATCGCATGATGAAACGTTCTTGGAAGTTAGCTCATAAATCGCTTTGTATCAGGGCACGGCTTCAGCCGTGCCGCAACAGCACTCACGATAACTTGGGCTTCAGCCCCGGCGACACTGTTCTTAACGGGGGCTAAAGTCCTGATCTTTACAGCGCTTGTCCGGTGTGCCTTGATACGAGCTAAGAAGGATTTATGAGATCAGTTCTTAGCAGACCCGCTTCAACTGTAATACGTTCGCGGCGAATTCGAAATCCGATTACTGTCGCGGCGGCAGCGGCGTCGGCCATTCTATGACCACCACCTTGCCATCAGGCTCGCGTTCCAGCACTGGCGCGTAAAGTCCGATCAGCTGACGACGCCACCACATGCCAGTGGCTCGCTTTTCCGCCATGGATGTAAACCAGTACTGCCACACCATGGCCCGCATTTGCTTGGGCGGAGCTTGCGCAAACGGATTGCCCGCAAAGAGAGCCAGCACGTCGCGGGACCCCGCCAGAAGCCGCTCTTCGGTGCTGGGCACGATCAGGTTCTCGCGCCAGGAGCCCAGCGAAGCAAACCATAAATTCCAGTCGAAACGAGGCTGATAGGGCGCATAGATGCGCGGAGCTTCGCTTGGATCCTGCGGCTTATAAAGAAAGGGATAGGTCTTCCAGTTCTGCCCATCGTCGGAGCCCTGGAACTCGATCTCATAGCGGCCCCGCGTCATCACCGCGAAAAGCCCGTAACGATTGGCGATGCGGAATGGCTCGAGGGCCACGACTGGTGACGTCGGAAGTGGCAGGTGCGGCAGTAGCATCCAGAGCAATTGCGCGCTAGTCGTATAGAAGATCCAGAGCAGCATCACGCTGGTGAGCGCAAGTTTCAACGCAGCAAATGGGTTCGGGGCTGGGCGAGTGGGAACCGATTCCGCCGCCGATTCTTCGGTCGCAGTGTCCGTGCTCTGCCTTACGTTCGCTGTGGGTAACATGCGCTGCTTCCACTGCTCAGGAGCAAAACGCAAGATGAAGCGGTCATCCAAAAGGAGAAAGCCCAGCACCAGAACCAGGTAATTCAGGAAGGTGTAGTTCGCCGTCAAGATCACGGGAATCTGCCACAGCGTAACGATGAAGAAGCAGACGATTCGCCAGCGTCTTGGCAGAAACATCATGAACACCAGGCCGAGTTCGAGCACCAGGGTCGCGCCGGTGGCGAATGCGTGAACCGAATGCGGCAGGTGCTGCACATACCAGCCAACCCAGGTAGGCAGCGGGCCATTCTGGTAGTACTCATCCATGGCGGTGAAGTGACGCCACTCCGGGTCGCCGCTGGCGAGCTTCACGATGCCCGACTCGAAGTAGATGCGGAACCACTCCCATTGCAGCAGGAAGAGGCTGGCGCGGGAAGGCGGACTGGCGCGCCCCAAGCCGGGCCATAATCCCGCCGGAGCGAAGAACATGGAGATGAATCCGGCTTCCAGCAGCATGCCGTCGGATTGATACCCGGAAAAATCCTGCGCTGCCACCACGAACGCAAGGAAACCGACGAAGCAAACCAGCAGCATAGCGCGCGGCCAGAAGTTAACGATCAGCAGAAGGGAAGCCGACAGCCCGGCCCAGCAGATCGTCATCAACATATGGTTGCTGCTGGAGAACCAGAGCAGGGTTGGAGCAAACCAGAAGCGTCCCTGAGGAAACTGGCGCGCCACGGCCGCGAGATACTCGCCGGCAGGAAGAATGCCGTCCGAGCCAATCAGCCCGCGAATCTGAAAGACCAGGGAAAAAAATGCCGAGAAATAAATCAGGCCCAGAGCGCGAAGAAAAATCCAGCGCGGAATCAGCCGGTCCGAGGCGCCAAGCTGCGGATCGAACCACCGTCGCACAACGGAAGCAGGAGTCCAATCCATGAGGAGTGCATTATATCGTCGCTAGCGCGGCGTGGCCGTCCGCGGAAGATCTTCAAGCGATACGCCGGCTTGGCACGTTGGGGAAGCTTGGCGGCGGAATCAGGGAATCACTGAAACCAGGGGAATTCTGGATGCCAGGCGGATCGTCTTGAGCGAGATTTATTGCTGAATACGCTCTAATTCCGTCACGTACAGCTGATTGCCGGGGAACTCCTTCGCCAGTCCAGCCAGCAACAGGCGCGCAGTCTGTGGATCTTTGTCGCGCAGCGCGGCCACGGCCAGCAGAAGGCGCGCAAACGGCGCCAGATAGCGCCCCTTGTCGGCAGTGAGGCGAAGCCGCTGAAGCCCCTCGCTCTTGTCGGTCTGCGCGCCGGTCATGCGGAGAACCCAGCGTACTGGTGCGGAATTGCTTCCCAGCAGATAGTTCTCTACGCCGACGGCGAGGTACGCGTCATAACAGGTTGGATCGACGACCAGCAGCTTCTCAGCGATGGTGCGAGAAGTTTTCATATAGCCGAGGCTTGCAAGATTCCGCTTTTCGATCATCGCGGTATAGTCACCGCGCAGACCATTCGCGAGAACCTGCGCAAACAAGGCGTTCTTGTCATCTGGTTTCTGACCCAGAATTTTGCTCGCTGCCGTATCGCTCTTGGCTAACTCCTCGTCGAACGCCACTTTTACACCGGGATCTGGAGCCAGCTTGCCGCGGTGCTCAAACTTCTGATCGTCAGTGAACAGGTCGGCTTGCAGAATGTGCAGGCGATCGAACTCGGAGAACAGATAGGCCGCAGCGTTCGCGGCGTATCCGACCGGGTCCTCGGGATGAACCTGCTGATAAGCGTGGAAGGTGCCGTGAGCAGCGGGGAAGTCGAGGTTGTACATCTGCTGGAAACCTCGTTCCACGTTCGGCTGCGACACCGTCTCTTTTGGCGAGGAAGCAAAACTCGCACAGCCTAGCAACAACACCGTACTCGCCAGCAGCGTCTTCCTATCAATTTTTGGTAATGACTTCAAACTTTCACGCTTTCTCAGTAAGAACTTCTGCCAGAGGCACCGTCAGCACGATCATGGCGCCTCCGCCATCACGGTCACCAATTTCGACGCTTCCCCCATGCGCCTGGATGGCTGCTCCTACAAAAGCGAGCCCCAGACCATGCCCGGTAGAATGCTGACCTTTCACGAAGCGTTCAAACGCCCGGCTGCGCAGGCCCGGCGGGAAACCGGGACCATCATCGGCCACAACCAGTTCAGCATTGCCCCCACTTGCCCGTACCCTAATACTAATCCTGCACCCCGCAGGAAGATGCGCAATTTCATTATCCAACAGGTTGGCGATGGTGCGATGTAAAAGTGCTGCATCCGCTTCGATGCAGACTGTTTGCAATTCGGTGACAACTTCGTGCTTTCGTTCCGCCATCGCCGGCTGATACAGATCGACCAGTTGCCGCACCAGTTCGGCAAGGTCAACCGGTTCTTTGCGTAGCTGCAAGGCCCCGGCTTCGGCTTCTGCTACATCCAGGGTTGTATTGAGCAACCCCGCCAGGCGATCGAGTCCTTCGATAGCTTCGGCCACACGCTCTCGCCACTCCGCTTCGCCCCGGCTGGAGAGCGCGACCTCGAGACTTCCACGAATCGAAGTGACCGGGCTCTTCAAATCGTGCGCCACGGAGTCGGTGAGAACCCGCATCTGATGTACGGATGACTGAATGCGCTCGAGCATGCGATTAAACGTGCGCGACAGGCGGGTGATTTCGTCGGGATGCGGTCCTTCCGGCAGGCGGCTGCTCAGGTCCTCACTGCCCATGTGCGAAACGGTGTCGCTGATTCTCTGCACTCGGGCCAGGGTGCGGAACGCTGCGAGCCAGGTGATGAGGAAGCCCAAGGCTACGGTGATGCCCCAAACCAGCAGACAACGCTCGGTCAGACGATCGAGCATGCGCGCTCCGTTAACGTCGGCGAAGCCCAGATAAATACCGCCGGCGCTGCCGCGATCCTTGTAGACCACTCGAAACACTTTCTTCCAGCCGGGGACCTGAACATCGCCGGGAACGCCGGGCACCAGTCGGGTGGCCTGAATCGCAGGAATGAAATGTTCCTTCGGAGTGGGACCGACCCATATGGGCGCCTGTCCAGGCCCAGTCTGCAGGTAAAACACCGAGGTAGGATATTGATCGCTGGGCTCGCCGGCATCGGAAACTTCGCGCGAGGCCAGTTCGGCCACCTCCGCAACCAGCCGGTCATAGAGCGCGTCCTGGGGCGTATTGGCGGCCACATCGGCCAGCACCTCAGCTTCCCCGCTGAGCCATGCATCGCTGCGTTGGAGGATGTCGCGTGCGATCAGCAAGTACATGATCGCGAATGCCACCGCGCTGCCGACCGCGAAGGCCACCGTCGGCCAGATGGCAATGCGCCACGCCGCCGAGTGCTCCTGCGTATTAGGTTTCCTTGAGAACATACCCAACGCCGCGAATGGTGTGGATGAGCGCCTTCTTGCCTTCTACATCCACCTTGCTACGCAAGCGATAGATTTGCACATCGACCACGTTGGTGGCCGGATCGATGCGCATGCGCCACACCCTATCCAGGATCATAGTGCGTGTCACCACTCGCCCGGCATTGCGCACCAGATATTCCAGAAGCGAGAACTCCTGGGTCGTCAGTTGCAACGGTTCATTTCCCCTGCGCGCTTCACGCCGCACCAGGTCGAGCTCCAGATCGGCGACCCGCAGGCGTACCGCCTCGGGTTGCCCTGGCGTGCTTCGCCGCAACAAATTGCGAACCCGGGCCAGCAGTTCAGCCAGGGCGAAGGGTTTGGTCAGATAATCATCCCCACCCTGTTCCAGGCCACGCACGCGTTCATCGACCGAACGGCGCGCCGACAGGATCAGAACCGGCGCACTGTGACCCTGAGCCCGACAGCGCCCGATCAGATCCAGGCCCTCCATGTCGGGCAACCCAAGGTCGATGATGAATCCATCGTAGATTTCTTCGCCGGTTAGCGCCAGCGCTGTGGTGGCGTCGCGCGCGGCATCGACCTGATATCCGGCCTCGCTCAGGCCGCGATGCAGGAACTCTCGAATTGCCGAGTCATCTTCAACAACCAGTAGTCGCACACTCTCCTCGTGCAACAGATTTCAACAATGTGGAAGCGGCCCCAGGTGGGCTTATCTCGCGTGGCCTGACCCTGACAAGCCAAGCATATGGAAAAGACTGAAGACAGCAATACCTATGCATTGTAGGCGGCGAGAGTCGAATTACATCCCGCAGAAATATGACATTCCGTTCATCTTCAAGTGAATATCGCCGCCTGATGTTTGCCCGCGCTACTGAGGAGAAACCCTTTCCCACGATTGCAATCGAGTTTCGCGCTTAGCATCATTTATGATGGTCTCTCCTTAAAGAGGATGGCGCCATTTCGCTCCCGATGAGAACCTTCCCCGCTTTGTGCCGGTCGCTGGCCCTGCTGTGCCTGGGCTTGGGATCAACTCTTGGATTCGCGTGCGACAGTCTGCCCAGCGGACAAACGCTCTGGATACGGCTGACTTCTCCTATCACAACCTACACTGCCAGGCCTGGCGACGCCGTCAAAGGTGTACTTACGGAAGCAGTCGAGTGCAACGGCCAGGAGGTCTTCCCGGTCGGCACGGAAGTCGAGGGGAGCGTGCACTCGGTTCGCAAAGTGGGCTGGGGCATTCGTCACGAGACTGCCGCGTTGGATCTGCAATTTAACCGCATGGTCGTTACCGGGGCTGCGCCGGCATCCATTTCCGCTGTCGTTACGGAAGTTGAAAACGCTCGCGAGCAAGTGACGAAAGGCACGATCCAGGGTGTCCGCAGCAGCGACACTCCCCAGGGTCGAATCAACAGCCGCTTGCGGCACTTGCCCACGTGGAACCCCTATTCAGACCTCGGTCTCATTGTGTTCAAGGCCGGCTTTCCCATCTTCCCCGAGCCCGAGATCTATCTGCCGCAGGGTACCGATCTTCGCCTGAAACTGAACGAGGCAGTCTCGGTGCCAGTCTCGGCATCGGCTCACCCGCCTGAAAACTTCGTCGATGTCACGGAATCCGTCGAACGGGAGGAACTTGCCACCTCGACTCCCAGCCGCACCACGACCGTGAAGATGGTAGAGGCCGATGTGATCAATCTGGCCTTCGTAGGATCACGCGAGGAGATCGACGCAGCCTTTCGCGAAGCGGGATGGGTGAACAGCGATACCTTCACCAAACATTCCTTCATGCGAGATTTCTACGCTTTTCTCAACGACAGTGGTTACCCGCAGGCGCCCATGCGAGAGTTTCTGCTCGACGGCGAGCCGCCTGCCATGAATTGGGAGAAGAGTCTCAACAGCTACGCTCGCCGCGACCACCTGCGCATTTGGGAGTGGTCGGACCCGTCGAGTTCGCAGACGGTGTGGTTGAGCGCAGCCACGCATGACGCAGGCGCCGCGCTTTCCGTCAAGCATCACCAGTTTGTGCATCACATCTCCCCCGACATCGACGAGGAGCGCAGCAAGGTCATTCGCGATCTCTCCGCCAGCGGGTGTGTGCAGTCGGTTTCCCTGGCGCCCAGACGAGGCATCGCGAATATCTCGGAGAATGCGACCGGGGATCCGGTTACGACCGACGGAGCCCTGGCGGTGGTCGAACTGAAACCATGCCAGCCGGCGGTGCCGGAGTTGGCGTCAGCGCCGCAATCGGCGAACTTCAAGGCAGGCAATCACGCATTCCGATATTTCCGCCGCCAGATCCTCACCTTCCGCAGCGACATATGGCGCGCCAACATCATCTACGGTGTCTACGATCTTGGCCACATGAGCGTGACTGCGTTGCGGCATCACCCCGCAGCCCCGCAGTCCGCCTACGCCACGGCGAAGCCGAGCCGACAGCCGAGCCGACAGATCGCCCGCCAGCACGCCAGCGAATCGATGGGATCGGCGGAGATACTCGACGGCGACGGCTTGCAATAAAGCTCAGCGCTCATGCCTTGAAGCAGTCTGGTTTCGATTGGGGGAACGATCGCGATCCGTGAATCTCCATCAAGATTATGGAAATCATGATCAGGATTTTGAAATCGCAACCGTCGCCTTGAAAGTAGTCTCTCCCTATTCCTCACTTGGGGTGGGCCTCTCAGAACGGAAACTACAATGAAGGTCGCCATTTTGAGCAACTTGCTTCGTGATGAAGTTGGTCAAGATCTAATCGAATACGCTCTGGTCGCGGCTCTGATCTCACTAGGGGCGGTTGCGGCCGTGCAGGGCTTTGCCACCGGCCTCAGCACCGCCTTCAGCACAATTTCGAGCGAGGTGAGCAGCGCGGTGACCACCAGGCACTAGCGGTTCAAGTGGTAGCGGCATTTGCGGTGAATTGGTTAGCTTCAACTAATGAGACGATGGACGCGCTTCGATTGGTGCCGGGAGGGGGGGCGAACCCCCATGACCCGAAGGTCGGCGGATTTTGAGTCCGATTTCATCTGTTTTGCACAGAGCTGCACGCTGCCGCATATTCTAGTTTAAATACATAAAAAATAAGTAGTTAACTTCATTACCACGTTTGCATTGCGCTGCATCCTGCCGCATAGTTTTCCGGAACAAAGTATCCCCAAAAGTATCCCCAGAATTGCTATGAAGAGCGCCGTCGGGAGAGAGTACATGCTAGCTGCCTGATGACTGTCGGCATCTACTTTCCCGATATGGCGAGCGTGGCAGTCTCAGCTAGATCCAATATTACCCCTTGCAAGAAAAGAGGCCGCTTTGTCACGGCGAGCATAGACCGTCTCTGGTTGGCGCAAGGGCTGATGCCGTCGCGACCAGAAAGGCGATTGGGGCCACCGCTTTTCGAGAGTGTAGAACCAAGTCTTGGTTTCCTGGTAGTGCTGGTAATCCCGAACCAGCACCGCATCGTAGCGCGACTGAGCGAGGGGCCGGCCCGTTAGACAATCAAGCGCGACGAATGACGCTAGCTTCCCCGTGTAAAGTGCCTTCCGGATGCCCTGAGAGGAGAGCGGGTCAAGCGTGCTCGCGGCGTCTCCCGTGGCTAACCAGCCCGGCCCGGAGGTCTTAGTCAGGCTTTGCGATTGCGCCGCCTGAAGGCGAGGCGGCAGCTCGGGTCGGCCCTCGACGACTCGCGCCTTGGTGAGCTTGCTGCGATGAAGATGATCCATCCAGTTGGCGGCAACCTGAAACGCCCGCGCGCGAATCAGGTCTGCGTCACTCATCCAGGCGACAACCATGCAGCCATCAGGAGTCAGCGCAGAATACCACCAGCCCTCTTCCTGAGCCTCCACCAAGGTTCGTGGATCCCCAGGCACGGTATCAGACGAAAACCTGAATCGCGCAAAGACGCCAACCAGTCGATCCCAAGCGATTCTCTGTGCGCCGTGTTGCACGGCGAACGAAGCGGAGCGTCCCGTGGCGTCCACCACGAACCGGCTTTCCACTTCCTTCTTGCCTGCAGGACCGCACAGAGTCAAACGCCAGCCATCATCGCCCGCGAATTCGGAATCCGTTGTGCGAAAGCCAGACCAGATCTGAGTGCCGGCTTCCTGAGCGCAATCTAAAAGCATGCGGTCGAAGCGCATGCGATCGACATGCCAACCGTTGCCGCCGAGCGAAAAAATGAATTCGTTGTCTTGTGGAAGGTCGTTGCCCCAGGCGGAAGAGGTGCCGAAGCATTCCAAAAAGCGCTCTGCCCTGAATGAATCCCAGCAGCCAAGGCTCTGGAGGATTGTCTGGCATCCGGGCGACAGAGTCTCACCAACCCTCCATTGCTCGTGGCGGGGGGCTTCGACCATGAGAACCTGCAGTGAGGGGCGCAGGCGCTTTAGCGAAAGTGCGGTCGCGCTGGCCGCCGGCCCCGCACCCAGAATCGTGACATCATAACGCATTGATCACTATGGCAATGGCCCTTTCCACACCGCAATCCATGAGGCGGTGTAGCCTGCGGGCGCTGTAGTCCCGGGGGAAGCGCCGGTGTGGGGAATGGTCCGTACGAGACTACCCACTATGGCAGGCACTTGATTTATGCCATTTGGCCAGCTCGGGACAACGAAACCCAAATAGTCGTAAATCCACTGCTCGCCGCCGACAACGCCTACGCCCTGGAACCGCGCCACGTACGGATAGCCGTAGTTCAGCGAGCCGTTGAGTTGTAGCGACCATCCCGTGTCCCCGATTACGCCTTTGAAAACTCCCATCGGAGATTCCTGGACCGTGATGTAGCCCGAACCGAAGAGGTATTGATCGTAGGGCGTCGAGAGGTCAGGATCGTTGTTGAAGCTGCGGTAGGTCCAAACCCCAACCAGGCTTCCAATATCCGGCAATTGGCTCATTTCGTACCCTCAGCAGGTTCCCAGACGTTCATGTTGCCGCTGGGAACGTTAACGAACTCAGTCAAATTGCTGCCCGGCGTCTTCGCAGCTGGATTACGGAGGATGAACCCCAGACTGGCCCATTCGCTCACCATCTGCAGGTCGCCGACGTGTGTTTGCGCGGTGGGCGACCACTGTCCCCCACCATATTGGTTGTTGCCCAGGTAAGTGGTCACCTCCATAGGTCGATGTACCGGCCACCAATAAGTAAGTTGGGTCATCGGCTGTATCGGGTCTCCCGTACTGCCCGGGTAGATTTCGCACCATTCGTCATAAGTGATATCGATGACTTGGGTGGAACACTCGTTAAAGTCAGCTTGCCACGGGATGGCGTCATACTTCGTGAGGTCGCCCGGTTCGAGTCCCGCTGCGAGACTAGCCGCGACGGCATTGCCGTTACTGCCATTCGCAACCACCGCGGGCTGGCTCAGACCACCCGGCGTGTAGGACGCTTGATTGACGCGGTAAGCCGAGGAATAGATGGCTGGGTTGCGCATGATCCAGCAGGCCTCGGCGCCGGGCATGAAGGCTCCGCCCAGGACGTTGCCCAGCACTCCGCGATCGAGTTCCACCCCCGGCTGGATGGGCAATGGCGGCAACTGCTCCAGCTTCTCATTGATGAACTTACCTTCGGCCCACTGGCGCAGGATGAACAGTTGCGTGTCCGTGAGGCGCAGGAACTTCGAAGCGGCAGTGTTCGATATTGGATTATCGCCGCACAAATACGGCATGGCGTAGGGATGAGGATCGGGCTCCAGCGAGCTCGTGGCCGGTGTCAGCCGGTTTTCTCTACCGGGTTTGCGTATCATGTGGTACACAAACGCGCGGCGCTGGTGGCGATTCTCACGCTCGGCGGGATTCTCGCCATCGAACGGCGGGATCGAGATATAGTCCGGGTCCATGTTGCCGCTGGACCCGCGTGCGGTTTCGTGGGGATCGCCGCCGGTGAACGCGTCGAAATCCATCACAAACTGGTAGTAGTAAGGCCGGGACAGGATCGGCCAAACTTCCTGCCAGAAGTATGGGTAGTAATTCGGATTCCACGTCGATGCTTTCCGCCATACTTCCAGATTCGCAGGCAGAGGCGAGTCCCGCTTAAACGGTGGCACCCCAAACATGTAGGTGTCGAATCCGAAGTTACGGATCGAAAGATCGTAGACCACGTCGTCCATGGTGACGATATCCACGAGCTCAGGCGCATATCGGGGATAGCCGACAATCACCCAGGCCGGATCGTCCACCGCAACCGTCGCAGAGCTCAAATTGGCGTCGCCGGGTTCCAGCTTCCTGCCGTCGATCTCGGTGACCGTAATCATCAGCTGAGCGGTGACCGGACCGTCGGAAACATCGTCGAACCATCCGTCATTGTTGGCGAAGGTTTGGATATGCGGCTCGCCCAACCCGGTCTTCGAAGATCCTGAATTTCCATTTCCACCGAGCACGACCAGCCGGGGGTATGCGCCTTGTTTCGTGGCCATGATCTGACCCAAGGTGGTGATCGAGTTGGGAACAAGCGGCGGCGGGAAGGTCTGATTCGGATTCTGCCCCACGGCAAACTGCGCGCCCACCGGCGCGTTACTGGCCTGGAGCGCCACCGACTGAGTACCGGGATCGATAATCAGCTTCTGCCGGAGGTTGTAATCCGTGATGTCCGCATTGCGCAAAACCGCGTCGGGCGCGTATCCATGTTCTCCGGAAGTTTGGTCGAACTCGTACCAGCTGGCTTTCTTGTTGGCCAAATAGACAGTCCAAATCACGTCTGTGAGATTGCCCGTCATAATTTGACCCGAGCGCTGGTTGAGCACCTGGATCCGATCGTTGATCTGCAACTCCCGGCCACCGGGGGAGGCGGCGTCGTAGACGAAAACCCGGAAGCGCGCGGCCTGCTGCTTGATGGCCCCTGCGGCGTCCTTGAACGCCGTCACCGCCTGTTCCGGTTGGGTAGCGGTCCCGTCGGGGTTGCACTGGATGGGCAGACCACCCGTTTTTTCCGGCGCCAGATAGAACTCCGAACTGTTACCGACACGGGCAATTCCAATGGCGGGATGAATTTTGTAGGTCGGCGTCATGCGGTCTCCTGGTAAAGCCTGTGCACCTATTCCTTGAAGATCAGTGTGACAGCGCGCATCAGCAACGCGTCGTTCGCGGGAGTTCCATCCGTGTTCAGAACGACGAGATTCACTTGAAAAGCGGTTGCACCCTGGGCGGCAAGTTTTCGCACCGAATCGCTGGCATCAAGCCGCACATTGCCTGGGGTCTTGTGCGCCCGCGGACGCCGGTCGAACTTCCTGCGCGCCTCGGGAGGCGGATCGCAATGGCCGGGACCGCCAATACAGAACCCATTGAACATGCTGAACTGGCCGACGTAATGATCGTTGCCGCGGGTGGGCGTCTTGTCGTCGGCGCCGGGGGAGTTCAGGAAAACGCGTACGTGGAATCCGCCGCGCGTCCGGTAGTGCACTTTGTGCAGCCGTACTTCCGCGCTGCTGTGATCGTTCAAGACATTTTGCGGCACCGCCGTTTTGGCCGACTTGAAATTGCTGACCGCGAGTTCGCTGCTGACTGGGTAGAGCTGCTCGAACTTGACGTACTCGTAACCGAAGTTCGCGATATCCAGAGTGTCCTGTACGGTCAGCGAGAACGGCGGCAGAACCGCGCTGCCATCGTCCGGGCCGGCGCCGGAGTGAAGCTTAGACCATTCGAACCAGAGTCGATCGACGTTGCTGTGGTGTCCCCAGAAGATAGGATCGAAGGCGGTGACGCCGGCATTCACCATGTCGCCGAATTGCGGCTCGTTGTTGCGGTCCGACGGGTTGCTGCCCATCTTGTAATTGGGGTTCGCGCCTCCAGAAAAATTGTGAATCAGGTTATGGATATTCTCCACGGCGCCGAAGAAGTGGTTGTTCATCGGCCCACTCCCGAAGTTGAAGAAGCTGGGAAGAGCGAGGATTCGCTGTATATCGTCGGGGGTGGGATAGGCTTCGAAGATCAGGCCCTGGTCACCGCCGGGCCAGCGCAGCCGATGCCACAAGGGATTGACCAGTGCCAGCGTAGCCATGATGGCGTCATCGCTGGCCTTGTTCTCCCCATAATTTATGTTAGCCGCCCCAAAAAGCCGCAATCCAGAGTTGTAGCTGATGCCGCTTTGCACCACTTTCAAAAGCTTGTCGAGCACCTCCGGTGAGACCGCGCCATGCGCCTTGAGCGCGTCCCAACCCGCCTGCGTCAGGAAGCAGCGATAGGCTTCCGGGATGACTCCATTGTCGGTCTTGATGGAGGGATCCTGCCGCGCTGCATCGAACAGCGAACTCCCGATGTTGGGAGTCGTGTTGTCGGTCCAGTCCCAATAAGGAAGCGTTACCGACGGGTCATTGTCCTGCAGGTGAAGCTCAAAAAAATACAGATAGAGACGGTGCCAGGTGAGGAACTCCTCCCAGCCATGCTGGCACTGGTTGCCGTGCATGCGTGCCCAGTAGGCGAAGCTGCGTTCGTCCTGATAGTAATTGTCGAGCGACTTCATGCACGCGACGGCCGCCCGGAACCGATTCAGTTCAGCGGGGGTAAGCGCATTGATGTTCTTGCGCGTCTTCACGCTGCCCTGATCATTGCGATAGTCGTTAGAAGGAGCGGATGACAGCGGGTACTCTTCATCGCCCCGGGCGCGAGCCTTGAGTGCCGACTCATGTACCTCAACCGCGGAACGGGAGGCGTCGCTCTCCGGGCAGCCATCGTCGATCCAGTCCTCAATGAACTGGATATCGGCGCTCGCAACCGGTTGTCCTCCCCATGGCAGCGGCGAAAACTGTGCTCCGTCAAATGGGCTTTGTCCCCTCAGGCCGATGATCAGTCCCGATCTGGCGCCGCGTCCCGGCATCTTGCCGGCATCGGAAGGGGTGTCGCCTGCGCCCGCTGCCGGAGCGTGGCAACAGGATGGCGCTGCTGGAGCAAGAGCGAAGATGGGCGCCTGCACAGACGGACCCGCCCCCGGGGCGATAATGCGCACGCCATAGATCACAACCTCGAGTAGTTGCGCCAATGGCAGCTCCCAAAATTTTCCATAGCCCTGATAGGACGGGCTGGCGTCCCCGGAAGCCTCGTTGAGAATCGCCTTGACACGCTGGTAGCGCGTCCATTGCGGTGGCTTTGTGGTTTCATCTGCCATTCTTAGAGACCTCAGTTCTCTCTCCACCTGGCTTGCCGGCCCGCTGACCTACTCCCGTCCGTTTACCGTAAATGGGACTTCACGTCACTGCCTAGAGCAATTTTTTACTGGCAACGTCGTGGAAGTCAGCAAACAATGGCGCAATCCTTAAGTCAGAACCAGCAGTCTAGCTGGCATTTCGTAGTAGGAAACCTGCCGCGTCCGAGCCACGAAAATCACTCGCACGGTGGGCTTGCATGACGTAGTCCCCAGCGCTGCAATCGCCGCTTGCGTAGGTGTACTACTTACAATTGGCGTGGCTGCGTGGTTCTGCCTGTCCCCCAGCTTTGGTCTAACCCATTGCAACGACAGTAAAAGCTAACGAGAAGTCTCGAGGTAATCCTCGAAACTCTCAAAGGTGTGCAGCAGATTCAGTGTTGGAGATGAAATAAAGAACTCGAGAACTTCATCATGGCGATGTTTTGTTGTCAACAAAAAAGACGATTAAAAGTATTGCCACCTATACATCAAGTACGGATTACGCTGCCAACTGCATCGCCTGACAATGCCCGGGTCAAATTGCCGGGAACCAGTCCGTTAATCAACTGTATGCTTCGAGCCAGCTTGGCATGTTTCATAAGCTCCAGCACGGAAGGCTCGATGGGAAGCGTCTGCAGTTTTCTTTTTATCAGCTCATCGACGGTTATTTCATGTATCAACTCGGCCTGCGGATTAGTCTTTGGATCCGCCGAGTAGAGCCCGTCTACATCCTTTATAAAGATCATGCTGCGAGCGCCGAATACTTCCGCAACCAGGTAAGATCCGGCGTCGCTACCGTGGGGCGGAAGCTTGCCCAAGAGCGGAGGATGCTCCCATAGCGAATACGGAGGGATGCCGTTGAACACTGCGCCCCGCGCTGCCGCCAGCATGGCGGGAAGCAATTGCACTACGAACGGCGCCTCCAGATATACAAAGCCGTGCTTGGCCAGCAGGCAGGAAACCATGTAAGCATTTTGCGCGGCATCCTTGGCACTGAGAGCGGCAAGCGCGCCCGTCGGTAGACCCAAGTCCAGACCCACGGAAAAAATGTGCCGCGAACGCACGCCCGCACCTACTCCGATGATCATGCGGTGCCGCGACTGGTTCGCCACAATCTCCTCCAGCAGCGGCATCAAGGCGGAGCGACCATAGTCCATAATGGATCGGCCGCCGATTTGGATAACATTAACATCCGGGAGAATGGCGGTGACATGGGACTCGGTCCGTGCGATTACGTGCTTGTCGACTAGCGATTCCCGCATCAGGTTGGATTGCACATGTTGCGCGCCGGGCTGATCAGCGCTCATTTTGAGTCCCCATTCCGATAAATGATGGTTCCCACAGGCTCACCATTCAGGGCAGCAGTCAGTTGCCCGCGCTTCAAACCATTAATGAATTGGATTTCATGAATGTGCCGAGCACGAACCAGAAATTCAAGCACCGCACGTTCCACGATTAAATCGTCCAAATCGCGGGACAGAAGTTCCTCGACACTGATGCGGGGGATGTATTCGCATTCAGGATTCTTCTTAGGGTCAGCGGTATAGAGACCGTCCTCATCTTTTACGTAAATCATCTTGCGGGCGCCGAACACCTCCGCAATCAGAAAACATCCGGTGTCGGTGCGTTGCGGCGGAATGCGACCCTTTTCCGGATTCGGTTCCCACAGCTTGTAGGGCGGCATGCCTTGGCAGATGACAGCGTTGCGTTCCATAAGATAATGCGGCAGCGTGCCGAAGCCCTCGGGCTCGATAAAGGGAATTCCGTATTTCGCCAGCAGATAATGCAGCATTTGCGCGTTCTGCCACGCGACTGCAGTAGCCAGCACGGTCAACACGCCAGTGGGAAGACCGAGATCGATAGCCAGACTATAGATATGGCGGGCGCGGGTGCCCGCTCCCGTACCGAGAATCATCTTATGTTGCTTGAGGTTGGTGACGATCTCCTCAACCAGAGGCAATACCGCCTGGCGACCGCGATCCATAATACTCTGGCCACCGATTTTCACCACGTTCACCCAAGGCAGAATTTTGTAGTCGGGCGTGGCTTCCGTGGCCTGCATGACAGCGGAGTCAGTGAGAGATCCGTCAACCAGTTGTCTGCCAAGCGACGTCAGTAGAGCGTTTCCGTTTGTATCAGTCATAGAGAAGTAAACAGTAGTTTGCAGTCAAGTCCTGATCGGAAGCCGGCGAATGTCTTTGTTGTTCAATGGCAGAAATCAAATGTATCTACTTCAAAGCTGTGCTCTTCCGGGAATACCCGATCGAGCGAGCCGAATTTTTCTTCCGCCCACGCGGTAGCTTTCATTAAGGCTTCCGCTTGTACCGCAACTGGTAATGCGGCGAACCGGGCCCCGGTGCGGTGACGCACGAAGAATTCTTGCGGGGTTCGCTCTGCTGTCCACGACGCTGCGGTCGCGTGGCGATGCGTGGCGCGTGCTTCCAGCCATGATAGAGCCTTGGTGCGCGATTTATTCAGCCCACGCCAGGCAATGCCCATTTGTTCCAGCACGATTGCGAGCTGTCGTTTCAGCTGCGCATCAATTCCGGTTGAAGGAGCCAGGGTGTGCCCCACCACCACCGCTCCTGCGGGCTGTAACACGCGCACAACTTCGGAAAGTAAGTTTTGCCAGTCACGCGCGCCACTCAAGACCTGCATCAGAAGCACCACACCAAAAGTATTGTCGCGAAACGGCAAGCGCTCGCCATCGGCCTGAACCAGCCACGCGCCAGCACTTTGTACGCGAAACTCTCGCAACATTGGCAATGAGAGATCAACTCCTACGTACAAGCCTTCAACGGAGACAAATACCTTGCTTATTCGCCCTGTTCCTGCGCCCAGATCCAGCACGCCTGCCGACAATCGCGCTCCCACCGAGTCGCGTACTGTTTTCAAGATTGCCTCCGGCACACCCGGGGGCAAAGCACGGAAGCGATCAAAGGTAGCGGCGGTAACATCAAAGCTGGAGGTCATGACTCCTCAGCGATACCCTTCTGCCTGCAACTGGAAGAGTTCGGCGTAAAGACCTCCTCGCGATAGCAATTGATCGTGAGTG
This sequence comes from Candidatus Korobacteraceae bacterium, assembly GCA_049798495.1. Classification (GTDB taxonomy): domain Bacteria; phylum Acidobacteriota; class Terriglobia; order Terriglobales; family Acidobacteriaceae; genus Bog-257. Next base: position 12,033 of record JBARGS010000099.1, on the reverse strand, counting down.
CCTTCTTCCCGGACGGTACCTTTCTCCAGCACCACGATGCGGTCCGCCATGCGTACAGTGGAAAAACGGTGCGAGATGAGCACGACCATCCGTCCCGAAACCAGTTCAGCGAAGCGCTTGAAGACTTCATACTCGGCGCGTGCGTCGAGCGCCGCCGTCGGCTCGTCGAGGATGATCATCTGCGACTGACGAATGTAAGCCCGGGCCAGTGCGATCTTCTGCCATTCCCCTCCGGAAAGATCGATGCCGCCTTCAAATCGGCGGCCCAGCATCTGCCTGTACCCATAAGAAAAACGCTTGACAAGTTCATGCGCCTGAGATTTTGTTGCCGCCGCCATGATAGCTGGATGGCTGGAGAACGGGTCCGCTCCATCAGCGGATTGCGCCAAACTATCGAGGTAGTCTTGCACCTGGCCGATCTCACCGACGCCGATGTTCTCATCCATGGCCAGATCATAATGCACAAAATCCTGAAAGATCACACCGAAAGCGTGGCGCACGGAATCAAGATCATACTGTCGCAAGTCGACTCCATCCAGCAAAATGCGTCCTTCTGTTGGATCGTAGAGCCGGGCCAGCAGTTTAGTAAGAGTAGTTTTCCCCGCGCCATTCTCGCCCACCAGAGCGATTCGCTCGCCCGGTCGGATGCGCATGTTCACATGTCTTAGCGCCCAGCTATCGCTATCCGGATATTGGAAACCTAAGTCTTCGAGAATTATTCCGTGCCGGAGGGGCGCTGGAACCCGAGGCGCACCGACGACAGAGACAATCGCCGGCTGCATGCGAAAGAAATCCAGCAGATCCTGAATATAAAGGCACTGCTCATAGATGTTACCGGCACCCAGCAGCATTCGTTCGGTTACGGCGCGACTTCGGGCAAATGATGCGGCCAGAAATGTCAGCGTGCCAACGGTGATGAAACCATAAAATCCGCGCCAGAGTATAACTACGTAGGCCGCATAGTATCCCCCGATCCCCAGCAATGAAAGCGCTGTAGCGGCAACGCCTTTGCGGATAGCCAGATGTTTGTTGGCTTCGTAAAAGCGATGTGCCAGCAGCCGATAGCGGTCAACCAGCCAGCCGGCCAAGCCGAACATTTGCACTTCCTTGGCCGTCTTGTCACTGGCGCTCACATACCGCAGATAGTCCAACTGCCGGCGTTCCGGGGTCATGCGATATAGCAAGGAATACTCAAGTGAGCTGAAATGAGTCTCCCCAAAAAACCCGGGAAGGACCGCTACAATCAGCAGCGCCAGAAGCCATGGGCCATAAATAAAGATCGCCGCTGCCAAAGAAACCAGGGTTATGAAGTCCTGTCCGACAGACAGCAATTGGTTGAGCAAGCCGATTCGTCCGGTGGTCTGCCGCTGCGCGCGCTCCAACTGGTCATAAAATGCCGGATCTTCAAAATGACTCAAATCGAGCGTGGCAGCGTGACGGATGAGCTTTTCACTTATGTGATGGGAGCATAGGTCGCCAAACAATCCTTCTACTGCGGCTGAGGCCTTATCGAGCACTTCGCCAAGAGAAACAATAAGCAATTCCAAAGCAACCAGGAGCCACAGCCGGGAAATATTGGGCCGCCCCATGCGCGCTGAAACCACAGTGTCGATGATCAATTTGGCAACCCAGAGCGTTGCCACGGGAACGCCGGCGCGGAGCAGCCGCAGACCGATGGTAGCGACCGCGTAGCCACGGTGCGTCTCCCACACCAAGCGGAGAAAAGCGGGAATGGAACGCAGCGCGCGAAAGCGTTCTCGCCATGCAGGCGCGCCACTGCCGCCTGGTCTGGGTGTCTTATGCAGGGTTGAGAGCGGAGGTGGCAATGCCCTTGTATTTTAATCCTCATGGTTCGGAAGACTGCGCACGGGAACGCCGGTCATCAATTCCGGATCAAGAAACGAGCGGCTGGAGACGACGAACTGCGGCACCGTCTCCAGCCGGGTGTAGATGCAGCCTCTCAGTGGTGCGTGTACAAGGTGGTATCGGGAACTACTTCAATCAACTGCATCATGCCTCGATCTTCGTGGATCAGGATATGGCAATGCAGTACGTACTGTCCGGTAAAGTCCGCAAAGCGGGTGCGCATCCTGAACCAGCCGGGAATGTATTCCGTGCAAACCGGCGTGCCACCGGCTGAGCTGCACTGGGTGTAGGGTTGCAGTTTCGCAGGGCAAGTATCTACTTTGTTCGCATTCGTGCAATCACCAGTGATGTCGACCTGCACACCGGTGGGTATGGCGAAGGTGTCCCACCAGACAAACGGAGCTTGGGGCTGCGGTTGCAATGGACATGGCTTAAAAGTGGCCGGATCATTCGGGTTCAACCAACATTGGCCTGGCTTGAGTTGCGGCCTTATGGTGTTCACCACATAGAGAGGAACGTTCTTTCCTTTTTCCTTCACCGGAAGGCCATCACTATTCCGCAACGGGGCGTTCGGGGTAAATAGCTTAGTAATTTGAAAGGGATTGACGTGAATATGGAACGGGTGCGATTTGTCATTGGCCTGGTTCTCTACCGTCCACTCTTCGGTAGTGTTCAGCAGCATGGCCTGGTTCACCTGGTTGGGATCGAAAGGTTTACCGTCGATCAGGTTATGCACCGGCCCAAAGACGATTTCACGCTGGAGTTTAATGTCACTTTCCGGAATGTCGGCAAGGAAGTCAGGGAACTGCGGGAAATCCTCCTTACGCTGGATAAAACCCTTGGGGTTAGGGATGGGGTCGCCCTCGACGCTAACCGTCAGCAGTGGGATCGGTAGTTCGAATGGGGGGACGTCTGCAATATGCTGTTGCACGATCAGGGAATACTTTCCCGTCTTAGAAGGCGCTTCTACCAGCAAGTCTGCGCGGTTGGCTGAGGCCAAGTTGAAAGGGTTGCTCCCCGCGCCCTCTCGCTCATAGTTTTCGAATGCAAACTGGACTCCGTCCTGAGCAATTTGGCGCCAAGTTACGCACGGAACCACGATTCCTGCCGCTCCGGGCTGACTACATGGTTGTGAACTACCTTCAGGGTTGAAACTCTTAAATTGCACGGCATCACGAAATGCTCCATTGATGATGCGCCACAACTGAACTTCTCCCGGCCGCATTTTTACTACCGGTTGAAGTCTGCCGTTTACAGAAATGATCGGGTTCGGCGCACCGGGACCCCCACCTGCATGCAGAGGATTGAGCAGGGGGAAAGGCACTGCTGCCAACTGTTGGATCATGAGCACCTGTTCGCGCAGGTCGTTACCGTAGAACTTGTGCAAATCGTCGTCGTATTGGCCTTCGATGATGAGGGCGCCGGTCATGCCATTGGCTACATTCAACGCCGTCGAGCCATGTTTGTGGGCGTGGTACCAGTCTGTGCCCGGCGACTGCCCCATCAGATACTTCGGCGCCTCCTTAGGCGCCGCTGGCTCATACTTCGGCAATCGGAAGCAGTATGGATAGGCGCCGATTTGGAACTGGGGCCACAGGCCATGGCCGAGTAAGTTCTGGTTAACCGGCCAGAGCTGCATGTCCGGAGGCAGGGCTCCCTTCTGTCCATGGTAAGGCGCAGTCTTGTCGTATTGCTTTAAGAAGGTCTCCTGGGTATTTTGCCAGTCCACCGGCATTTGACTCCAACTCGCAGGAGAGCCGCTTTTTTCGCATTGGCTGAAAAAAGCCGAGAAGTCTCGGTTCACCAAAGCATCGTCGGGCTCAATCTTGCCGTTCGTTCTTAAAGCGGGAACGATATACAAAAGTACGTTGTCGCCTGTGGTGCTGGGCGTGGTGTGGGTGCCGTGGAAATGGAGATTCGATGTGCTGGATCCGTGCAGACAATCCGGCATCGCGTCGCCGAGTTTGGCAGGATAGATCTGGATTTGCTCGGGACCGGAGTTGACCCAAGTTACCTCGCCATCCTGTATGGTCTGCCCTTTAACTTGGGGGAATTCCGGCTCGGTTGCGGCGCTCTTTCCTTCGCCTGTGATGGCTTGGACGGTGAACACAAAAAAGCCGGGATTGTTTTTCGACGGATTGATTTTGAATCCTTTGGAGTAGGCATTGCCAGCCGTCCAGTCAATCGTCCCATAGACCTCGTCACAACCTGTAGTGTTACCAGAGTTAAGTTGTGCCTGATCGAGCGTCTGAGGAAAGTCTAGCGGATTGACCTGATTGCGGAACGTAATCTCTATCAGGTCGCCAACCCGCGCGCGCAAGGTCGGTCCCGGGATGGGATCGTGCTTTGCGAAGGCTGGATCTTCCGGTTGGCCGCTTTGAAGGTCCTGGCCGGTGAAATACCGGATTTTCACGGTGGGACATCCGGTGTCTGTACCGTAGCCCCAGAGAGTGCGCTCCCCGTCCTCCACGGTGATCGCGGCTTTGAGCGTTCCATTCACGCTCTTGATTTCGGGGATTGTGATAAGGTCTTCGCCTTTCGGACAGGCGGTAGCTGCCATTTGCGCTTGGGCGTCTCGCGAGCGAGCGCCATGGGAACCCGCACCTTGTCCGCCGCCCTGATGCGAGCCCGGTACCTGGGCTGAGACAGCCACCCCCAGGATGCACACCGTTATAAGCCGGCGGCAAATTGAGACAAAGATGGGCTCCAGGGAAAAGAACTTCGGCATGCCGCGCTCTTCCCGCAGTTGGCCGCGACAATCATCATTGGCTTCGCTGTTCATCCTCCTACATGTCGTCATATTTTCCCCTTTCTAGCAATGCGCCCGTGGCGCGGGTGGACAATGCTGCGGCATCATTGCCCAGTGCTGCCAGTTCCTACTTGAATCGTACCGACGGTACCTTTTTCGTCGGGATGAAGAGAGCAGACATAGTGCAAGGTAATGTTTTCGCCTGGGGTAAACGTGGTAGACGGGCTGTTAGGGGCAATCTGATATCGCATGAAGTAGTATTCGTTGAGGATATTTCCATTCTCGTCGCACAGGCCTGGCCAATGTGCCAGCTGTTGGTCATTATTGGCCCACATGATCTGGTCTGCGGGCTGGACCTGGAGGAAGGATGGTTCGAATGCGATTCCAGGCGACTGCGGCGTTATGGAGATGGTGTGTGGTTGAGGCATATTGCGGATCCCTTCCTTGTGTAAGTTTCATCTGATGGAGCAGTGGTATTTGTGCCACTCAGAACTCCTATGTGCAACAGCTAACCCGGTGCGCTCTGGAAACTGCTCTCCGAACATTGCCGTGGCGCGACCATCGGTGCTTCTTAGGTACAAGGCCAGGGCCAGTCACATAAGTGCGGTTGAGATGAAAGAAGAAGAATAGGAAAGAAGAATAAAAATACATCGCCGACGGGAAAGCAAGGGAAATCTTCGCGGCTTTGGAAAACTGCTCGCGCGCCCGATGGTTGACGGAACACCGGTGATACCATGCCGCCGGAACTAAGCAGGTCACCGCGCGCACCCTCGCCCCGCTACTTGATATGCCGTCTCAGCCCGCAGAGGCAGGTTTCGCCTGAGGCCGATCCGGTGAAACGGTCAGGTCGCCGGTGTCAACCAGGCATGCTTGCTGCACGCGCTGCACCGTCGCAGGAGCTTCCAAGTAGTACCACTCGTCATGCCCGCGGTCTTTACGCGCCGCGAGCACGGCGTGCTTCAGTGCGAAATAAGCGGTAATAGCCAGCACTAGCGGCGGCTCGCCGACTTCCTTCGAGGAATACAGGTCATAGGGATTCTCAGGAATCTGGACCGGATAGTCGGAGCGTGGAAATAAATCGACGTTAAATTCAATAGGAATGGACGTACTTGCTGGCATCTTGTAGCGCCAGGTGTTGTCGCTATTCAGCGCGCCCTTGTTCGGTCCGTCAGGTTGAAATACGACGTCCTCGCTGAGCACATATCCGAGTCCCTGAATAAAGGCGCCTTCTACCTGTCCGATATCGATGGCAGGATTAAGACTGGTGCCCATATCGTAAAGAACATCAGCCCGCAGCACGGTAGTTTCACCGGTCAGGACATCAATCTCGACCTCGGTGCAAGCCGCGCTGTAGGTGAAACCAGTAAATTGGTTCACGGTTTCGAGCGGAACGTGGGGCTTCATCACCAGCCCGGTATCCGTAGCTGTTCCTCCACCTTGCTGAAAGCGGACCTGTGCCGACAGATCGAGACGGGCGTTATAGGCAGCCTTCACAACATACTTCCACAGGGCCCCAGTTTCGCCGTTGACCGTGATCTCGCTTCGCCATCCATCTGGGTAGTCCCAGAAGTTCAAATGCTGTTGCACGCAAGAGGAGGGATTGTTGCGCAGCACCCCCAGACAGAAATCCTCGAGACGATCCCGCAGTTGCCGGCAAGCTCTCTTGACCGCTGCGGCGTTGAATCCACTGCCGGTAGAAGCGCCGGTGCTGATGGGATTGGGGACAACCTGGGTGTCCGTATCGGCCACCTCGATCAGCGCGAGAGGAATGTTCAACTCCTTAGCCGCAACCTGAGCAACTTTGATCATGAGCCCCTGGCCGATCTCCACGCCCCCCTGCCGCACGAGCACCGTACCATCCTGTTGATAAGCCTCGACCAGGGCGCCTGCCTGTTCCAGAGAAGTAAGGTTGTAACCGCTGCCGTACTTCACCGGAATCATCGAGATGCCGCGTTTCCTCCACCTGTTTGCCTCGTTGAATGTCTTTACTTCGGCTTCGCGCCGGGTAAAATCCGCTCTCCGCCGCATGCGCTCCCAGACTTCGGTCATGTAGCAGTAATCGACGACCTGGCCACAGGGCGTAAGCTGTCCCATCTGGTAAAGGTTTCTGGCTCGCACTTCCTCCGGCTTCATGCCGATCTCGTGGGCCGCCTTTTCAATCGCGTCTTCAATGACAAGTAAGGCCTGAACGAGTCCCATGGAGCGGAAAGCCGTACTGCTGGCGATGTTGGTCTGACAAACATCGCCGCTGGTGGCCCAGTTACGAACCATGTAGGCAGAGTCGGCCCGCTGCTGGATGCAATCCATGACGATGAACGAGCAGTCGTAAGTGCTGCCGCCGTTCAACCAAAAATCAGTCTTCATGCCGGCCAGCCGGCCACGGTGGTCAGGGTTGTCTTCGCCTGTGCCGATGGCAACCGCATATTCGCCGTAGATGGCATGCCGGTGTCCGATCATGGCGCTGTCGTTCTCGCGCCGCATCACCAGCTTCACCGGCCGGCGATGCTTCCATGCGGCCACCGCCGCCGCGCTGGCGACGAAGGGCGACCGCGTGGTCTTGCCTCCGTACCCGCCGCCCACGCGCAGCACCCGCACATCCACCTTGTTCAGGGGAATGCCGAGTACTTTGCTGACGCCGCTATGCACCGAGTCCGGACTTTGCGTGGAAGAGTGGACCGTGATCTCCTCCCTCTCTCCGGGTAGTGCGAGGCAACTCTGTGGCTCCATGTAGAAGTGGAGTTGCGAGCCGCTCTGCTGCTGCCCGTGTACCACGCGGCAAGACATCCCATTGACTTTGGCGGAGCCGTCCGCCGTGCTCCAGGCCAAGTCGCTGTGCGGGCGAATCACCTTCCATATATGGGTTGGAAACGGAGGCACATCGGGAAATATTGCGTTCGTTTCACGGGCTTCCTGGATGGTCAGGATGGGATTAAGGTTTTCCGTCTGGTAGGCAATGCATTGGGTGGAGATGAATTGTGCGACCTCGATAGCCAGTTCCTCGGAACGGGCCAGCGTCAGCCCGATACATTGCCCGAAATTGTTGACTTGTCCGGTGGCGAAAATGAGATCGTTTCCTCCGGCATCGTTTGTGCCGGCCGCCGGAATGTCGGCAGACGTAACGTAGTCGACAAATCCCGGGTACTGCTGCTGGAGAAAGCCGATTAACTCCTGCGCGGTGGCAGCGCGAGCTCCCTCTTGCCCGGGGATCTGATAGCTGAATTTCGCCAGCGCTTGTGCACTGGTAACCGCCGCGGCTGCGAGCCCGCGCGGGGGCAAGCCCAAATCTTCCGTGTACTTCGCTTCGCCGCTCGCTTGCAGGAAAGCGGAGGTCTTTATGTAAGGGAGGTTGACTGGGTATTCCTTGACATCCTTTTCGTACGCCTGATGGCCGGTACTTACCGGCCTGGGGATGCGTTCGCCTGCCGAGCGCACTTCGGGTGGAACACTCCCCGGCTGCACCTGTTCAGCAACAAATATGTAGAACTGGTAGAAGTAGCTCTGGGCCAGGGCAATCTTGTATTCATCGCTGAAGCCTTCGGAGGGAAGCCCACTCATCCGACTACGAAACTGATTAAGGTTCGCCTGGACATCCCGTTTGATTGCCGCCAGCGCCCCGGCAAGCGTGTCTGCATTCCAGGCGCGACCCTTGAGGTAGGTTTCGGTAGTCTCCGCCGGAAATGCGATCGGGCCGATACCGCCATAGATGAGGTAAGCGTCTTCCACAAGCTGATTTCCGGCGAAGCGCACACGCATACCGCCGTTTACGATTGAGTGCGCGTTCTCGTGGCGCAACGCCATCTTGTAGGTGCGGGCATATTCGCCAGGGGCTGTCCACGGAACCAGGTAACGAACTAGGACACCGTTCTCGCGCACTTCCGGATCGAGCTGGTATTCGCGGGCATAATCCAGAATGGCGTACTCGCGAAGCGCGTTATTGACGCTGACATAAACCCTCGTTCCCAGGCTGCAGTATGCCGTGAAGGCATCCGAGGGAAATGGTTCGCCCGACTGCACATGCCGGACGACCATCATGGTATTGCCGGCCAGACTTGCTGCATTTCGCACGATGGTACCGGCAGTGCGGTGCACCATGTAATGGAGCGCATCGATGCCTATCAGATGTTCAGGAGTGGCAGAGGTTCGAAGTGTGTCCAGCTCTTCCAGCAAGTCACTGTAGGTGGTAGCGGCCCCAAGGACGAGCCCTTCGCTGGTCGTCTGAATGCCTTGCAGATCAGACACGTGCGAGATGTCCACAAGTACGTGCGGATTCTCGACCGACTGGTTGTACACTCCGATCGACGTGTTGCCGACAACCAGCTTCACATTGACGGTGTCATGGTGTTCGCGAAGGATGTCGTGCAGCTGGACAAGCGTCAGCGGTCTATACCAGTGATAGCCGTTCTTCTCATAATGAACGGCGCGCGGCGGTCCCTCCAGCGTACTGGGGAAAGTGACCGTTATATTACTGGCGTACTTCACCCGTTCGGCCGGGTCTACGATGGTCCTCAGGCAGCCCTCTTCGTTTTTAGGGCCCCAGTCAGCGGCGAAATGCTTCATACCATAGAGAATCGAGCGATAACCCGTGCAGCGGCAGATGTTGCCGTCGAAAATGTTTTCGATTTCTTGCTGGCTAAGGGGTTCGTTCTGGGTTGCGGCCAGCAGCGCATGCATGTTCATGACGAACCCGGGAGTACAGATACCGCACTGCGAGCCGTTTTCCTTCGCAATCCGGTATTGCACCGGGCTTAATTCGCTGAGGCTGTTCCCGGTGCCTTCCGTGGTCGTGATTGCCATGCCGTCGAGCGAGCACAAGGGCCGCAAGCAGGCGTTGACCGACATGTGCTCCGCCTGTCCCGCCACCGCATTCCATTTCGAAAGCATTACCGTACAAGCGCCACAGCCACCCTGCGCGCAACTCTTCTTGGTGCCGGTAAGACCGACTTCAGGGGAGCGAAGCCAATTCACCAGCAGGACCGAAGGGTCCGGCTGCTGGATGACCCATTCTTCCCCGTTTACATAGAAACGAAGATCGCTGGCGTACTGGCCATCCTGGGCTGGTGAGAGATTAGAACTCACTGCGCTTGCCATAGGGCCTCCTACTCTGCGGGGCGCGGCCCAAGATCGGGGACGGTGCGCCATCCGCTTTATCGGATCATCTCCGATAGCTCCAACAGGCTGACTTGCCGATTCGAATTATCTGTAGCAACTGGTCTTCATCTTCCGGCTGCCGCCTTGCGCGACTTAGTGGGCGGTGTCCCAGGTTTCTCTGGTTGCAGGCTCCTCATCGCCGCAAACTTCGCATAACGTTGTCTGGCGTATGTGAGAGCGTCCTCCCCGGTTTTGAAATGCGGAGTGTCAACGTGATGTCCATTTCCGGGTTCATCGGAAACCGGCAGATTCATGGCGCTCTCAGCGAGGACCTGCTGAAGATGGCTCGGCCCGGCGGGAAACGCAGGCTTCTTGGCGCTGGACGGCACCTTTACCCCCTCAAGTGGATCGTCGCTTCGTGCCTTGCTCAGGGTGAGAACGCCTCCCACGGAGGGAGCTGCCGCATCGCGTTTGGTAAGCGGCGACACGCCAAAGCGCGCTTCCAAAGTTGACAATATCGAGGTGTGATCGAAAGGAGTGGCGGAAGCACTGCGGTACACAGTGCCGGACTGAATGAGCGGCGATATCAGCACCGCGGGTACGCGCAAGCCAAAGCGTTTGAAATCGAAGCCGTCTTCCCCCGCGGAGTTGTCCGGTGGAACCGCATTTTCGGGCGGGGAAACATGATCGTAGCATCCACCATGCTCGTCGTAGGTAATGATCAGCAACGTATTTGGCCAGACGCTGCTTCCGTATAGGGTGTAATACACGTCATGCAGAAACTGCTCGCCTTGCGAGACATCGTAGTTCGGATGCTGGCTGCTTCCGTCTTTTCCCCATTTCGGCTCCAGGAACACGTAGTTGGCCAGTTTGCCTGCCTTCACTGCGGATTGGAAGTCGGGGAATTCCCCGAAGTTCGCTTCCGGCGCGTCCGTGATGTCGGTAATTGAACCGCGGGTCAGCGGAGGCGCGTCATAACCGTACACCGCCCAGGTTGCGCTCTTCTTTCCCAATGCGGTGAAGATGCTGGGTGCCGAGCAAGTTTTGATGTTGTCGTCGCTTACGAACCCCTGTGAAGTTGCGCAGCAGACGAACGCGCGGTTGGGAAGGGTTTCGGTAGGGGCCGATGCATACCATTGATCGCTGACCGCATATCCCTTGGCGAGCCCTGACAGCACCGGCAGCATCTGGGGCGTGTACATGCCCATGATCATCGATGGCTTGGTGCCGGGTATCACCATGTTGGGCAACTTGGATTCCCAACCCAGTGTGTAACTGAAGTTGCTTACAAAGCCCTGGTTGGTTGCCGGCACGATTGGAGTGGGCGCCGTCTTTGTGCCAAACAGTTGCGAGTTCGTGTTGAGATAGCCTTCGCCCGGATCTGCTCCAGGCATGAAGTAGGGATAAGGGTCGCTGGCCTGAATCTTATAGACCTGCACCGTTCTCCCTTTTCCATCGGAAACCGTTTCATTCCCGGTCAAGCCTTCGAATGGCTTACCGTGGGGCGATTGGTTTTTGCTATCGGCATAGAGGAACCCCAACATATGGTCGAAAGACCGGTTCTCCAGCATGACGACCACTACATGGTTGATCTTGTTCAAAAGCGATCGCGATTTCGCACTAGCCATGGTGAGAGCCTTCCGTGAAGTTCACTCTTCTTGACATCATGAAGGCGGCCACAGTTTCCCCGCAGGGAACTGAAGGCTAAACTGTTGCCAGGAATTTTCGAAAAGGCCCTATATCTTCAACTCTCACTATTTCGATTCGATCCTATCGTATTCGAATGCGAAGATTCTCCTCGAAATAGCGAGCTAAAGCATAACCCTATCCCTTAGTTTTCCTGGTTTCGGCAAATCTGAATAAAATGTTGCGCGATGCTACTCCAGGGTAGCTGACTTGTCAATGTCATTAGCACATGCATACGTCGTTAGCACATGATTGTAAGGATGGCGAACCCTGTTGATGTAGATATGCTAGGCTCCTGCTGCCATAGTGAAAGTGTTGGAGTTGCTTTGCGCCAAGGTTTCAATCACAACACGCACGTCCTTAGTCTCAGCTTGCTGAATAATCTTTAGTTCCTCGGCGCCCACTGGCGGGTCGAGAATCGCGCGACCCTCAACGGAGACGGCGAGGTCGAGCGCGTCGACTGTCGCATCGTGCAGGATCGTCGGTTCACTAGCTAAGCGCTGTGCGCTGCACCATGTGTCAAGGGCGGAGTAAAACCAGACCACAGGGGCGGAGTAAAAGTAGACCAGTTGAGTATGTAGAAGGTCGGGGAGGAGGGCGTCTGGAGCGGAGGCCTGCGCCGCCTGCAAGGCGGCGCGTTTAGG
>JBARGS010000098.1:0-7520 GCA_049798495.1 Candidatus Korobacteraceae bacterium | reverse complement strand
GTCGAGGCGGTCGAGGAAACTCTGGGCTGCATTGTCAAGTCGATGGAAGACAGCGCGACTCTGAAGGCTGCCGGGGTAGAAAAATTGCTCATGCAAACTGCTTGATCCACTGCGGGGATGGAAATTTGTGAACTCAGCAATAGACACAACGTGGCAAAAAGAATCGGGACCTACCGCTGCTGCCGTGGTTGAGTTCTGTCGCTTTCTCAGAGCGAACGGCCTGCCCGCCGGAGTGCAACAGACTCTCGCGGCGCTCGAGGTTGCCGAAGCCGTTGGCCTCCAAGACCGGCAGACCTTCGCCGACGCATTGCGAGCGGCTCTTTGTTCCTCCAAGGAAGCGTGGGATCTGTTCGGGCAGTTGTTTGAAGCGTTCTGGAGCGAAGGGGACAGGAAAGCAGCCAAGAACCCGGACCCTCTAGAGCGACCCAAGCTTAGCTCCGCAGGCAGCTCATTGGTGCTGTTCGATCTCGGCAGCGACGCCCCTTCGCCGGAGCGGGAAGGGATGCTGGTGTCGGGCGCCAGCGCGCAACAGCGTCTGAAGAAGGTGGACTTCTCCGAGGTGCCGCAAAGCGATTTGGCCGCGTTGGAGGAGATCTCGCTGCGTTTGTTGAAGCAGCTGAGCCGGAAGATCTCGCGCCGGCTTCGCATCAAGAACCTTGCCGATCGTGTGGACGTCCGCCGTACAATTCGACGCAATGTCACTCGCGGCGGCGACCCGATCGTGCTGGCTTACAAAGGGCGGAAGCGACAGAAAAATCGGCTGGTAATCTTTCTTGACGTCAGCGGATCGATGAACCTCTACAGCCTGTTCCTTGTGAAGTTCGCTTACGCATTGCAAAAGCATTTCAAACGCGTGGATTCATTTCTGTTCAGCACCGCGGTGGTCGAGATTACGGGACTCCTGCGCACGCAAAGCTTGCGCGACGCTCTGCGCGGACTTTCACAAACGCCGACTGACTGGTCAGGCGGCACGAAGATCGGTGCCTCGCTGGCCGAGTTCAATCGCCGGCACGCGCGCAAGACGCTGTCGCGCGATACGGTTTTCATGATCCTGAGCGACGGCTGGGACACCGGAGAGCCGGAGGTTCTGGCGGCCGAGCTTCGTAACACCCGGCGGCGAGTACAAAAGCTGGTTTGGCTCAATCCACTGTTGGGACAGCCGGACTATCAGCCGCTTACACGCGGCATGAATGCTGCGTTACCTCACGTAGATATCTTTGCGCCCGCCCATAATCTGGAAAGTCTGATGGCTCTGGAGAAATATCTGTAGCTGATAGAAAGGCGCTGCGAGATGTTCGATCAGTTCCTAAGCAAAGCCGATGAGTTGCTGGCGAAGGGAAAACCATTTGCCATTGCTGTGGTCGTGCGCTATCAGGCGCCCATCTCAGGCAAGCCCGGCAACAAAGCTATCATCCTGGGCGACGGAACGATTTGGGGCTGGATAGGCGGCGGCTGCGCGCAACCTGTGGTGGTGAAAGAGGCGTTGAAAGCGCTGGCCGATGGTCAACCACGACTGATTCGCATCAGCCCTTCTTCGTCGCCCGAGGAAGGTATCGTCGACCATACGATGACCTGCCACAGTGGAGGCACCTTGGACATCTACATCGAGCCAGTCCTGGCCAAGCCGCATCTCTTGATTCTTGGCCGCTCTCCTGTTGCGCGAACCCTGGCTATGCTGGCCAAGACGATTGGCTATGCAGTTTCCGTCGCGGCTCCCGAAGCCGAGGACGAGAGTTTCCCGGGAGTCGACCTTTTGCAGACAACCTTGGACTTGAGCGAAATAAAAATCACGCCGCAGACTTTCATCGTGGTTTCGACCCAAGGCGAGTACGACGAGGAGGCGCTGGAGGCCGCACTCAACTCCGGGGCTTGTTATGTGGCGGTTGTTGCCAGCAAAAAGAAAGCAGGCAAAGTTCTCGACTACCTCAAAGAACGAGAAGTTGCCGCCGAGAAGATCAATCGCGTCCGCGCGCCCGCCGGGCTAGACATTCACGCCTCCTCACCCGAAGAGATTGCGGTTAGCATTCTGGCAGAGATTATTCAGGTGAGAGGAAGGGCCGCGACGGAACAACCCAGGAGCCAGAGCGCGTCCTTGCCGGTGCTGAAGCAGGAGGCTCGCGATCCGATTTGCGGCATGACAGTCGACGTCGGGACTGCTAAGCACAGGTCGGAATTTCAAGGTGCTTCATTCTACTTTTGCTGTGCCGGATGCAAACAAACCTTCGACAAACAGCCCGACAAGTACGCGCTCGCTGCTACGCACGAGTCAATTTTGCCCACCTTGTAGAATTGCAGCAGCCCGACTCCGATATCTCAGGTAGTAAAGCTGATTCCCCCCTCCCAGCAACCGCACCTAAGATGCAGCGGCATATATTAGTTGCATAGTACAAGAACAATGCAACTGAATCTCTTACTACATGTGGTAGTAGAGTCGAGGCTTGTTTAGGCTGTTCGCCTTATGGCGAAACTCCTCAGGGTTGCTTCCTCTCTCATCCTTGCGTTATTCGCAGATTGTTTGTTTTCCACTTCTGTTCTAGCCCAGACGGATCTCGGCGCACTGCAGGGGCACGTGCAAGATCAACAAAGCCAGGCAATCGCCGGCGCGTCGGTAACGCTGCGGAATCCCTCAACTGCCTTCGAGCGCACCGCGAAAACCGATGCCTCTGGAAACTACTCTTTCATCGGTATTCCACTGACCGGTCAATACGTCTTGACCGTCAATGCATCGCAGTTCAAAGAGGCTCAGCAGAGCGATATCTCACTGCGCGCGGCAGGTACCGCTATCTTCGACTTCACCTTGACTGTCTCGGGCGAAAAGACACAGGTGAATGTTTACGGTACGACAGGGACGGTTCCCACGGAGTCGAACCAGGTTTCCACGCGCTTGAGCCAGGAGAAGATCGAAGATACTCCCGTCTTTGAACGCAAGATCACCACGTTGCCGCTGCTGAACTCCTCGGTGCGGCCGGCGCAAACTACCGGCGATCTGTTCCTGAACGAGACGCTGTTCGTCATCAACGGAACGGGCCGCCGCCAGACTACCTATCAGCTCGACAACACCACCGCCAATGACATGTGGGGACGGCAGTCCATGTTTGCCGGTGTGCCCTTCTCGGCGGTGCAGGAGTTCACGGTGTACACCAATGCCAGCTCGGCGGAATGGGGCTGGAATGCAGGCACGGCGGTCAACGTCGTCACCCGATCGGGGTCGAACGACTGGCATGGAGACTTCGTGGGCATGGGCAGTCCTTCGTTCTCCAACGCCAGTATTCCATTGGCTGCGAAGCCGGTGCAGGAGACTCTGGCACAGGGCAGCGGCATGTTCTCCGGTCCCATCGTCAAGGACAAAACGTACTTCATGGTGTCCGGCCAGTACACTAATCAGAACCGGCCTGCGGTCATCACTTCGCCAGTCGATCTTGGCTCTATCTACAACGGCACCTTCGGCCAGACCCTTTTTCTGGCGCGCCTGGATCAGCAGTTGACCCAGAACAACCGGCTCACCCTGCGGGCAAATTTCGATCGCTTCAGCGACACTAACCCGCAGGATGCGGTCAGCGGCGTTACTCTGCCTACGGCGGCCCGCGTCTTCACGCGTAACACCTACCAGGGCGCGGTGACGGACACCGCCGTCATCAACAGCAACACGCTGAACGACGCGCGCTTCGAATTTCTGTTGGGCGATCCGATCACGCAGTTTGTCCCCGTAGACTTCAGCCCTCAGTTGGCCGTCTCGGGCTATTACACCTACGGCGAGTCGCGCTCCGCCAACCTGATGAATCACCAGTACGAATATGCCGATACACTGAGCATGAGCCGCGGCAAACATCAGCTGAAGTTTGGGTTTGACGTGACGAACTCCTCTTCCGGCGGCTTCGGACAGGAGTTTGGAGGTGGCTACGTTGACGGACGGTTCTTAATCAATCCGTTATACAAGACGATTCCAATCGCCACCGTGCTGACATACAATCCCGCTCTGCCGCCGCCGGGAGCGCCCCCGGGAGCGCCGCCGCTCGCCAACAACTTTACGCAATCCTTCGGAAACCAGAGTTATCACCTCACCGACACGCTATTCGGGCTGTTCGCGCAGGACAACTGGAGCATTCTTCCTAACCTGAACCTCAACCTGGGCCTGCGGTGGGACGGCGAAACTTTCACGGGGCAGAACGCCTTGTTTTCGCCACGAGTTGGCCTGGCCTGGAGGCTCCCGAACAGCAACACCGTCATTCGCGCTGGCTACGGCATTTACTACTCGGAGGAGCGTACCGATCTTTATGCCGGTGCGGCTATAGGCGGTCCGCAAGGGGCGTTTACGTATACCGCCGTTCCGGGCGGCCTCGGATTCCCGTCTTCGTTCGTGCCCATCTCCGGCTTTCCGCCGGGCGCGCTGTTGCCGGCCCGCAGCATCACCATACTGGCCGGGCAGTGCAACTACTTAAATCAATTTCTGCCCGTGAACCAACTGCATTTCTGTAGTAACAACTTCCAGAATCCCTACACGCAGCAGTGGAACCTTGGCTTCGAGCACGATCTAGGGTCGGGCTGGCTGTTCGCCATGGACTACATCGGCTCGCACTCCATCCACATCGAGCAGCCGGTCGACTTGAACGCCCCCACGCCTTTCATCCGCACCGCTCCCGGTCAGGTACGTTCGGTGGCGGTTGCCAATGCGACACGTCCTATTGTTCCGGTTCCCGGTGGATATCAGCAGGTGCTCCAGTACGTGAACGCCGGCGCCGCCTGGTATGACGGCCTTCAAGTCAGGATAACCAAGCAGCTCACGCGACGGGTTTCGCTGCTGGGAACGTACACCTGGTCGCATGACATCAACACCGTGGAGTGGGACGGTACCGGACAGAACCCGAACGATTATGGCTGCCTGGTGGTCTGCGAAAAGGCGAGCAGTCTGCTCAACCAGACCAATCGCGCTTCGGTCAGCGCCACCTACAGCATGCCGTGGGGATTCATGCTGTCAGGTTGGATGGAGGCGGGTTCGGGCTTCCCCATTAACATCACGACCGGCGTCGACAACAATGGCGACGGCAACACGTCGGATCGTCCGGTGATCGACGGCGTGGTCATCCCGCGTGATGCAGGACAGGCACCGCCGATCTACGAGTTCAATTTTGCGCTGCAGAAGGCCATCAAGATCAAGGAAAGGACCAGTTTGATTTTGCGGGCCGAGTCCTACAACACCACCAATCATTTGAACCTCTATACCCTGAACGGAGTTTACGGAAACGCCGCCGCGCCGGTTGCCACGTTCGGCACGCCGATGGGCGGGTTGGCCAACGTCGGAGCGCCGCGCCTGATGCAGTTCCTGGCCCGGATTGTGTTTTAAAATCTAAAGACAAACTCACCACGGAGGCACGGAGATCACAGAGAAGATTTTGAAAAATAAGCCCCTTTACTCTGTGCCTACGTGGTGAACTCATTGTGTTAAGAGAAGCATTTCGGTTTTCCGTCTCTCATCTTCTCCTACTCAGCGCGGCGGCGGCATTGCTGGCGGTGTTGCAGTCGCCTGCGGCGCTGGCCCAATCCACGGCCGCCCGCGGGACGATCAGCGGCACCGTCACCGATCAGCAGGGCAATGCAGTGGCTGGGGCCAAGGTCACCATCCGCAGCGCTGACTTCACCTCTTCCCGGACTCTGACAACGTCAGACAGCGGCATTTTCACCGCGGCCATGCTGTACTCCGGAGCGTATACCGTGGAAGTGAAGGCTCCGGGCTTCGCTCTGAAGAAGCCGGCGCGCGTGACCCTCAGCGGTGGCAGCAGTGTGCAACTTGCCATACGGTTAGGCGTGGCCGGGGTATCGCAGAACGTGACCGTTACCGGTCATGGGCCAACCCTTGAGGGCAACACGCTGCCTCCGGCGGTGAACAAGCAGGCGCCGGAGGTGAGCAATACGCTGGCGGGCCTGACGGTCACATATCTTCCCAATCGCGACCGCGACTTCACCCAGTTTGGACAGTTGGCGGCCGGTGTGCAGCCGGCGCCCAACGCTGCTGGACTGATCGTCGATGGCCAGCGTCCCAGCGCTTTCAGTGCGGCTGTCGATGGGGCCGACTTCGACGATCCGCTGAATGGCGGCGAACGAGGCGCCAAGGACGGTTCGCTATTTTTCCCACAGACCGTGGTTCGCGAGTTTCAGATCGTGCACGCGGGAGCGACCGCCGCCATCGGCGGCACTAACGCCGGCTTTGTGAATGTAGTGACCAAGGAAGGCAGCAACAAGTATCACGGCGAGGCCTTCTACATTGGACGTCCGGCGTGGACTGCGAACGACGCCTTTGGACACTCCCTGGACAATGCGCAGAACGAGTTTGGCGGCTCGATTGGCGGGCCCATCAAGAAAAATCGCGCCTTCTTTTATGTTGGCGCGGAGCAGGATTACCTCAACACTCCCTACTGGACACAGTTCGAGCCACAGGCGCCGGGGACGTTCATCCCATCGGCATTTTCGGCGTTACAGCAGCAGATTGTGGGACATAGCGATCCGACCTCGGTGTTCACGCGCGCGGACTTTTTGCTGAATGCGGCAACCACCCTGAACCTGCAATTCAACTTCAACCGCGTGAATGCCACGAATCTGGATGACGGATCGACCCGCAGCATCGCGCCTATCGACAACAGTGCATCGCTCACCGGCGACAGCTACTGGGTGCGTGGAAATCTGACGACGATCGTCGGCTCGAATAAAGTCAACCAACTCCTGGCGCAGTGGGCGCAGGACCAGCGCACGCTGACGCCGAACTCGGACGCGCCGGAGATGGTAATCAACGGCTTCGGGGTGTTGGGGGGAAATGCGATTGCGAACGAGTCCTACACGTCCAAGATCAACCGCGTGAACGACGATTTCTCGATCACCCGGGGCGCAGCCGTCGTACACTTCGGCGCGGGCTTCGCCTACAATCCTGCCGACCTCCGGCATGAGGCCAATCTCAACGGACGCTTCGACTTCGACTCCCTGGCCGACTTTCTTGCCGGCGATCCGCGGCGCTATCAGCAGACCTTCTATACGGGCGATCCCTATTACGACGCTGCGGTGCGGGAGTTGGGACTTTACATCGACGCCAAACTGCCGGTGACCAAGACGCTCACCGTCACGGCGGGAATGCGCTGGGACGGGCAATGGAATCCGCAGCCGGCGCACTCCAACAGCGCAATTTCGCAAACGACTTTCATCCCCAACGATCTGAGTCAATGGCAGCCGCGCCTGGGATTGGCCTGGAATCCGGTGACGAACACCGTGGTTCGGCTGTCCACAGGCTTGTATGATGCACCGACTCCGGCGGACTTCTTTCAGCGCATGTTCACCGATAACGCCGTCAACACGGTCGTCGCCGACAGCTACTTCGATCCGCAGATTCTGCCCCTGGTCACATCGGGTGGGCACTACACGTCCCTGAGCGCGCCCCCGCCCGGGTTGACGACGCCCGCGGCGTTCGTAGTCGGCATTGCGCCCGGCTTCCAGAATCCGCGTTCCTTCCAGGTTGCGGGCAGCATCGAGCAGCAGTT
>JBARGS010000097.1:0-38271 GCA_049798495.1 Candidatus Korobacteraceae bacterium | reverse complement strand
ACTGGTACATCTGGCGGGACGGCAAATCCACCCCAACAAGCGCAAAAGCGGCGCTTGTCGGGGGCCCCGGTACCACAAAACAACCGCAACCGCAGCCTCCGAATAATTGGCTGTCCCTATTCGGCGGATCGGCCTGGCAGTACGACGGCAAGACCCAACAGTACTATTACCATTATTTCTATCCCCAGCAGCCGGACCTGAACTGGCGCAATCCCGCCGTGAAGGACGCGATGTTCGACGTGACCAGTTGGTGGTACGAGCGCGGCGTTGCCGGCTTCCGTCTGGATGCGGTCGATACGCTCTTCGAGGATCCCGATCTCCACGACAACCCGATCCTGCCGGGGAAGAACGCTTACGGCGATCCCAACATGGAGAACCGGTACAACCACAATCTGCCCGAAGTTCACGATGTGCTGAAAGGGCTGCGGCAAGTAGCCGACAAGCACAACGCGGTGCTGATCGGCGAGACGTGGACGGATAACATTGAGCAACTCAACCAGTATTACGGTCCGCATGGCGACGAATTGCAGATGCCGATGGACTTCATGTTCACCAAGGTGGAGAAGCTCTCGCCTCCAGACTTCCGCAAGCAGATTGCGGCGGTGAACTCGGCCACTGGCTGGCCAGTGTTCGTGATCGGCAATCACGATATCGAGCGTTCTTACAATCGCTACGGCGACGGCAAGCACAATGACGACATCGCCAAAGTGATGGCCGGTTTATATCTGACGCTGCGCGGGACGCCGATCCTGTATTACGGCGAAGAGATCGGCATGCAGAACAACGATCCCAAATTCAAGAAGGATGTGAAAGATCCAAAAGGCAAGTTGGGCTGGCCGGAAGACAAAGGCCGCGATGGAGAGCGAACTCCGATGCAGTGGGACAACAAGCCCAATGCCGGTTTCACGACAGGCATTCCGTGGCTGCCAATCCCGGTGAGTTACAAAACCCATAACGTCGCCACCGAACTGAAAGATCCGAATTCGATTCTCGTCTTCTACAAACAACTGCTGGCGCTACGGCATCACGATCCGGCCCTGCTCGATGGCGATTACATTGCGCTGAACGAGGACGATCCCAACGTGATGTCTTATCTGCGGCAATATAAGGATGAAGCGGTGCTGGTTGTGCTGAACATGTCGGCAGAGCCGCAGAAGGCGAGCTTCAACCTGGCGCCGCAGGGGCTCGCCTCGAAGGAGGCGAAGACAATGCTTACGACGATGAAGTATCTGCAGTCCAATGCAACGCTGTCAGCGATCGCCCTTCAGCCGTTCTCGGTCTACATCGGCGAAATCACCAGGCAGTCGGGGCCGAACCCCGGCCAATAGGAATCAACTCTGCTCCTACTCCTCCTCCAGGCTTCGTGTTACAAATGGGAGCGGACCGAGCGATGAACAGCAAGCGCACCACCATCATCTTTCTCACGGTGCTGATCCTGCTGGTATTGGGCCTGGCGATCATCATCACCTGGCCGTTCCTGAAGCCTCTTGCCTTCGCCATCATTCTGGCCGTCGTCTTTTATCCCGTGCATGACCGCATTCTTCGCCTGACCGGGCAACGGCACGGCTGGGGTGCCTTGATCACAACGCTGGCAGTGCTGTTCCTCTTCGGCATACCTGCTTTCATCATCACGACGCTGGCCGCCAATGAGGCTCTGAGCGCAGCGCACTATCTCAGCCGCCGCAGCGCCGAGGAAGGCGGGATCACGCTGTTCGCCACGGCGTTGCTTGCTCAGCCTCTGCACTTCCTCTCACGCTGGGTCGATCTTTCCAAGTACGACCTGAAAGGGGTCATCCACTCCAACGCGCAAAAAGTAAGCCTGGGAATGGTCGGATTCGGCGCGGCCGTTCTCAGTAATCTGGCGAGATTCACGGTGGATTCGCTGATCACGTTTGTCATTTTGTTCTTTCTGTTTCGCGAGGGTAAGGATTGGGCCTATCGCGCCGGGCGGCTGATACCGCTCACGCCGGTGCAGGTAGCGCGGCTCTACCAGAATATTTCCGACACCATCATCGCCAATGTCTACGGCATCCTGACGGTGGGCGCAGCGCAAGGTGTGCTCACGGGAATTGCGATGCGCATTGTCGGCATGCCGTCGTCGTTGCTGCTCGGGCTCGCAGCCGGTTTTGCGTCGATCATTCCCGTCGTCGGGTCCTCGCTTGTCTGGGCGCCGGTCGCAATCTATCTGCTCATCGGCGGCGCCATCTGGAAGGGCGTCTTCCTGCTGATCTGGGGGACGGTCGTGGTCAGCAGCATCGACAACGTACTCCGCCCGTGGGTGGTCGCCGGACGCGTGGAGCTGCATCCCATGGTGCTGGTGTTCTTCATCCTGGGAGGAGTGGAAGCGTTCGGATTTATCGGATTGTTTCTCGGCCCGGTGGTGGCGTCGGTCCTGGCGGCGCTGTTCGCGATTCTGCGGGAAGAGATGAGCGCGGCCAAGCAGGCGATTATCGACGCGCGGGGCTAGTCACTCGGATTCCTGCTTAATCGGCGGTGAGCGGTGTGTACAGATCGCCATGCGTGCGCTCGCCGATATTGCGTAGCGCCTTGACGGCGTACTCCTGAAAATGCGGAGTGTCGTGATGCGCTTCCAGCGCCGCTTCATCCACATACTGCTCGTAGATAAAGAAGCGCCGCGGATCCGTCTTGTGGCGATGTACGGTGTACATCAGGCATCCCGGCTCCTGGCGGGAGGCGGCTTGCAGCTTGGCGAAGATTTCTGCTACTTCAGTTTCGTGTCCTGCATCTGCCGTCCAAGTCACGGCTAAGACCAGCATCGTCGTCCTCCGGTACGCATCATCAAACCGATCCTAATCACGTTGGTTTGTGTCAGGGCACATTCTTACAGGCTGCTGAAAAACTCGGGGTTCGGATGCTTTGTATCAGGGCACGACTTCAGTCGTGCCGATAAGCCGTTTATTTTTGTTACTCCGAGCGGGCTTCAGCCCGCGAGGAACTGCTTTTACGCCTTTTCCCCAGCCTGTTTAGATGTGCCGTTCGTCCTGATACAAAACATATCAGCGACGCTCAAGGTTTCCTAGATTGTTCCGCTCACTCCATCCAGCATCTTAGCGAATTCCGGAATAACCATCGTCTGTTCGCGGTCGGGGCCCGTGGATACGATTCCCACCTTCGCGCCCGACTCCTTCTCCACAAACTCCAAATACTGTTTCGCCTTCTCCGGCAATAGATCATAACTGTCGATGCCGAAGGTATTACTGTGCCAGCCCGGCAGCTTCGTATAGAGCGGCTCAATCTTTTCATAGCCGGAGATCTGCGCGGGAATCTGCTGCGTCTCCTTGCCGTCGATCTTGTAGCTGACGCAGACGGGAATCTCAGCCTGCTCGTCGAGCACGTCAAGCTTGGTCACTACCAGCCAGCTGGTGCCGTTGATCATGTTGGAGTAACGCAGCAGCGGCAGGTCGAGCCAGCCGGTGCGGCGCGGGCGTCCAGTCACGGCGCCAAACTCGTTGCCTTTCTTGCGAATCGCCTCGCCTATCGCGTCTTTCGATTCGGTGGGGAAGGGGCCTTCACCCACGCGCGTGCAGTAGGCTTTGGTCACGCCGATGACGGTGTTGATTGAGGTCGGGGGAACACCGGTTCCCGTGGCTGCGCCGCCGGAGGTCGCACTCGAAGACGTGACGAAGGGATAGGTGCCGTGATCGATGTCGAGCATCGTGCCTTGCGCCCCCTCGAACATCACGGACTGTCCTTCGGCGATGGCGTGGTTCAGCAGAAGCGCGGTGTCGGTGACGAACGGAGCGACGCGGTCGGCAATCTCGGAGTAGTCCGCGTACATCTTGTCAGCGTCGAGCGGCTCGCTGTTGAACAGCGCGTGCGCGATGGTGTTCTTCTCGCGGCAGGCATTCTCGATGTGCTTCTGCAGCAGGTTCTTGTCGAGCAGGTCAACGACACGCAGTCCGCTGCGTGCCATCTTGTCGACATAAGCCGGACCGATGCCACGCGAAGTAGTGCCGATTTTCACACGTCCCGGCGCGTTCTCCGCCGCCAGCTCGATCATGCGGTGATAGGGGAGAATGACGTGGGCGCGGTTCGAGACGAACAGGTTGCCATCGATGTTGATGCCGGCTGCGCGTAGTGTGTCCACTTCCTTCATGAAGGCGAAGGGATCGAGCACGACGCCATTGCCGATGACGCCGCGGCAACCCTCGCGCAGCACTCCGCAGGGGATGAGCTGCAGGATGTACTTGTTGCCATGAATGGTGACGGTGTGTCCGGCGTTGTGTCCGCCGGAATAGCGCGCCACAACCTTGAAACGCTCGGAGAGAACGTCAACGATTTTGCCTTTGCCCTCATCGCCCCACTGTGCGCCGACGACGACGGCGGTCTTGCCAGTTTTCAACATGCCACTCCACTCGCGATCGCGGAAAGTTCTGGGTCGCGCAATTTCGCACACAAACTCGCCTCGTGTCGGGAAGCAGGACCTGAATTCTGGGAAATTAGGGTGAGACGGGCTGTGTAACTCTAGATTTTACAGGGTGACGTAGGAATGGAGCAAAATTTCTTGCTGTCCGGTACGCGCATTAACGAATGTCACGATCCGGAGGCGGCTACATCCCCACGATTAGGAACTTCTAGCCGTTGCCTCCGGCGCTTTTTCTCCTGCTTTTGGAAGTGCTTTCCAACTAAGAAAACAATCGCAAAAAATGCAAATGTGCCAAACAACGGACCTAGGCTATTCATAACTCCTCGCTACCTTCTAAGATGATACCCCACCACAGTAAGATTCCAGCAATAACTTCCGCGATTACGATGTGCCACCATTCGATTTGCCGCTGCGCATCAAATTGCACGCTGATGATCGTCTCCAAAGGGTAAAGGACGGCGATCAAGACTGCGCCCTCGCGCAGGAATTCGCCGAACAGTTGCGATCTCTCTCGACGATCCGCCATCGATCGAAATTGTACTCCGCTGTGTATTTCCGGCCACAGTGAAATTGTTGGAATGGTTACCGTACACTGTTGCCAATGCCCGAACTTCCCGAGGTAGAAACCATCGCTCGCGGACTCGACAAGCGCATCGCGGGCGACACCATTGAGTCCGTCTGGCTGGGGGAGAAACCTGAGCCGCTAAAGTCCTCAGCGGCCGAGATTGCGTCGGTGCTGGAGCATTCCCGCATCGCACGCGTGCGGCGCATCGGCAAGCACATCGTCTTCGATCTGGAAGGGAAGAGTGGCAGGGGGCGCAAGGCCATTGCAACCCGCGGGCAGTGGATTGTACATCTCGGCATGACGGGGCAGTTGCTGATTGCTTCACCGCAACTCGAACTGGCGAAACATACGCATGCTGTGCTGAAGCTGGCTTCCGGGCGCGAGCTGCGGTTTGTCGACTACCGGCGCTTTGGGCGGCTGGCGGTGGTTCGAATGGCGGAGCAAGATGGTTCTGGATTCGCCGCTCCCGGCAAGGAGCCGCTCACGGCCAAGCTCGACGAGTTTGTGGAGCTGTTCCGGCATCGTAAGACCCCCATCAAGAGCGCGCTGCTGAACCAGAAGCTGCTTAGCGGGGTGGGGAACATTTATGCCGACGAGGCTCTGTTTCGCGCGAAGATTCGGCCGCGGCGGCGAGCGTCTTCACTCACTCGCGCCGAGTTGGAGAAGCTCCATGCCGCGTTGCTCGAAGTTCTGCGCGAAGCGATCAAGCTGGGCGGCTCATCGATCAACGATTATGTCGATGCCGAGGGGCGCGAAGGATTCTTCCAATTGAAACATCGGGTGTATGGCAGGGAGGGCAAGCCGTGTTTAGTATGTAAGACGCCCATCAAGCGGGTTATCATCGCAGGACGCAGCAGTCATTATTGCCCGCATTGTCAGAAGTAAGTAATGCATTCTGAGTTTAGGGCCGTTGACCAAGGCGAAGAGAAAGCAGATCCCTCGTCGGGCTGAAGCCCTCCTCGGGATGACAATATTTGAGAGCATGCGACGGCGCAGCTAAAGCTGCGCCCTTTCAAAACAACATCTGCCACATGCAGACCATGTCGAGGACCCTATGAGCGTTTACTCCGTTAGTGTCGATCTGGGTGGAACCAACTTGCGCATCGCCGCGGTCAGCGGCGAAGGCAAGATGCTGGAGAAGGTGACCACGGGAACCGAAGTGAAGCGCGGGCGCGACTTCGTCGTCCGCGAGATGTGCGACGCCATTCAGTCGCTGATGGTGAAGCATCGCGACGCAGGCGATCTTGCGGGAATCGGCATCGGCGTGCCGGGATTCATCGACATGGATACGGGAATGGTGATGCGATCGCCGAACCTTCCGGACTGGGAGAAGTTTCCCGTGCGCGAAGAAATCGAGCGCCGTCTGAATACCAAGGTCATCCTGGAGAACGATGCCAACTCCGCGGCCATGGGCGAGAAGTGGCTGGGCGCCGGCCGCAACACCGATCACATGGCGATGTATACGCTGGGCACGGGCGTCGGCGGTGGACTGATCTTCAACGGACGCCTGTGGCACGGCATCAACGGCATGGCCGGCGAGCTGGGTCACTTCACCGTCGAGGCGGAGGGACATCCCTGCGGCTGCGGAAGCCGTGGCTGTCTGGAACAGTACGCCTCGGCGACCGCCATCGTTCGCATGGCGCACGAAGAGATCGCCAGCGGCAAGGCGCCCGACCTTGCCGACTCGGCGCGCGGCGACGTGGAGTTTTCCTCGCGCGGCATCTACCAACTCGCCCTTCAGGGGCATCCTTCGGCGAAGCGTATCTATGAGCGCGTCGGCCGAGCACTGGCAATTGGAATCGGATCCATGGTGAATGCGCTGAATCTGCCGATGTACGTGATCGGCGGCGGCGTGGCCAGTGCGTGGGACGCCTACGCGCCGGCGATGTTTGAGGAGCTGAAGGTGCGCTCGTTCATCTACTCCGTCACCGCGCCGGATCGCGTGGAGCAGGGACAGAAGCACACGGTGGTGACGATTGCGCTGATGGGCAGCGACGCCGGCCTGTACGGCGCGGCGCGACTGCCCATGCTGTCGCCGATCGCGCAGACCGAGACGGTGCGCAGCTCGGCCAAGTCTTCCTGACGTCGCGGCGTTATCGGTGCATTCTGAAAATAACGCCGGCCGCGACGACAATACCCAGAAAGATCCAAGCCCACTTGTTGGCGAAGTTCATGGTGTAACCGATGCCAACGCGTTTGGCGACGAAGATCGCCGGATCATTCGGGTTGAAGTAGAAAACCCCCGCCTTCCAATACGAGTCACTTTGCGGCTCCGGTACGGCGTCGGCCGATGCCGGCGCACTGATCTGCCGGTACGACCAGTACAGGACCGCGGCGATGCTCACTGCCATCACCGCCGGGCCCAGCCAAAGCGGCAACTTCACCAGCGGCAGCAGCGCGACCAGGATAAAAGTGAAGGTGACGGGATACAGCAGCAACTCCGTCATGCGCACCGTGACGCGCCGCATCACGGTCTTGCGTGATAGCCGCGCAAACAGCCACGCCAGGCCCAGCAGGAAGACGTTCAGGCCCGCGCCTATCATCAACGGACCGTAGACGCCCTGGCGGTCGCGCGACGCCCAGCGATTGGGCTGTCCATCAGGGCCCCAGTGCACTGGAAAGCTTGCGGGCAGCTGGCTCCAGTGGGCGTGCAGATAAACGGCAGTCAGCGCTAAGGCCAGGAACGGCAGAACCCATAGCCACGGCCGGAAGGTTTCTCCGCTGGCCGGCACCGACAATTCAGCCTGCCGGATTTCCGGTCTCACTTCTCCGTAGCGGTCGTGGATCTCGCGAAATTTCAGCCAATAGCTGTAGCCCGAGCCGACGAGCAGCAGCAGCGTCGGAGCCAGCGCGCCGTACTCCGGACGCACCGGTACCAATAGGAAGCTGAGCGCTAACGCCAGCGCGGTCCATAGCGCGGCTTGCAAGCGGTACGAGCGCAGCAGACGGCGGCCATCGCTGCTCTGCGGGAAGCCCGCTTCGACTGTGGCGCTGAAGAAGATACCGCTACGCGTTAACAATGGCATGAACTGAAACAGGATCCCGACGAATAGCAACGGGGTAGTTAGCATTACGGTTTCGGCTTTCATGGTTTCAACTCATCGGCTACGCTGCGAAGCTCATGGTTCAGCTTCGCGGCCGATGCTCCTTGCGATTGCATTTCGGCAACCAGGGCCCGCAGGCGATGGCGGAATTCCGCCAATCGCTCTGCATTTACAGCCGGAGCCTCGCGCCTGACGACCGTCGCTCCGCGTCCGTGGCGAAGATCGATCCAGCCTTCGTCGGCCAGAGTTCGGTAGGCTTCCGCCACGGTGTTGAAGTGAATGCCCAAGTCCACCGCCAGGCGGCGAACCGACGGCAACTCCGAACCCGGGGTCAGTTGTCCGCTGACCAGCAGAATTCGCAAACCATCGACAATCTGCCGGTAGGCGGGAACCGCGGAATCGAGATCAATTCGCAATGTCAGTGCGTTGCTCACTGTGTACTGTACGTGTACAGCATACAGTTGGATTGCGGATTGTCAAGAAAAGATTCGAGGGGAAGTGGAGAAAGGGCATTCACCACAGAGATCACGGAGGGCACGGAGAAGAAGACGATAGAAAAATAGTAATCTAGCGATGTTTCGTTGCAACATTTCTTTACAGCAGTTAACGGAAGTACTACTTTAACTCCGGGATGCGCGATCTAGCACGTTTCAGCGCTCCCAAAAACTGCGCATTGTGCTCTGGCCTTCCGATGGTGACGCGAAAGGCGTCGGGCGCGCCCCACGGGCCGCTCATGGGACGCACGATCACGCCGTCTTCTTGCAGCCGGTGGCAGAGGTTGGTAACGTCATCGCCTACGTGGCAGAAGAGGAAGTTCGTCCATGTGGGCACGACGCGAATGCCCATGTCGGAGATGGCGGTGCGCAGGGGCCCCTCTTGTTCGGCATTTACTTTCACGGAACGTTGCACATGCGGCGAGTCAGCTAATGCGGCGAGGGCCGCAGTCTCCGCCAGCGAAGGAACCATGAATGCCGGCTTCATGCGCGCGATGTAGCCAATCAGCTCCGCCGGGCCCATGCCATAACCGACGCGAAGCCCCGCCAATCCGTGTGCCTTGGAGAAGGTCCGCAATACGATCACGGGTCGTCCTGCCTTCACGTATTGCAGCGCGTGCGAATAGTCCAGCCCGCGCTGCGCGGCGAAGTAGCTGGCGTAATCGTAATAGGCTTCGTCGAGCACGGTGATCACGTGCGGCGGAAGCTGGTCGAGGAAGCGATCGATGGCGGCGGCAGGAAGGACGGTACCCGTGGGATTGTTGGGATTAGCGATGTAGACCACGCGCGTGTTGCCATCGATAGCGGCGAGGATGGCATCGAGATCGAAGCCGTCGTTCAGCGTGGGTACCTCGACGAAGTGCGCTCCGGTAACCCGCGTGACGATCGGATAGACGATGAATGACAGCTTGCTGGTGACAGCGTTCAGGCCGGGCGCCAGCAGCGTGCGTGCAATCAGCTCGAGGAAGGTAGTCGAGCCGGCGGTAACCAGAATCTGGCTGGGATCGAGTTCGTGCAGCTCCGCCAGGCGCGCGGTGAGCTCGGTAACACCGTGGTCGGGATAGAAGTGGATCTCGTGCGCTGCTGCCTTGATCGCTTCAATTGCCAACGGGGAAGGGCCGAATGGATTTTCATTTGAGGCCATTTTGATGCAACGCACGCCGCTCTCCAATTCCGCCTGCCGCAGGGGCTTGCCCGGCGCATAGCTGGGTAGATGATGCAAGTGCGCCGGAACCAGCTTCTTGTAATCTCTCATTCAGTCTCCGCTGTGATCTTGCGTCACAACCTGTCTTGCTCTGAAGGGCCTGGGCCATCCGTCCGGTGTCTGTGTCGCAGCCGTATTGCCGCTCCGCGGCTCGTAGTCGAAGGGCGCTGGACTAACTTCTCTCGCGTCTACGGCGCTCGCTTCTTGGGCCCCGCGACGCACTGCCGGGATGTGAAGGCGGCCCCTTCTTGGGGCCCCGCACTCCACTGCCGAGATGTGAAGGCGCTCTTTTTGTGGGGACGCGCACTGCACTGCCGAGACGCGAAGGCGTTCGTTTCGCAGCCTGTGCTCCGGCCTTCTTGCCCGTTGCACTTTTCCCAGTCCTGTCCTGTTGACCAGAGGGCAAACCAGGTCTTGCGCGAGCGCCTCTGTCGCGCTGAGCGGCGTGTCGGAACGCAGCGGGGCGCCTCACCTGAGTTTGGCGAAGGGGATCCGTGGTTCGACTCAAGCTGCCAGCTGCGAGGCTGCCCTGAGATGGCCCGGCAGGCTCTGCGTTTCTTTTCACGTTGGCAAAAGCCCGCCCACTCGCCGCCGCCTTCAACTGCGCGACTTCTCGCGGAGTCAGATGCCGGAACTTCCCCGGCTCAACATTCAGCTCCAGCGGCCCGTAACGCACGCGCTTGATCTTTTCCACGTGATGGCCAATCTGCTCGAACATGCGCCGAATTTGCCGGTTGCGTCCTTCGACCAGCGTTACCTCGTACCAGGGATTGGCCGCTTCACCCAGCAGCTGGATGCGTGCGGGAGCTGTCTGCACGGCTTCGGAGCGCCGCCGCGATTCTACCCTAGGCTTACCCGCAGGCGGCTTGAGCGGCGCACGCTCGGGTGGCAGCTTGATGCCGTGACGCAGCTTTTCGATTTCGCTATCCGCGGGCCGGCCGCTCACCTTCACCAGGTAGGTCTTGGGCACGTGCGAGGAGGCGTGAGTCAGCTTCTGCGCCAGTTCGCCATCGTTGGTCAGCAGTAACAGACCTTCGCTCAGGTAATCGAGACGGCCGACCGGATAAACGCGCGTTCCGACGCCACGCAGCAAATCCAGCACCGTAGGTCTGCCCTCCGGGTCGGTCACGGTGGTCACATAACCTTTGGGTTTGTGGAGCAGCAGATACACATGGCGCTCGGGACCGCTGAGGGGCTTGCCGTTGACCTTGATGCGATCGATTTCGGGATCGGCTTTGGTGCCCAGCTCGGTCACGGTTTGTCCGTTCACCGAGACCATGCCCTGAGTGATCAGCTCCTCGGCTTTGCGCCGCGAAGCAATGCCGGCGGCGGCGATGATCTTTTGCAGGCGCTCAGCGGGCACGGGAAGCTCCGCTTTTCGCTGTTGGCCGTTCGCTTTTCGCTGGAGTAGAACCTGAAACGTGGAGCGACGCGGCAAACAAGAATGTGCCGTCGCAGTCCTGAAGATGAGCGGAGGTTTGATCTGCTGGAGTGCGGCTGGGTGGGCAGTTGGGCAAGCAACGCGGGTATCGAATCACTCAATCACGCTCTGGAGGACGATGATCAAAGTCGCGCCCGGAACACGACGCAGTCTCATCCTTGCTGTTTGTCATTGTACCTTGGGGCCAGTGAGAAACCCAAAGCATTGTCACCAATGGGTGCGATATTAGCGCTGTTTGTGGCACTGGTTCCATGAAACGTCAACAGCCGTGAAAGATCTCTACGATCTTGTGGAGCAATCAACATGCTGCGAGAAAATATCCGGTTTTCAGATAGACAGCGGTACAGCTTTAGGCAACAATGCCAACGCAATCTCCGGGCGACATACTCGACAGCTCCAAAACTTTAACCGGTCCGCGAAAGGATCCCGATGCGCCGCTTTGTCTTCTCCCTGGCTATCGCTGTGTTCACGTTCGTTTTCGTCGCCACCGGTTTGGCCCAACAAACCGCAATTACCCCCACTACCTCCATACCCAACTTGATTCGCTACGGCAGCGCATTGAAAGATGCGCAAGGCGCGCCGGTCGTGTCGGCGACGACAGGTGTCACGTTCGCCATTTACAAGCAACAGGACGGCGGAGCGCCGGTCTGGATGGAGACGCAGAACGTCACCTCGGATGCAGGCGGTAATTACAACGTGGTGCTGGGAACTACGACCGCCGCAGGCTTGCCCGGCGATCTCTTCTCGCAACAGGAGCAGCGCTGGCTGGGCATACAGGTGCAAGGCGAAGCGGAGCAGCCACGCGTGCTGCTGGTCAGCGTGCCCTATGCCCTTAAGGCGCACGACGCCGAGACCCTGGGCGGCAAGAGCGTTGCGGATTTTGTGTTGTCAAACAGTACGAGCTCCGCGGCCAACGGCAGCAATGCCGTTCCAACAGGAACATCGGCAACGGGCAAGTCGCAACCGGACAAGCCTGGGACAAAGACGGCCGCCGCCAGTGCCGGGCCGACGAATTTCAGCGGATCGACGACCGACCAGATCGTCGGTGTAACCCAAGGCAGCACCGGGGCGGGCGTGAATGCCACAGCTCCCAACGATGCGATACAGGGAACGGCTACGGCAACGAATGGCTATGGCGTGCATGCCATCGCTACCGGCAAGGGCGGATTTGCCCTGTTGGGTGAATCGCGAGCCGGCACCGGTGGAGGCATCGGGATCAAGGCGAGTTCGAGCAGCACGGCAGGAACTGGCATTCGCGGCATCGAGACGGCCACCAGCGGTGTCACGACGGGAGTCAGCGCCTATGTTGTCAGTCCCGCCGGCACGGCAGCCGTGTTCAACAACGCGGGACACGGGAAGATCATCAGCGGGCAGAACAACGGAACCGAGAAGTTCAGCGTGGATGGCAGCGGAAATGTCAACGTGGCCGGCGAGTATGAGATCGGCGGAACTGGCATCTTCGGTATAGGATATCCGTCTGATAATAACCTGTTTATCGGCGCCGGCGCAGGCGTCAACTGTCAACAGGGAGGATGCCAATACAACGTGTTCGTGGGCAACTTGGCCGGCAACAGCAAGACGGCCGGCGATGCTAATGCCTTTTACGGCTATGAGGCGGGCAAAAACAACACAGACGGTTCTAAGGATACCTATATCGGTTATCAGGCTGGTTTTAGCAGCACCAATTACATGTCAGCCCAGAATACCTTCACCGGCTACCAGGCCGGGTACAGCGATACGACTGCCGCCGGCAATTCCTTCTACGGCTCTCAAGCCGGCTATAGCAACACCATCGGCACCCAGAACACCTTCGTCGGATTGGAGGCCGGCTACACAAACATCAACGGCGCTGAAAACAGCTTCTATGGCCAGGGGGCCGGATACAGCAACACTGTTGGCGACGGCAATACCTACGCCGGTTACGAAGCCGGATATAGCAATGTCCAAGGCAACGGGGGCACATTCATGGGTGTGAACGCCGGCACTTTTGCCACCGGGAACAGCGACAGCTTTTTCGGCGCTGGAGCAGGGAGTGGGGACCCCACGACAGGGTACGATACAGGGGACACTAATAGTTTCTTCGGAGCTCAGGCCGGACACTACAATACCTCGGGCATCAGCAACACATTCTTGGGCGCATTCGCAGGCCAGGGGAACACCGCGGGTTCTAACAACTCGTACGTTGGCTATAACTCTGGCACTCAGAATGCCGGCGGAAGCCACAACATCTACATCGCCAATGTGGGCGCGTCGAGTGAAAACTACACCATTCGCATTGGCGCCCAGGGCCTACACACCGCCGCTTACATCGCCGGCATCTACGGCGCAACCTCGTCGTCAGGTGTCCCGGTCTATATCAACTCCAATGGCCAACTTGGAACCCAGACCTCATCGCTTCGGTTTAAAGAACAGGTTCGCGACATGGGCGACAGCACCAGCGCCTTGATGAAGCTCCGGCCGGTAACATTCTTCTATAAGCCCGAGTACGCGAAAGGCGATCGCACTCTGCAATACGGCCTCATCGCCGAAGAAGTCGCTCAGGTCTATCCCGAACTCGTCGCCTACGACAATGATGGCCAGCCGTACACGGTGCGCTATCAGTATCTGGCTTCGATGCTGCTGAATGAAGTGCAGAAGCAGTATCGCCGGGCAGAAGACCAGGCCGACGTTATCAAAGCCCAGCAGCAGCAGATTGAAACTCTCAAGCAGCAACTGCAGCTACAAAATGCATCGCTGCAGGAGCGGCTGTCGCGGCTGGAGGGATTGCTTCGCACGCAGGTGGAGACCGTGGCCCAGGAAAAGTAGCGGCCTGACCACATGCCGAGTTGTATAGCAATGGCGCTGATAACAACACGAATGCGGCGTTACGACACTGAAAAGTGTGTGGGCGGTACCTCGCCGCACCGTGGCGCAATCTGAGAGTGGTCATCCCCTCTCTGTGGTTTTGGGACTATCGAGCAAGGTAGGGGTCCTTCGACTCCGCATGGCCAGGCTATGCCGCGCTCAAGATGACAAGCAAGAAATAGAACGCTGATTGCGATGCAGCCGACGCTGCGTCTCTTCAGCCTAGGCGCTCACCGTCTGCGCCCGCAGCTTTTGCTTCAAATCAGCGGCGATGAGCTGTCCGTGGAAGCGGCCGTTCTCGATGAAGATTTCGCTGGTGCGGATTCCGGCGACGATGACGCCTGCCAGATAAATTCCCGGAACGTTGCTCTCCAGCGTCTCGCGATTGACGATCGGCTTCTTGTCGGCCTCACCGCTCAGCTTGATGCCGAGCGCGCAGAGGAACTCGAAGTCGGGATGATAGCCGGTCAGCGCGAAGACGTAATCGTTGGGTAGCGTCACCGGGCCGTCGGGCGTGTCGAGCACAACGTGCTCCAGCGTGATCTCGCGAACGGTGGTGTTGAAGTGCGCATTCACCTGTCCGGCCTTGATGCGGTTCTCGATGTCGGGCTTGATCCAGTACTTGACCGACGGACCGATGCCGGGGCCGCGATGCACCAGCGTGACGCGCGCACCGTGGCGCCACAGTTCCAGCGCGGCGATGGCCGCTGAGTTTTTGCCACCGATGATCAGCACGTTCAGTCCGAAGAAGGGATGCGGCTCGCGGTAATAGTGCATAACCTTGGCGAGCTCTTCGCCGGGGACGTTGATGTAGTTCGGCCGGTCGTAGTAACCGGTGGCCAGGATCAGCTTGCGAGCGTGATATTCGCGCCTGTGTCCGTGCAGGTTGGTGGTGTACACGACAAAGTTGTTGTCGCTGCCTTCAATCTTCTGCACCGGCTCGTACTGGCGAACGTCGAGCTGGTAGTGCTCGGCGACTTTGCGGTAATACTCCAGCGCCTCCTGGCGCGTGGGCTTCTGATTGGGGCTGGAGAAGGGGATGTCGCCGATCTCCAGCAGCTCCGGCGTGGTGAAGAACGTCATGTTGCTGGGATAGTTGAACAGGGAATTGACCAGACAGCCCTTGTCGATGTTGGCGACGGTCAGGCCAGCGCGCTTGACATCGATACCGCAGGCCAGGCCGGTAGGACCCGCGCCGACGACGACCACTTCGAGAGAAAAGCTGTCAGATGAGTCCAGAGGCATGGAGACAGGATAACGTGTCTGCCCGCGGCGATGCCGGAGTTATGGAGACAAGGCTCCCACCCAGTTAAAAAGAAGGTTGGAGCCTGCCCTGTGCGCAGCCGAAGGGTGGGGCGCCCTGGGAAGTCCGCTATCTGCCGCCCTCTACGATATCCTCTTGCGGCTTCCCGGTTGACGGCGGCGCGAACGGCACCACCACGACGTCCTGAAATGCTACGGCTTGGCCGCACCGAATGTACGGCGTGTACTTGTACTGCCGCGCGGCTTCAATAGCTGAGGGATTCAGGTCGGGATCGCCGCCAATCGACGTGGCTTTCTCCACCGAGCCGTCTTTCCCGACGGTGGTCATCACCCAGACAACGCCATACTTCTTGGCTTTCTTGGCGGCGTCGGGCATCTTGGGCGGGACCGACTTGTTCAGATGAGGCGCGGTGAAGTTCTTGTCGATATCAGCACAAGCCGCAACATCCAGCGAGGTGCTCTTTTCGGGAGGCGTGAAGAGGGAATCGGCAAACTTCTCGCCCCGGCTCACGGTGACCTTACCTTCCTCCATCAGCGTCTTGGCATAGCTGACCTTCACCGTTTGCGGATAGGCGTTGGTCCCAACCGTGGCGTAGTCGCTGTACTCGAAGGTACCAACCTGCCCATCGGCGGTCAGCAAGTGAGCGGTGACGTTGTCGACACACAGCGTTTCGACCGGCGTACCAAAGGCAACGCAGGTGGCGTCAGCGCCGTTGATCTTCTTCTTGGTGACGTCCAGCTTCGCCTTTTGGTAGTCCAGCGGCGGCGTCGCGTACGGGCCGGCGGGATTGCCGCCGTCGACGGTCGCAATAGCGGATTCAAACTCCACCGCGCGCACCAGCGGAGCGGGCTGGTTGGTGAAGTAGGAGAGCTTGCCATTGTTCAGTACCGTGACCTGCTGCAAACCGGGAGCGCTCCACTCGGCGCGCCACTTGTCAGGCGCAGCCCAGGAGACGGTGTAATCCAGAGTGATGTCGGTGCCGTTCGGCGCGGGCATGCGAACCTTGACCGCCAGCTTTACCGGACCTTGTGACCAAAGATCAGCTTGCTGAAATGACTTCTGCAGCAGGGCGCGGGCGGCGTCTTCCTTGCCGCCAGCAAACGAAAAGGACGTGAGAAGAAGAGCAACCAGCAGAGAGGAGAGAGCAGGCTTTGCAAAGCGCTTCAAGAGTGCCTCCAAGGGAGCTTGGATTTGGATTTAGCGAAAAGAGCCCACAAAAATGAAATCCCAGCCGGAGGCTGGGCGAAGATAAACGAAATTTCCTTCCGGGCTCAATTCTACTTTTAGTTTAGCAGATGGGCAGGGGGTTTGTTCAGTAACTTGCCAACTTTTATATCGTCCTGCGGAGCATGGCGAGCGACGAGGTGCGACCGAAAGGCTAAGAGCTAAAAGCTAAGGGCTAAAAGCTAAGAGCGAAAGGCCGCGATCTCCCGCCGCAGATCATCACACCTCGAAGATGCGATAGACGGCGCCGCCGGCCTGGGCCTGGTTGATGGCCATCGCGACGTTGTAGACCGGACAGCCTGCGGTGGTTTTGCCCTCGGGGCTGCCGGCGTGGGCGTGGCCGTGGACGACGAGGTCGGCGCCGTGACGGTCGACCACTTCCGCCAGACGCGAGCTGCCGAGGTAGGGATAGATCTCCAGCGGCTCACCTTTGACGGTGTCGCCGATCGGAGCATAGTGCAGCACCACGACGCGCTTGGTGGTGCGCAGCTGCGAGAGAGCGCGTTCCAGTTTGAGTGCCTCATCGACGGCGGCCTGCACGAATGCCTTGACCTCGGGCTCGCCAAAGGAGGTGAGAGCGCCGCGGCCGAAGCCGCCGGGGAAGCCCTTGGTTCCGGCGAAGCCGACGCCGTCGCGCTCGTAGGCGGTGCCGTCGAGGACTTTGATGCGTGCGTCGGTCATCAGCTTCATCAGCTCGGAGGCGTGGCCGCTTTCGTAGTCGTGGTTGCCAAGCACAGCGATGGTCGGGACACGCAAGCGGACGAGGACGTTCATCAGCGATTCCATTTCCTCGAGGCGGCCGAAGTTGGTGAGATCGCCGGCGAGGACGAGGACGTCGGCCTCTTCGCGCACACGGTTCAGGTTGTCGCGCACCTTGTCGTGAACTTGAGGGCTGAAGTGCAGGTCGGCGATGGCGGCAATTTTCATGATTCTTTGTTCACGTGCGATTTCGGGTGCCGCGGCGCGCTCATTTCGCCAGCGCCATCAACAGCAGGTCCTTCGAGTCTGCGTCCGCCCGACCCGCAAAATTCGCGGGTCGGAAAGGCAAGGCGGACGCTCCGCTCAGGATGACACTGCTATTAACTGCTGGCATCGATCTTGTCTACCTCGCCGATCTTCTGCGCGTGAAGCTCGCGTTGCTGCTCCAGCAAGTTTTCCATACCCCACTCGTGCACGTCGATGGCGAACATTTTTTCGTCGATGAGGCTGCCGCGGAAGGGCTGTCCGTTGGCATGGGAGTCGAGTTGCTGACGGAATCGTCCCAGGAGGAGGTTCCAGACTTCGCGCGGAACATCCCCCTGCCGCGCCGGATAGACATAGCGAAAGAAGATCAGCTCCCACAGCAATAGCTCCCAGTGCTCGCCGACGATGGACAGCAGCCGCGTCCAGTCGAGACGGCCGCGGGCGGCGTGAATGATGTGCGCCACGTCGGCGCCGTCGAAGCGCTCGCGAAAATTCACGAACAGCTTGGAGGCGATCAGTTCTTCGGCAGCCAGCACGCGCGTGGGGACGCCCAGCACCGCGGAGGGCGAGCCGCGGTCGATCCATGATTGGTCAACCGTGATGACGGCGTTGCTCATGCCAGAGATGAGATCGACGAAATAGCCGTCACGATGCGCCTTGGCCAGCCAGATCGGATCGCGGACCTCGGTCTCGAAGCCCTGCTCGCGCAGATGGCGCAGCGCTGCGGAGACGGCGTGGCAGGGCAGGAATAGGTCGAGGTCCTTGGTGTCGCGCCAGATGCCGGTGTGCTGCTGCAAGGCGAAGGCGCCGGAAACCACGTACGGTACGCCAGCGGTGTTCAGATGCTGCAACACTTCGCAGAATAGGGCGCGCTGCTCCGGGGGAAAATCCGGAGGCACGGAGCTGCTGACCGGCAATGCTTTTTCACATGCCACGGCCTACGGTTGGATGCCAGAAGTCACAGCCAGCGTTGTTGCTGGTTGAAAAATTCATGCCGACGTGCGTTAAATTCCAGCAACCGCGCACGTTGTTTGCTGACGATGCATCGGAGAAAAATCTCCCGGCGGTGCATCTGGATTCAGGGTGGAGGAACCGTAGAACACACGAAGATTCGGGGTCACATCCGTCGACCGCCGGTGGCGATAATGACCTGCCCGGTGATCCAGCGCGAGTCGTCCGACGCGAGAAAGACGGTAGCCAGGGCGATGTCATCGGGTTGACCGATGCGGCCGAGTGGCGTGCCTTTTTCAGTTTTACGGCGGAATTCGCTCTCCTGGATACCGGATGTGCGCAAGCCCTCCGTCTCAATCATGCCCGGGCTGAGCGAGTTAACGCGGATCTTGCGAGGGCCAAGCTCTTGCGAAAGCGAGATGGTAATGGCATCAACCGCGGCTTTGCTCGCGCTGTAGATCGAGGCGCTGGGGGCGGGCATCGCGCCTACGATAGAGCCGATGTTGACGATCGAGCCGCCCTCCGGTCCCATGAGCTTGACTGCTTCCTGAATGGCGAGCACGGTACCGAGCACATTAATATCGAAGTGCTTCTGGAAGTGCTGCGGTGTCACGGATTCGATCGGCAGAAGCTCGTAGATGCCGGCATTGTTGACGAGAATATCCAGGCGACCGAAGGCGCGCTTAGCTTCGGAGAAGATGCGGGATACTTCCTGAGGTTTTGCTACATCGCCCTGAACGGCGACGGCTTTGCCACCCTGCTGGTTGATCCGTTGAACTACGGCATCGGCGCCGGCCTTGCTGCTTGCGTAGGTGACGACAACGGATGCGCCTTCTTTGGCAAGATGCTCCGCAATGGAAGCGCCAATTCCTTAGGAGGCTCCGGTGACGACCGCGACCTTCCCGTCCAGTTTGCCCATAACACTCCTTCCACAGCTAACGTTTCGCTGCTTTGGATGGAGCGACCGATCAGAACGATTCGCAAGAATGCCGCAACCGCTATCGCTGGAATTGGCGAAAGGTTCAGGGAAGCTGCGCCAGGGCCTGCTTGACCTTTTCGGCGTCGGGGCCGTCAGGTTTGAGTTTGAGATAAGTTTCGTAGGAGAGCTTGGCCTGCTGGTTTTCTCCCAGCTTCTGCTGCGCTTGCGCCAGACCGAGCAGCGCAGGAGATGAATCGGGCTTTAGCTCGACTGCTTCCTTCAGACGAGACTCGGCAGCGTGGTAGTTCTTCTCGCGAAGATAGTAATAGCCAACATCGATGTCCTTGGCGGCCTGCTTTTCATCATCCGGAATAGGCTGTTCCGGAGTCGCCGCGGGAGCCGACCAGCAGGTGTGAAAGATGGCGTCGATGCAGTGCGGATCAAGCTTGTTGAGAGTGCGCTTCGCCGACGATTTCGGCGGAGGCGTTGGCGTCGTCCCTTGATCGGGCGTTGGAGCGTCGGGTGGCGTGGGTGGCTGTGGTCGCGATGTGCTCTCCCCGGCGGGTGCTTGCGTGGCTTGAGCGAATACTCCAGGGACCCATAGGGTCAGCAAGACGACCAGCGCAACTCGAATCAGCGTCGGCACGAGAAGAATTCTATCGCCAATGCAGGGTCGGGCAACAGTTGCAGCTCGCAAGATCATGATCTAAAACTTGCGCACATAACCGACATCGCCTCTCGCATCCAGGGCAGGGAGGCGCACATCCATTGCCTTGGCAGTTCAGAACGAATTGCTCGAAAGAGGTAGATCATGAGCGCTCTTACAAAAACGTTCAAAATTGGTGACCTGGAAGTGAATCGGCTGGGATACGGAGCCATGCGTATCACAGGCTCGGGCATTTGGGGCGAGCCGAAGGACCCTGCCGAATGCAAGCGTGTTCTGAAACGTGCAGTAGAGCTGGGAGTGAATTTCATCGACACCGCCGACAGCTATGGTCCGGAGGTGAGCGAGCGGTTGATTGGCGAAGCCCTGGCGCCGTTTCCCAAGGGTCTGGTGGTTGCCACGAAGGGCGGCTTCGTGCGCACCGGTCCGGATCAGTGGACGATGCTGGGCAAGCCGGAGTATCTGGAGCAGCAAGTGGAGATGAGCTTGCGCCGGTTGAAGACGGACACCATCGATCTGTGGCAACTGCATCGCATCGATCCGGATTATCCGGTCGAAGAGTCGCTGGCGCCAATTGCGAAGCTGCAGAAGCAGGGCAAGATTCGCCACGTGGGACTGAGCGAGGTGAAGCCGAAGGAGATCGATCAGGCGCGCAAGGTGATCAAGATCGTGAGCGTGCAAAACCAGTACAACGTGGCCGACCGGCAACACGAAGACGTTCTGCAATATTGCGAGAAGCACAGTCTCGCGTTCATCCCGTGGTTCCCGGTTGCGGCAGGCAAGCTGGCGAAGCCCGGCGGCACATTGGACGAGATCGCCAAGCGCCACGGGGCGAAAGTTTCTCAGATCTCGCTGGCATGGCTGCTGCATCGCAGTCCGGTCATGGTGCCTATCCCCGGAACATCTTCGGTCGCCCACCTGGAAGAGAACATGAAGGCGGCGGAGATCGCGCTCTCCGGCGATGAGATGAAGGAGATTGAAACCGCGGCAAGACAGGGCGGAGTGCAATCGACTGCGGCCTGACCTTGGAGCAACGACTGTTGCCATCTCATAAATCTTTTTGGTTCGTATCAGGGCACGACCTTTAGTCGTGCGAACTAGCCGTAGTAACAGTCACGGCTTTAGCCCCTGCAAAATCAGGGTGCTCAGGGGCTAAAGCCCAGTCGTAACATGGCCGCTCGCGGCACGTCTGAAGACGTGCCCTGATACAAAGCGATTTATGAGATAGCGCTAGTTGCCCGAATCCCCAGGCCTACGCCGCTAACTTGCGACGGCGGGTGCAGCCACTCGCCGCGGCAGCAGCTCGCCGATGCGGCGGATCTGAGCGCCGACGCCGCGCAGCTTCTCCTCGATGTGCTCGTAGCCGCGATCGATGTGGTAGACGCGGTCGATGATGGTTTCGCCGTCGGCGACAAGCGCGGCGATCACCAGCGATGCCGAAGCGCGCAGATCGCTGGCCAGCACGGCCGCGCCGCTGAGCGGAGTGCGTCCGCGAACGATGGCGCGGCTGCCTTCGATCTTCACGTTGGCGCCCATGCGCACCAGCTCCTGCGCGTGCATGAATCGGTTCTCGAAGATGTTCTCCGTGACGACGCTGCTGCCCTCGGCTTGCGTCGCCAACGCCATGTACTGTGCCTGCATGTCGGTAGGGAAGCCGGGATACTCTTCGGTGATGACGTCGGCGGCCTTCAGCGGACCGTTGCTGACGACGCGAATCGAGTCGCCGTTGGGACGCACCTCGACGCCGCACTCTTCCAGCTTTTGCAGCAGGGCGTTGAGGTGCAGCGGCTCGCAGTTGGAGACGAGCAGGTCGCCACCGGTGAGCGCCGCCGCGATCAGGAACGTGCCTGCCTCGATGCGATCGGGGATGATGCGGTGGCGCGCGCCGTGCAGTTTGCCTACGCCGCGGATGCGGATGGTGTGCGTGCCGGCGCCGTCGATCTGCGCTCCCATCTTGTTAAGCAACATTGCGAGATCGGTCACCTCAGGCTCGCGCGCGCAGTTCTCCAGAATAGTTTCGCCCTCGGCGAGCGTGGCCGCCATCAGCAGGTCTTCGGTTCCGGTGACGGTGATCTTTTCGAAGACAACGTGAGCGCCTTTGAGGTAGTTAGCGCGCGCTTCGATGTATCCGTGTTCCTGCTTGATCCTCGCGCCCAACTTCTCCAGACCCTTCAGGTGCAGGTCGATCGGGCGGGCTCCGATGGCGCAGCCGCCGGGCAACGACACGCGCGCGTGTCCCATACGCGCCACCAGCGGGCCCAGCACCAGGGTAGAGGCGCGCATGGTCTTCACCAGATCGTAGGAAGCCTCGGGTTTGACCAGATCACGGCAGCAGATGGTGGTGCGATGCTGCGCGCGTCCGTAGCCGAGCTCGACCTCGGCGCCCATGGCGGCCAGCAGCTTACGCTCGGTCTCGATGTCGCGAACCTGGGGAACGTTTTCCAGAATGACGGTCTCGTCGGTGAGCAGAGCGGCGGCCATGGCGGGCAGCGCGGCGTTCTTGGCGCCGCTGATGCGCACCGTGCCCAGCAGCGGATTGCCACCGCGAACTACAAGCTTGTCCATGAGCGAGTGTCCTAAGCTGTT
This sequence comes from Candidatus Korobacteraceae bacterium, assembly GCA_049798495.1. GTDB lineage: Bacteria > Acidobacteriota > Terriglobia > Terriglobales > Acidobacteriaceae > Bog-257. The sequence continues at coordinate 15,721 of JBARGS010000097.1, read as the reverse complement.
GCGAACGCCGAAACGATAGATCACGGCGCTATCTCCATTTTACGAGGAATATGGCCAGGAGTCGCTGCGGGTACTGCTTACTTCCGGGATGCAGGGCGCTGGAGACGCAGATCCCTCGGCGGCTGAAGCCGCCTCGGAATGAAAAAGATAAATGGTCATTTGCGGCGCTGAAGCGCCGCACTACCCAATAAGACCTGCTCCAGGTCCTATGAAATGACCTGCGGAGTATACAGCAGCGGCGCCTGTGGAAAAGTGATTTTGTCACAGGCCGGTTATTTTTCGTCCAGCGCCTCCACGATGGCGTCGTGCAGCTGGGGACGCAGCTGGCGGATCCACTGCGAGGCGCGATTGGGCCAGGTGCGATTGGTGAGCAGCGTGACCGACAGCCGCCGCCCGGGATCGATCCACAAGGAAGTCCCGGTGAATCCCAGATGACCGAACGAGGCTGAGGAGAAGAGCCGGCCTGCGGAGGAGCCAGTGATGGAAGGGGTGTCCCATCCCAAAGCGCGGGTTGTTCCCGGCGGTGATGGCTCGCGGTGCGTAAACAGCTTGACCGCCCCGGATGTCAGAATCGGCGCTCCGCCGCGCAGCATGCATTCGGCAAAGGTCGCGATATCGGTGGCCGGAGCGAAGAGTCCGGCATGGCCGGCGACGCCGCCCATCACGTAAGCGTTCTCGTCGTTGACCTCGCCCTGAATGACGCGCTTGCGAAACTTCTGATCGTCTTCCGTCGGCGGAATATTCGTCTTCCACTCCGGCGGCGGAGTGAAACGCGTGCGCGCCATTCCTAACGGCGTGAAAACCTCCTGTCGCGCGAAGAGATCGAGCCCTAAGCCGGCCTGCTTAGCCAAGACTTCGCCCAGAAGGATAAAGCCAATGTCGCTGTAAGTGGCGCGTGTGTAAGGCGCCGCCGCCAGTGGCGTAGTGAGCGCGGACCGGACGAGGTCGGCGCGGCTGCTGGCAAACTCAAAGAGCTTTTCGTAGGCCGGCAGTCCACTGGAGTGCGCCAGGATCATGCGGATGGTTACAGCCTCGCGCGCGGGCTGTTGATGCTTCGGCGCCAGGGTCACGAATTCGGGCAGGAAGGCGGCTAACGGGGCATCGAGCGCCAACCTGCCTCGCTCGTGCAGCAGAATCGCCGTCATGGTGGTGGCGACGGCCTTGGTCAGCGATGCCAGATCGTAGACGGTGTCGCGCTCGACCGGCGGAGCGTCGTCGTCATAGGTGAAGCGGCCGAATGCCTGCGATGCAATCAACGATCCGCGATGTGTAACTGCCAGCGTCGCGCCGGGAAAGGCTCGGTCCGCAACCGCCTGGCGCAGGATAGCGAAGGCGCGCGCGAACTGTTTTTCCTGGTGATCGAAAGCTAGCGGCGGGTTCAGATCACACCGCCCAACGTAACCCACCTGGCGTGAACTTCAATAGTCTTGTCGGGCGGAGTGCTTGAAGGCGAACGATTCGTGGCAGGTGTGAGCACGTTCCGCCATTTGTATCACTTTTAGATTGCAACCGGCAGCAATAAACATCCCGCAAATCGGGCAGTACGACTTGAAGAGTTTTCCGTCTCCAGGCCTAACGTGCTCTACTCTGCGGAAGGGTGCCGATTTGCCGCGCGACATATCGAGGATTGGATGTAAGAAAAGCGCCGATGGTTATTTAAAAAAACTAGGCGACGATCTTGGCGTTTTCTTTTTCTTTGCGACTATTGCGGGGAGGGTCCTTTTTTTGCTGGAGGACTTCGTTGGCAAGCGCCAGAAACTTGCACTCTTCGGGCGTCAACTTTCGCCGTAACAGATTTTCCACTTGTTCAAAGAGCTGTTGATTCGACATCGGTGGCACTCCGAAGTCTGAGATGCTGGATTGGGTTTTCCAGGTTGACTGAGCCCGAATAAATCTTACTCGCCGATAGGTTTCGGTGCGGTGAGGGCCGACTCCCGTCTACACGCGGTGCCGCGGGGCACAAACGCAACATATAATTAGCTTGCCCGCCAAGCTGCGGGCGCAATCTACATCCGAGGGTCCCCGGACAGGCGCTGTTTTCGCGCTCGTCCGGGCGGGGAAAGGTCCCGGTTCTTGAGCCTGTGTCTGCGTTGGCCGGCCATCGTGCTGGTTGCTGTTGGTTCTCTCGCTATTCTTCCTGGACCCGCACTCGCGCAAAAATCCGCTGCATCGAAGGGCAACGCCGGCGCCGCTTCCGCGCCGCCTGCCGCTCAGAGCGCGCCTGCGCCAATGGCTCCTGCGGCGGAGCAGAATCGCTTTTCGAATCTCGATTTCATCGTGCGCAATGCACTGGCCGCGGGTAACGCGCCGGGAGCGGTACTGATCGTCGGCCACGACGGACAGATTGTCTATCGCAAAGCCTTCGGCAATCGCGCCGTGCAGCCCAAGCCCGAGCCGATGACGATGGACACCATCTTCGATGTGGCCTCGCTGACCAAGGTGATGGCGACCACGATGTGCGTGATGCGCATGGACCAGCTGGGCCAGATCAAGCTGAACGATCCGGTGGCGAAGTACATTCCCGACTTCGCGCAGAACGGCAAGCAGGATGTGACCATCCGCCAGTTGCTCACGCACTATTCCGGGTTGCCGGCGGACCTGGACCTTACCAAGGCCTTCAACGGAGCCGAGGAAGGCTACGCGTTGGCTAATGCCTCGAAGCTGCTGAGCCCGCCGGGCGCGAAGTTCCTGTACAGCGATGTCGGCTTTATCGTGCTGGGCGAACTGGTGCAGAAAGTAAGCGGCATGCCGCTCGATCAATGCGCGCAGACCTATGTCTTCGGGCCGCTGGGCATGACCCAGACGCGCTTCAACCCGCCGCAATCGTGGGTGCCGCGCATCGCACCCACGCAGAAGGACGAGCATACCGGAATGATCTTGCGCGGCACCGCGCATGATCCCACGGCGCGCATGATGGGCGGAGTGGCGGGCGACGCTGGAGTTTTCTCCAGCGGCGACGATGTGGCGAGGTTTGCCCAGGCCATGCTGAATGGCGGCGCTCCGGTGCTGGTGCCGCTCGTCGTCGAGAAGATGACGACGCCGCAGCAACCGCCGAACTTTCCCGATGTACGCGGCCTGGGCTGGGACATTGATTCCCCCTTCTCCTCCACTCGCGGCGAGCTGCTGCCTGTGGGCTCGTTCGGCCATACTGGCTTCACCGGCACCTCACTGTGGATCGATCCGACGACGAACACGTACATCGTTCTGCTGACCAACGCGGTACACCTGAAGGAAGGGAATGTCGTCGGACTGCGCAGCGAGGTCGCTACCGCCGTGGCGGCGGCGTTGAACCTGAGTCCCACGCAGGAGCAGAAGATGCGCCTGGCTCGTATTACCGGCTACAACGAAACCGCGATGGCAGAGCGGCGCATCACCGTCCGCAATGCGCAGGTGCTGACCGGAATCGATGTCCTCGAGGAGCGGCAGTTTGAGCAGCTCAAAGTTCCCAATGTGACAAAGGCCCGCATCGGGTTGATCACCAACCAGACCGGAGTCGACAGCAGAGGGAAGCGGACCATCGACATTCTGGAGCGCGTGCCTGGCGGGCAACTGACCGCGATTTTCAGCCCCGAGCATGGAGTGCAGGGAACTGCCGATACCGGCGACATTGCCAACTCGAAAGACAGCGTCACGGGCGTGCCGGTCTACAGCGTCTACGGCGACACCGATGCCAAGCGTCGGCCGCCGCTTGCTTTGATCAGGAATCTCGACATCCTGGTGTACGACCTGCAGGATGCGGGCACGCGCTTCTACACCTACGAAACGACGCTGGGATATTTTCTGGAGGCCGCGGCCAAGGAACACAAGCCGATTGTCGTGCTCGACCGTCCCAACCCGCTGAACGGCGCGTACGTGCAAGGCCCAATGTCCGATCCGGGGCAGGAAAGTTTCGTGAACTACTATCCGCTGCCGGTGCGGCACGGCATGACCATAGGGGAACTGGCGAAGCTGTTTAACGAGGAGAAGCACATCGACGCCGACCTCACGGTGATACCGATGCGCGGCTGGATGCGGGGCGACTGGTTCGACTCGACGGGGCAGTTCTGGGTGAACCCGTCGCCCAACCTTCGCGACCTGGAAGCGACGATGCTTTATCCCGGCGTCGCGCTGATCGAGCAGACCAACGTCTCCGTCGGGCGCGGCACCGACATGCCGTTCAAGGTAGTGGGCGCGCCGTGGATCGACGCGAGGGAACTGGCGGCGTATCTAAATACGCGCGAAATCGCGGGCGTGCGCTTCGTGCCGATCACGTTTACGCCGACGTCGGGGACGCACGCCCGCAAGCAGTGCGGCGGGGTGAACATCATCCTCACCAATCGCGAGATGTTGGACGCGCCGGAGCTGGGATTTGAACTGGCGGCGGCGCTGCACAAGATGCATCCCGACGGCTTCGATATAGGACGGATGAAGACGTTGCTGGTGAACCAGGCGGTGCTCAGCGCGCTGCAAGCAGGGGAGGATCCGCATCGTATTGCCGCAGATTGGCAGGCGGGGATCGACGTGTTTATGGATGTGCGGGCGAAGTATCTGATTTATTGAGGGGCGGAGCAAGTTCACGAACGTTGAACGGTGACGCAACAACGCACGGTGTGGAATTGCCTCCAGCCGCGCAGCGGCGGTATTTGTTTTAGCCGTGGGCGTGAGCCCGCGGTGAGGAGTGAAAAGAGGTGACTGAGCCGCAGAGCGGCGGCACGTTGCGCGATTGCGTGTCATTTTGATTGGTAGTTGTCCGAGGTCGAAGGTCGCTGTGCGGGATACGCAAACCCCGCATCATTCCTCCCTATCGAGATGTGTCGCCGCTCCGCGGCTCCGGGGATTTTACGCGGCACCCGACCGCGGGCTTACGCCCACGGCTAAAACAAATGTCGCCCCTGCGCGGCTGGAGCAGTGAGCTCCGTTTTCTTGCCGCAGGTCTAGGGGTCCTTCGACTCGGACTAAAGTCCTCGCTCAGGATGACAAACAGGGAAAGCTAAGTCCTCGCTCACGATGACAGGCGCCCTGAGGCAGTCACGTTCTCGCGGCTGTGGTAATGGCGCTCTTATTGATTCGCTGCCTTATGCAGCTTCGCGGGGTCGAGGTCGATCCGGCTCTCCAGCACCATCTCTATCGAGGAGCCGGGAGTTAGTTGAACCTCGGGACCGCGGGTCAGCAGGACTGTCGCCAGGCCGATGACTCCGCCTGCACCTGCGCCGATGGCCGCGCCCTTGCCGCCGTCGGCAATCGCGCCGATACCCGCTCCCGGAATGGTGGCTTCGGCGATAGTCGCCGCGTCCTTGCCTTTGCTGCTACCGCCCTGGATGGTTCCTTCTTTCCCCTTCATCTGCGTGTCCTGCGAGCCGGGCGTGCCTTGCACCGCCCCGGGCAGGACGATGGTGTATCCGTTGGGGAAGATCATCGAGGTGAAACTCATCTGCAGTTCGGCGCGGCCCTTGACGCGGCCGGGGCGGACGACGCGGCGCACTTCACCCTGCACAAAGGTTCCCGCGGGAATCACGATATGGTCGTCTTGCGTGATGGGGAAGGCGGTCTCCGCGTAGACCGGATCGCCGGGCCGCGCGTTCTTGCTGGTGACACCCTGCTTCATCGTAAGCGGGATCTTGGTGCCGGCGGGCACGACGATAGCTGGAGGGGGCACGGGATCGGCAGCCGGAGCAGCGGCTGTGGTGGTGCGGGAGGTAAGGTGAGGTGAGTCCTGGCTGGTCTGGGCGGCGACAGATATTGCGGCGAGCCCCAGACTCATAGCCGCTGCCAGCAGACCGACGATTGCTCTCATACTTCCTCCCAAATTGAAGCCGAGCTCCCCGCTTCTGTCATGAACGCCAAAGCGGTGCGAAAGTCGCGGCTACTTCAGGTTATACAGCGCGTTGACATGCGCGGTCACGGTGATCTTTTCGGCGCTGAACTCGGCGGTAGGAGCCGGAGGCGCGGCTGGCGCACTCTGCCCACCCATGGCCTTCGCCATCATCATGGGACGAACCGGCTGCGCCTCGAAGGTATCCACAGAGGCATACGACAACTCGCCCAGCGCTCGCCCGCTCGACTGCGCCACCGCATTGGCTTCGTCGTGAGCGCGACGCAGCGCATCCTGCACTGCCTTGATCTTCGCCGCGTCGATGTCCTCAAGCAGGTAGTTGATCGAGGTATCGGTCACATCCATGTTCGACAGGCCCTCGGCGATGGGACCGATCTTGGAGAAATCCTTGAGCTTGATGCTGATGCCGGCTTCAACGCGATAGCCCACCAGTTTGCGCTTGGCATTCCAGTCGTAAACCGGCTGGGTGGTGAAGCGGCTGATCTGCGCGTCCTTGGGATCGAGCCCGTTGTTGCGCAGCAGTTGACGGATTTGTTCGGCCGCCTGATTGGCCTTTTGGGTCGCGTCCTGCAACTGCTTTTCCTGAGCCGAGATGTTGAAGGTAACCAGCGCCGTGTCGGGCTCGGAATCGAACTTGCCGTCGGCGCCTACCCAGACGGTGTTGGGCAGGAAGCTCGGGGTGCGGTCCTGCGCCACGATGGGCAGCGTGAGCAGCAACAGCGCGAAGAAGCAGATCGTTAATTTGTGCATGATACGGTCTAGACGCCTCGTAGAAAGAAGAGTAAGCCGAAGGCGGTCGGCACACAAGGAGCATGGACCATCCTCGATCCGGCGTCTGCCGGGGACCCCCGATAAAAGCGGCGCGGATCGGGGACCCCAGTTCGTCCTGGGCTGAACTGAGCCGTCCCGCTTTGCGGGACTCGATTCTTACCTTTCAAATTCACTCCCCAAAAATTCGAGCCCCGATGTGACGGAGACGTCGAGGTGGCCGTGCCGAAATCCGCTAGTCGGAAGTATTGGTCCCATCAGGCGAAATTGCACCCGTTCCCGCAAAGGGAATCGCCCACCGGCACCCTCCTGAAAGCCGCCACCAGTACCGCTTACGGCCTCCCGCGAACCAAAAGTGGTATGTACTTTCGTGTGTCCTCGATCATCCAATTCTTGTAAAGCAGAATCCAAAAAGGTAAGTTGCTGCTTAGCGCTGCTTCACAGGCAGGCGCGCTGGAGAACGGTTCCGATGCGCAGATGGTATGTGCCGCTCACCGTGCTGGGATTAGGAGGCCTTGGTGCGCTTCTCTTGAGCGAGCGGGGAAGGACTGTACTGCGGCGAATGGTAGAGGGCTTTAGACAGGCTCCCGAGGCCTGGCTGGACTGGAACGACAGCTTCGAAGACGAACTCGAACGCATTCGGACCGCGCTGAAACAGATTGCCGATTCGCTCGATCCCCATCCCGAGCCCGGACACTGACCGCCTTTATGCCGGCGAAAGCTCGTTAATTCTTCCCGCCATCTTTACATCCCGCTGGGTGACGCCCCCGGAGTCGTGCGAGATCAGCGTCAGGGTCACTTTGTTGTAGCTGATCAGAATGTCGGGGTGGTGATTGACCGCCTCGGCTGCCTCGGCGATCTGGTTCGCGAATTCCATGGCGCGGACAAAATTGTCGAACTGAAACATGCGCTCGATAGCCTTGCCGTTTTTCTTCCAGCCGGGCAAATGTTGCAGCGCCTGTTGCACCTCGGCATCGGAGAGGACTGTGCTCATGGCTTTTGCCTCAATCTTTCGCGGCTCCGCATCAATTCGAGCGCACCGTTTTTGCGCCGTAGCGCCGCCGCGCCGTCTGGATCTCGATCTCGGTTCGCAGCTCCTGCCAGATATGCTGCGGAATTGACAGGAAGGTCTTCACGATCTCGGGATCGAACTGCTTGCCGGCGTTGCGCTCAATCTCCCGCCGGCCGGAGGGGATGGACTGGGCGGCGCGATAAGGACGGTCCGAAGTGATGGCATCGAAGGTGTCGGCGACGGCAAATATGCGCGCCCCCAACGGAATCTGATCGCCACGCAGGCCGCGCGGATAGCCGCTGCCATCGTAACGCTCCTGGTGCGAGTAAACAATGTCGGAGGCTTCCGCCAGGAAGGGAATCTTGCGCAGCATCTGGTAGCCGAGCAGGGCGTGCTCGCGCATGATCGCCTGTTCTTCAGGGCTCAGACGTCCGGGCTTACGCAGAATCGCGTCGGGAATCGCCATCTTGCCCACATCGTGCAGGAAGGCGCCGCGCGCGATAATGCGCACCCGGTCCTGCGGCAGTTCCATGGCGCGCGCAATCGCAATGGTGAAGGCGGTAACGCGCTTGGAGTGGCCTTCGGTCTCGGCGTCCTTCAGATCGAGCGCATCGCCAAGAGCCTCAAGCGTGATGTCGTAGGAGCGTTCGAGATCGGCCAGAGCTTTACGCAGCATCTCGGTGCGCGCTGACACCAGCGATTCCAGCTTCGTCTGGTAGGCACGGTTTTCCTGCCGCAGTCTCCGCGTCTCGAGCGCGCGGCGCACCATGGCCAGCAGTTGCTCCTTCTCGAAGGGCTTCAGCAGATAGTCATAAGCGCCATTGCGGATGGCGGCCAGCGCGACCGAGATGTCGTGCACCGCGGTCACCATCACCACTGGGATATCGGGAAATTCCTGCTGCATGCGCGCCAGCAGCGTCAGCCCGTCCATGCCTTCCATGATCAGATCAGAAAGCACGATCGAGTAGCTGCCATTCGAGCGCAATGCTGTCAGAGCATTGTGTCCGGAAGTCACAGGCTGGCAGTTGAAACCAGCCTGGGCGAGAACCGAACAGACGACGTCGCGGATTGCGTCTTCGTCGTCAACTACCAGAATTTGTTCGTCGGCCATGGCAAATCGGTTTGCAACGAGTGATAAGGATTGGCGCGTTCGCTCGATTGCACGATTCTAGCTATATTCGCCTCGATTTGCGCTGGAAATTTTATGGATGGAATGTTTCCGGGGGCGACCGCCGAAAGGAAAGGGCCGGCGACAGGAATTACACACCCGGTCGCGGAGGCGTAGGTATCGCAATACCAACTCATGGCATGAGAGCTCCAATTTCTCCGCTGACATTGCTCATCACGAAACAGGATTATCGGCGAGCAGGTGTGACTCTCCTTGCCCAACACGATGCTCCCAGGGTCTTCTTACTGTATTTTCAAAGCCTTGCGAGAAGTCACCGCGGGTGACGAAAGATTTTCCGGAGCTTGGGCACAACGATTGCTTAGTACCAAGGTGTCGCCGATGAAAGAGCGGAGCGACGCAGGGGCAGCCGGAAAAATAGGCTGCCAGCAAGCAAATCCAACAGGGAGACCCTTAATGACCCCGATTACGTCGATAGCGAACATCCCCGATTTTGCTACATTCGTGCCCGCTGTTTTAGCGCGTCCACAGACAGACCATAGCGAGATCTATGAGCAGAATCGCCATCGCATTTACTCCCTGGCATTTTGGATGACAGACCATGAACTGGCGGCGGAAGAGCTGATGACCCACACCTTCTGCCGCGCCTTTGGCCGAAGCGATACGCCCAGTGCGGAAGAGATCGACCGCGCCCTGATTGCCGAACTGCGGCAATACATGGTGCTGGGAACTCTAACGCTCGACTGCGCCCCGTGCGAGCGGGTGCTGTCGGTGCGCCGTAATGTTCTCCGGGTGGATCTGGAGCGCGCCGTAATACAGTTGCCCAACACCGAAAAGTTGATCTTCCTGATGCGCGACGTCGAAGGCTACGATCATGAGCGCATCGCGCGTTTGCTGGGCATCAGCCAAGCCGAGTCGCACACTGGCCTGCACCAGGCGAGGTTGCGCATGCGCGAACTGCTGGCTAACTAAGTTTCGTTCTCTCTCTCTGCCATATCTCCAACCCTCTCTCCTGCCAGATTTAGCCCCTCGAAAGAGGGGCATTTTTGTTGGCAGGGATCAATCGGAGAAAAAAAGGCGCGGCCGGAGCAGCCGCGCCTTGGTTATTCGCTGGCGGAGTTCACCTTCTCCTGCAACCAGTCGCGCGCTTCAAACTCGCACTTCTTGGAGCAGAACGTGTGTCCGTCACGAGCCCGGCTTGTGCTTTTTAGATATTGGGAATAACACCAGAGGCAGACTGCAGTGGAAGTGGCTGCGTCAGATCGATTTGGTTGCATGGCCTCTCCAGTGGACTGCGAGCATAGGACAACTTGCGTGCAAACGCAATTAGCAAAATTGATGGAAACCAAGACAGTTAATTCCGGGGAGGAAGTGCCGTTGCTCAGGAGCGCTCCAGTGCCAGCAAATCGCCGATCGACTCCCGCTTGCGAGCCAGTCGCGAGCGGTTACCCTCCACCAGCACCTCGGCCGGACGCGGCCGGGAGTTGTAGTTCGACGCCAGAGACATGCCGTAAGCGCCGGTATCGAGGACGGCGAGCAGATCGCCTTCCTCGACGCGGGGAAGCGCGCGGTCGTGAGCCAAGAAGTCTCCCGTCTCGCACACCGGACCAACCACGTCGACCGTCTCCCCCCGTTTTTCACCCTTGGTCAAAACCACCGGCACGATTTCGTGATAGGCGTTGTAGAGTGAGGGGCGCAGCAGATCGTTCATGGCCGCGTCGACGACGACGAATTGTTTGCCATCGTTCCGTTTGCGGTAGATAACCCGGGTCAGCAACACGCCGGCTGGCCCGATGATGGCGCGTCCTGGCTCCAGCAGAAGATGAATGCCCAGGCTCTTCAGCGGCGTCGTTAGCGCTTTGGCATACTGTTTGGTCTGCGCGGCGAACTTCACTTGCGGACGGTCCTGGTAGAAAATCCCCAGTCCGCCGCCCCCGTCGAGATAGCGAATGTCATGGCCGTCTTCTCGCAAGGAGCGCACGAGAGTTGCGACGCGCTGCATGGTTTCGTGGAAGGGATCGACGTCTGTAATTTGCGAACCGATGTGGACGCTGACGCCCACCGCCCTGAGCCAGGATTCTTGCGCGCCTAGACGGTACAGCTCGGCGGCATCGCGCCAGGGCACACCGAATTTGTGCTGATGCATTCCGGTGGAGACGTAGGGGTGAGTCTTGGCGGCGACATGCGGATTCACTCGAATCGCGAACGGCGCGGATTTGCGCAGATGCGCGGCGCGCGCCGCCAGCAGCTTTAGTTCGCTGGGGCTTTCCACGTTGAACATCAGGATGCCGGCATGAAGCGCCTGATCGAGTTCATCGGCCAACTTGCCGACGCCGGAGAAGACTACCTTAGCGGCGCTCTTGCGGCTGACGGCGAGGACGCGTTGGAGTTCTCCACCGGAAACGATGTCGAAGCTCGCGCCCATACCCGCCAGCATCCGCAGGACGGATAAGTTGGAATTGGCCTTCACGGAATAGCAGATGGTGTGTTCGCATTTCGCGAAGGCCTGATCGAAGCTGCGGTATCGCTCGCGGACGGTGGAAGCCGAATAGACATACAGCGGAGTGCCGTATCGATGAGCCAGCTTGGCTAGAGGAATCGCGTCGGCGTGCAGTTCGAAACTGCGCTTTTCGCGGCGATAAGTAAATCCCGGCGGGCGCTCCTGCGGATGATCGGCTTTCACTTCTTGGCTGACGGTCCTTTCACCTTGATGGCGACGATCGTCTGATCGTCAAACGCCTCCACCCCCTGAGCATGATCCGAAACCGCAGTGAAGATCGCGTCCACCAGTTCCTCGACGCTTCGACTAGCGTTGGCCTGCGCGATTTCCTCCAGCCGATGACGGCCAAACATCTGGCCGCCGGAGCTGGTGGCGTCCAGGATGCCGTCGCTGAAGAAGATGAAGACATCGCCGGGATGCCCGTGCAGGTTCAGCTCGTCATAGGTCGCGTTGTTAAAGAGGCCGATGGGAAGCCCCGTCGCCTGGATCTCCTCCAGCTTGCCATCATGAATGCAGAGCGGCCGCGGCAAACCGGAGTTGGCCAGTTGCAGCATCTGCTGATTGTCGTCCCAGATGGCGTAGATCATCGACACATACTGGCCTTCGATGGGGCGCTCGGAAAGCGAAAGATTGATCGCCTCCAGCATGCCGGCGGCGCTGGGTTCCTCATTGGCGTGCGAACGGGCGATGCCGCTGACCAGCGCCGCGTAAATGGCCGCGGGCGCACCTTTGCCGCTGACGTCGCCTACGGCGATTCCCGTGACTCCGTGACCGCTGTACTTCAGGAAGTCGTAAAGATCGCCGCCGATCTGCCGCGCCGGAGCAAACCGTGAAGCCACCTCCGCGTTCTTGAACACAGGCAGCTTCTGCGGCAGCAGGCGGAATTGCAGCTCACGAGCCAGCGCCAGATCCTGCTCCAGGCGCTTTTCCTGGCGCGCGATGCGCTCGTAGAGGGTTGCGTTCTCGATGGCGATGGCCACCTGCGCCGCCATGGTGGTCATGATGCGCACGTGGTCTTCGTTAAAGTAATTGCGGCGGGTGTGCTCGATATCGAGCACGCCGATGACCTTGTCTTTGTAGATCAGGGGAACGCAAAGCTCGGAGCGGGTCTCGGGATTGGCGTTAATGTAGCGTGGATCCTTGCTCACATCCGGCACCAGCACCGCCTGCGCATGCTGCGCGGCGTAGCCGACCAGGCCCTGGCCCAGCGGGATCTCATGCTTGAGTTGCACGCTCTCCTTGAAGCGCAGCGAGAAGCGGTGCTGCAGCACGGTGCTGGTGGGATCGAGCAGCAGGATGGAGAACATCTGGTAGTCGATGATGCGCGTGACCAGATCCGCGATGCGCTTCAGCAGCTGATCGACATTCAGAATCGAGGTGAGCTCGCGGCTGATTTCGGTGAGCAGCGTCAGTTGCCGCGCCTGCCGCGCCACGCGCGTATAGAGGCGTGCGTTCTCGATGCCAACCGCAATGCGCGAGGCGAACAAGGTGAGAAGGCGTTTGTGTTCCTCGCTGAACGCGCCCGGCTGATCGGCCTCCACGTCGATAACGCCGATGACTTTGTTCTTGGCGATGAGCGGGACCGCCAGCTCGGAGCGTACGCCCGGGGTGGCGTTGATGAAGTTCTGCACTCCGGCGACGTCGTTGACCAGCACGGCCTCGCGGCGCTGCACGGCCTGCCCGGTGACGCCCTGGCCGACTTTGATGCGAATGCGTTCGGCAACCTCGGGCGGATGGCCGACCTGGAAGCGGATGCGCAGCTCCTGGGTTTTCTCGTTCAGCAGCAGGATGGCGAAAATTTCGTAGTCGATGAAGCGCCTGAGCATCTCCGCTACGCGCTGCAGCAGAGTGTTCAGGTCCAGCGTGGTATTGACGGCGTCGGCTACCTCGAGCAGGTAGGAGTCGAAGGCCGAAGAGACCAGAGGCTGTGGGACCGTAGATGACATGAAGCGGAACTCTTGGGTTTCCATGATACCAGCCGGATTGCGAGTCCAACCTCAGAGCAGGCAGTTGACAGTCCGTTGTCAAATATGACAACATCAAATATCTTGTAGACACAATGACCCCGCGAACACGACCAGTCTCATGGATTCGATCGGCCCTAAAGGAGTTCCAGGAATTCCCGAGAGAAGCTCAGTCGATCTGCCTGACTGCCTTGACGATCGCGGCTGAGGGCAGCAAAACTGATATCGCAAAGCCGATGCGTGGCCTCGGGTCAGGGATATTCGAGATTGCGTTGGCTCATCGCGGCAATGCGTACCGGGTGGTCTATGCAGTGCAGCTGGGGGAAGAGATCTGGGTGGTACATGTGTTTCAGAAGAAGTCAACGCAAGGTATCAAGACACCTCACCGAGAATTGGAATTGATCCGTAATCGCCTGAAAGGCCTAAGGGAGATGCTGAGATGAAAAGGGAGAAGCTGGAGTTGGTGCGCGGGAGCGGGAATGTGTTCCGCGATCTCAGGCACAAGGATGCGGACGTGGAACAATTCAAGTCGCTGTTGGCGGCCGAGATCATCAAGATCCTGGATCGGGAGGAACTCACTGTGCGCGAGGCCCATGCCCGTACGGGAGTTGCTGCCGCCGATTTTTCTCGCATCCGTAATGCTGATCTGACACGGTTTACGGTCGACCGGCTTATGTCTACCCTTAACCGCCTCGGCTCTCGGATAGAAGTGAAGATCAAGGTGCGGCGTGGCGACTCGATGAGGCAGAGTGTGCCGGCCTGAGTCCCATAAATTTCCGTCGGCCAGATACCCGCTCAGTCATCTGGTCGGCGGTACACATGTCCCGGCTATCGTGAGCCCTTCCTAAGTTGCAGCCCCGCATTCCCAGCCAATAGAATTGCTTGCCGGCCAAGGAGGCTGCTCATGCCGTTACCTGAGTTCAAGCAACTGGTGGACGAGGCGAAGTCGCAGATCACTGAGATCAATCCCGACGAGCTCAAACACATGCAGCAGTCCGGCGACGACTTCCTGCTGATCGACGTACGCGAGCGCGACGAGCAGGGCAAGGGCGTCATTCCAGGCGCGGTCGCGATGCCACGCGGCATCCTGGAAGTGAACATCGATCAGATCACCACCGACAAGGACCGCAAGCTGGTTTTGTATTGCGGAGGAGGCAGCCGTTCGGCGCTGGCCGCCGTCAATCTTAAGAAGATGGGGTTCCGCAACGTGATCTCGCTGGCCGGCGGTTATCGTGGCTGGCGGGAATCGGAAACCCAGTGATCCGCTCCCAAATCCCATGAGGCAATCATGAATCTCCAAGGCAACCGGCTCACCTGGCTGGGACACGCAACCTTTCGCATCGATACGAAGGACGGCGCAACCGTTTATGTCGACCCGTGGCTAAGCAATCCGCTGTGCCCCGAATCCGAAAGGCAGGTGAAGAAGGCCGACGCGCTGATCTGCACTCACGGCCATGGCGATCATATTGGCGACGCGGTGCGCATCGCCAAGCAGGTGAATTCCACGGTGGTCGGCATCTTTGAGCTTTGCGCCTGGATGGAGAAGAAAGGCGCCAAGCAGATTGCTCCCATGAACAAAGGGGGTACGCAGACGGTCGCCGGCATCAAGATCACAATGGTCCACGCGGTGCATTCCTGCGGCATTCAGGATGACGACGGCAGCATCGTCTACGGCGGCGAAGCGTGCGGCTACGTGCTGGAGCTGCCAGGCGGAGTGAAGCTGTATCACGCGGGCGATACTGCGGTCTTCGGCGACATGCAGATCATTCACGATCTCTACGCGCCCGAGATCGCGATGCTGCCCATCGGCGATCACTTCACCATGAGCCCGCGCGAGGCGGCTTACGCCTGCAATCTGCTCAAGCCGAAGACGGTCATCCCGATGCACTTCGGGACTTTTCCTATGCTGACCGGACGTCCCGCCGATTTGCAGAAGCTGCTGAGCGCGGGAGGGCCGGAGGTGCGGGAGATGAAGCCCGGAGAGACGCTGGGGTAGCGGCGGCGGCGGAAAAGCCGAACCCTTCGACGGTTTGAAGGACACCGGAATCTCCACCGTCACTGGTGCAATGGGTTCCTTGAAAAAGGCCGCAACCCATTTGGAATAAAAGATCCGCCTCGTTGTTCGTTTCATGCTCGCTCATAACGGGAGACTGCCATGCTGGCCTGTTTTCCACAGCTATCAACGTCGGCACGCCCCAAAGCTGGCGACGTCTGCCGCGCGGATTGGTCCTCAGTCCAAGAGCAGGTCGATATCCAACCCAGTGTGCAGTATTGAACAGACCGCAAATTCCTAAAGGGTGACAATCGGTCATGGAATCAGGAGCTGCTCCCGCGGTCAATAAGTCAAAATGCCTGATTCTCGTTGTGGACGACGAGTCGTACGTTCGTGACACCACGGCGATGTTGCTGAAAGCGTCAGGATATGACGTGAGTACTGCCGAGGACGGATTCGATGCTCTTTTGCAACTTAAGAGGGTAAGCCCGAACGTCATTATTTCCGATCTCAACATGCCGAAAATGTCGGGATTCGAATTCTTGT
>JBARGS010000096.1:0-5631 GCA_049798495.1 Candidatus Korobacteraceae bacterium | reverse complement strand
AAAAGTCGAAAATGACGTATTCCGGGTGATCCAAAATGCCTCGGAAAATCCAGGACGCGCTTATATCGAATTTAAACGCGATATTTTTCCGAGCATTTCTGAATTTGCGACTTTTTCCGCAGCCTGTTCAGCTGTGCCGTATCGTGCCGCTTAAAGCTAGGCTTTAGCCCCTGAGGGACCTCGCTTTTCATCGCTTCCGGCTTTTATGAGATAGGTTCTAGTAGTTGTCGATCCAGCCAGTTCTGCATGAACGCTGACATTCTATAGCGCGACAGTCTGCCCCCATCCTTTCTGGCGTGGACCACTGACGAAAAATGAAACCGTCAAGGGCCCCTGTGCTAACGCTAAGCAACCGCCAAGCTTCTTTGTACCTCTGAATTGTAAGTTGATGGTTTGGATTAGCTACCGCCGTGAAGAGGGATACGTGTCCGAATCAGTTGCGCCCAGGAACGCTCTCAGAAAACCGTCGCCCCGGACCTTGGACCAAGTTGCACCTTCCCAGCAGCTAGTGAGGATCGCTGCCTTATGAGCAAGCGAATCCTGATCACAGGCGGAGCTGGCTTTGTGGGTTCTCATCTGGCTGACGGGCTTCTGCGGGCCGGCCACGACATTCGAGTGCTCGACGATCTCACGCCACAAGTGCATGCAGCCGGCAGACCCGGCTATCTATCCTGGGATGTGGAGTTGATGACTAGCGACGTGCGCGACTCCGCCCGTCTGAAACGGGCGCTTGCCGGCATCGATGTGGTCTTCCACTTCGCCGCCGTCGTAGGCGTTGGACAGTCGATGTATGAGATCAGCCGCTACATGAGCGTTAACACGGGCGGCACGGCAGAACTGCTGCAGGCGATCCTGGATTCAAAAGCGACTCTCGAAAAAATCGTGGTTGCCTCCTCCATGTCGATCTATGGCGAGGGACGATACGTCTGCTCTGTTTGCGGCGAGGCGGCGGCGCCGCCGGTGCGATCGATTTCCCAACTCAAAGCCGGCCAGTGGGACCTGCAATGCGACATCTGCGGCGGACTGCTGCATCCAAAGCCGACAGAAGAGGACAAGCCATCGCAAGTTACTTCCGTGTATGCGCTCTCGAAACGCGATCAGGAGGAGCTCTGCCTGCTTTACGGACGCACGTATGGGCTGCCAGTAACGGCGCTCCGCTTCTTCAACATCTACGGCACGCGGCAGGCGCTGTCGAATCCCTACACCGGAGTGGCAGCGATCTTCGCATCGCGGCTGCTGAACGGGCGGGCTCCTCTGGTCTTTGAAGACGGAGAGCAGATGCGGGATTTTGTCAGCGTTCACGATATCGTCCGCGCCAGCATGCTGGCGATGGAACGGCCGGAATCCGATGGAGAGGTGATCAACGTTGGCTGCGGCCATCCCATCTCTATCCGGCGAGTTGCCGAAATTTTGGGCCGTGCGCTCGGAACTGACATCGAGCCGGCGATCACGCGGAAGTACCGGGCCGGCGATATCCGCCACTGTTATGCCGATTTGACGAAGGCGCGCCGGCTGCTGGGATATGAGCCGGCGGTGACACATGAAGACGGTTTCCGCGAACTTGCCGCGTGGCTCAGCGAGCAGCAAGCCGAGGACAAGGCCGACACCATGATGAAGGAATTGAGCGTCTATGGTCTTACAGCTTGAGGGCGCGAGGTAAACCACGCAACAGGATAGAAGGACGCTTCCAGATACCGGGAGCAAAGGAACAGGCCAATGAAGGGCACGCCAGCGCGCACCGTTCTAATCACTGGCGGTGCGGGCTTTATCGGGTCGAACCTGACGGAGCGGCTTCTCGCCGAACCGGGCACACGGGTGCGTGTGTTCGACAACTTTTCCCGTCGCGGAGTCGAACACAACGTCGAATGGCTGCGCACGTTGCGCGGTAGCACTCGGGTGGAGATCGTGCAAGGAGATGTGCGCGACTTCAACGCTGTCCGGCAGGCTGTCGCCGATGTGTCCGCGATCTACCATCTGGCTGCGCAGGTCGCGGTCACTACGTCGGTGGACGATCCCGCGAGCGATTTCGCGGTGAATGCGCAAGGCACCTTGCACGTGCTGGAAGCCGCGCGGTTGTCGGGCCTGCGACCCTTCGTCCTCTTCACATCGACGAACAAGGTATACGGCTCGCTTAAGTCTGTCCCGGTAGAAGTGGAGGGTTCTCACTATCGTGCGACAGACCGCCGCTTTCGCGGAGTGAACGAAAGCGAGCCTCTCGATTTCCATTCGCCGTATGGCTGCTCCAAAGGAGCGGCCGATCAATACGTGCGCGATTATGCCCGTATCTATGATCTGCCGACAGTGGTCTTTCGCATGTCATGCATCGCCGGCACGCGTCAATTTGGAAATGAAGACCAAGGGTGGGTGGCACACTTTCTCTACTCGGCGCTCGAAGGCCGGCCGATCACGGTTTACGGAACCGGCTACCAGGTGCGCGATGTTCTTCACGTGCATGATCTGATCGACGCCATGCTGGCCGCTGAAAGGAATGCCGCACACACAACTGGACAGATCTACAACCTTGGCGGCGGCATGGAGCGCGCCGTCTCCGTGATCCAGATGCTGCGCGAGATCGAGCTCAGGACGGAACAGCCGTTGAATCTGCGTTACAGCAGCGCACGTCCGGGCGACCAGCCTCTCTATGTTTCCGATACTCGAAAACTGGAAGGAGACACGGGATGGCGGCCCCGCCACTCTGTCGCCGAGGTGCTGGATGCGATCCATGAATTCTGGCTGTGGAGTCGCGGCCGGGTTTCTGCTCCAAAAACTGTCGCCTTCTTACCCTCCGACCTGCTGAAGCAGGAGGTAGCATGAAGTATGCGCTGGTCAATCCGCAATGGAACTTTGCCGGCTCGACCTACTTCGGCTGTCCTGAACCGCACTTCCCGCTGGAGCTTCTCTGCGCGCAAGAGATGCTCCGTGTTTCCGGCCAAGACGTTTTGCTGATCGACGCTTTCATGGAGGATCTGACACCCCGACAGGTACGAGAACGGCTGCAGGGCTTCGAGGAAGATTTTCTGGTCATCCCTACGGCGCCGTCGTACCTGTTCTGGCGTTGCCCCCAGCCGGAACTGCGTGTGCCGCGGCAATGGGTCGCAGCCCTCGACCGCTCCTCGAAGAAGGTTGTGATCGGGCCACACCCGTCCGTCACTCCCCTCGCCACTCTGGAGAAGACAGGCGCCGATATCGCCCTGCGTGGCGAGCCCGATCAGACGCTATCTCAGCTCGCAACGATGCCATGGGAGACCATCACCGGCTGTTGCTGGCGGGATGAAAGCGGCGCCTTCCGCACAGGCGCTGGACTCGGCGTAGCTGACATGCAGGCGATTCCTGCTCTGGACTACTCGGGCTACCCAGTCGAACGCCACCATCATCGTCATCACATCTTTCCGAATAACGGCGCGGACCATTTGAAGCGCGGGGCGGAGGTCGAATTCGCGCGCGGCTGCCCTTACTCTTGCACCTTCTGCAACAAGACACTTTTTCGCGACAAGTTCCGCGAGCGCGAGCTTTCGACCGTGCTCGCGGAAATCGACGCGCTCATCTCGCGCCGCGTGGACTATATCTATTTCATCGACGAGATCTTCGGCGTCGGCAGGAATGTTTTGCTGCTGCTGGAGGAGATAGCCAAGCGGCCAATCGCAATCGGCATTCAGACGCGCATCGATCTGTGGAATGAGCGAACCCTGGAATTGCTGGGACGAGCCCATTGCGTCTCGATGGAGTGCGGCATTGAGTCCCTAACCAGAGAGGGCCGCGACGAACTGAACAAGCGCTGCCGCATCTCCACCGAACGAATTGGCGATCTGCTAACTCATGCCCGTCGCTTCATCCCGTGGGTGCAGGCAAATCTTATTAAGACTCCAAAGGATGACCCCGCGATGGTGGCCGCGTGGCAATCCCGCCTCAAAGCGAACGGCGTTTGGGTGAGCGAACCCGTGCCGATGTTTCCGTTTCCTGGCAGTCCAGAATACGTTCAGACCTTCGGGGCGCAGCCCGATGAAGACGCGTGGGAACGCGCACACTCGTTCTACTTGGAGCGCTTTGCCGACAAGGGATACAGCGACATCCAGGATCAGAATCCGATGTCCTTGGCGGGACTGGAGTGTGTCTCCTGACGATCGCCGGGAGAAGCGGCAGCGGACGAGGAAATGTTTCTAAGCCAGGGGTAGGACCAGGGGAGACAAGAACGATGCAGGTTGCAGTCATAGGGTCTGGATATGTGGGATTGGTGGCAGCGGCGTGCTTGGCCGAAATCGGGCACGAGGTGATGTGTATCGATAACGATGCGGCCAAGATCGCGGCACTGCAGCAAGGGCAAACTGTCATCCACGAAGACTTCCTGCCGGTTTTGCTCGAGCGTCATCGGGGAAGGTCGCTCCACTTCACCACTTCACTGACAGAAGGAATACGGGACAGCACCGTCATCTTCATCGCCGTAGGTACTCCCGCTTCCGAAACCGGCGATGCCGACGTTTCTTTGATTGAGAGTGTCTGCCAGGACATCGCTCAACAGATCCACGATTTTCGGCTGGTGGTAGTCAAGAGCACCGTTCCCGCCGGTACCAACCGCTGGATGCGGCGCGTGCTGCAGCGTAACGGCGTCCGTTCTCAACATTTCGAGACTGCTTCCAATCCCGAGTTCCTGCGTGAAGGCACCGCCGTCACAGATTTCCTTTACCCTGACCGCATTGTTCTGGGGTGTGATCTGCGGCGCGGCGCGGAGTTGCTGCAGGAGCTTTACCGGCCTCTTCTTGACGGCAGTTATGCCGCACGAGAAAACGCGATACCTGCGCCGGATGATGCACGGATCCCCGCGCGTGCTGTTTCCTGCAGCTCGGCCAGCGCTGAGTTGATCAAGCAGGCTTCGAATGCTTTTCTAGCTATGAAGATTTCCTTCATCAACGCCGTTGCCAACGTCTGTGAGGGCAATCGGGCTGACATCGAGGAGGTGGTGGAGGGCATCGGCAGCGATCAACGGATTGGCAACAGGTTTCTAAAACCAGGCATTGGATACGGAGGGTCTTGCTTTCCCAAAGACCTGCTGGCTTTCCGTGCCGCGGCTCGCGACAGTGGATATGAGTTTCGCCTCCTGGACGAGGTTATTCACATCAACGAACACCAACGTCGCGCGTTCGTACGCAAGGTGCGGCGAGCGCTGTGGACATTGAAGGGCAAGCGCCTGGGCGTCTTGGGATTGGCTTTTAAGGGTGGAACAGACGACGTACGCGAGTCGCCGGCCATTGCCGTCATTCATGCGCTGCTGGAGGAGGGAGCGGAAATCATCTCCTACGATCCGGCGGCAACGGCCAAAGCTCGCGAGAACTTTGCACCGTGCAGCAACATTCGCTTTGTGGATAACCCCTATGACGCTGCGAATGGCGCGGACGCACTGCTGGTACTTACCGACTGGGAGGAGTTTGCTTCCTTAGACCTTAGTCGGTTGCGCGATGAACTCAAACATCCCATCGTCATTGACGGTAGGAATTTCTACTCACGTAAACAGATGCTGCAGGCGGGGTTTTCCTACTACAGCATGGGGCGGCCTGAACTGGCGCCCGAACTGATTCCGAAGATTCGGCGCGCCATACCTAGAGCCGATGCCGCTTAGACCTGAGCAGGCCCTCAAAC
>JBARGS010000095.1:0-8334 GCA_049798495.1 Candidatus Korobacteraceae bacterium | reverse complement strand
CCCGCGGCAGCGCCACGTTCACCAGGCGGTCGAAGAATTCGTACATACGGTCGCCGCGCAGCGTTACCATCACCCCGATCGGCATGCCCTCGCGGACCTTGAACGCCGCAATCGACTTCCGCGCCTTGGTGATCACCGGCCTCTGGCCAGTGATCTGGCCGACTTCGGTGGCCGCCGGATCGATCAGCTTGGCATTCTGCGTCGCCTCGCCCACACCCATGTTGACGATAATCTTCTCCAACTTGGGAGCAGCCATCGGGTTGTCGAGGCTAAACTCCTTCATCAGCGCCGGCAAGACTTCCTTGGTATAGCGTTCGCGCATACGCGCGGTGGAGCGATTGGTCGCCTTCGGCCGCGCCGGCTTGCCTGCGGGCTGATCGGATGCCGCCTCGACCTGCTCGCCCTTGGCTTTCTTGCCGCCCTGCGGTTTAGCTTGCCCGCCTTGCTGCGGCGCCTTCTTCTTCTTCTCGTCTGCCATTCCTGCTTCTACCTTTCTCACGGTTTCGGCGTTTACGGTCTGCCGGTTCGTGAGGAACTCAATTCTGCACTTGGCATTTGGCGCTTAGCATTTGGCAAAACCCCCGATTGTCCAGCGGCCTTGGCCAAGCGCTAAATGCCAACTGCCACTTGCGGGTTCTACTTCTCCAGCGTATTGCCGCAGCTCTTGCACACCCGCACATTCCGGTCGCCGCGATGCTCGTGGCCGACGCGCACTGGACGGTTGCACGAGCTGCACATCAGCATGACGTTGCTGATGGAGATCGCGCTTTCCTGCTCCGCGATGCCGCCCTTGATGTTTTTCTGCGGGTTGGGACGCACGTTCTTCTTCACCATCATCGCGTGCTCCACCAACACCTTGCCCCCACCGGGCATGACGCGCAGCACGCGGCCTCGCTTCCCCTTGTCGCGGCCGGTAATTACCTGCACCTGATCGTTACGGCGGATATCCACACTCTTCTGCATTTCTAATCCTCGTTGTCGGTTGTCAGTTGTCAGTTGTCGGTTGTCAGGATCCGATTTCAACTGACAACTGATCACTGACAACTGGTAACTGCCTTACAGCACTTCCGGCGCCAGCGATACGATCTTCAAAAACTTCTTCTCGCGCAGCTCACGGGCCACCGGACCGAAGACGCGGGTGCCGACCGGCTCATGCACATCGTTGATCAGCACCGCCGCATTCTGATCGAAGCGGATGTAGGTGCCGTCGCGGCGGCGATGCTCCTTGCGCGTACGCACGATCACCGCTTTCACCACCGTGCCTTTTTTGGCGGTTCCGTCAGGTGAAGCTTCCTTCACCGCGGCGGTAATCACGTCGCCCAGCCCGGCGACCAGACCGGTAGAACCGCCCAGCGGCAGGATCATCTGTAGCTTGCGCGCGCCGGAGTTGTCGGCGACATCGAGCATGGTTCTCATCATGACTGCCATAGTCTTGTCTCCTCATCACCCGACTCGCTCGGGTGCCCCGTTCTAGCCCTGATTTTGGGCTAGGGCGGGACTTTCCTCGACCGGTGCCACTTGAGCGGCGCGCTGCACGATTTCCTTCAACTTCCAGCGCTTCAGCTTGGACAAAGGACGCGTCTCCTCGATCTTCACGAAGTCGCCAAGATGCGCCGTGCCCTGTTCATCATGGGCGTAAAACCTCTTGCTGCGGGCGACCACGCGTTTGTAGAACGGATGCGCCTTCTGCCGCCGCACTTCGACCACGATGGTCTTGGCCATCTTGGTAGACACCACCTCGCCAATCAACGTCTTGCGCCGGCCGGCGGCCTTCGCGGTAGCGGTACTGGTTGCTGTCGTTTCGGCCATGGCTTACTTTTTCTCCGTCGCAGCCTTCTTCTTGGCCGCCTTTTTTTGCGGGGCTGGAGCACTGGCTGCCGCTTTGGGGGCCGCCGTTCCATTGCCGCCCGCAAGCTGCTTCTGGCGCATCACGGTCTTCACGCGCGCGATGTCCTTCTTCAGCTCGCGAATCTTCTTCAGACTCTCGGTCTGTCCCATCTTCAACTGAAACTTCATCTTGAAGAGCTGGTCCGACAGCTCACGCTGCTGATGGCCCAGTTCGATGTCTGTCAGGTTACGAATCTTGTCTACATTCATCTGTTAGCTCTCAGCTGTCAGCTATCAGCCGTCAGCTTTTCTAAATCCAGTTGTCAGCCGTCAGTTTTCAGCTGTCAGCTTTCGGTCCGTGCCTTCATACCGGCACTGTGACTTCTGCCTTAATTTGCCAGTCACCCTGACGCCGCCGGGTTCTTGTTTTTGCCGACGGCTGACAGCTGATAACTGACAGCTTCTCAGTGCACACCCTCGCGCTGCACGAACTTGGTGCGCAGCGGCAGCTTGTGCGAAGCCAGGCGCATTGCCTCGGCGGCATCCGCCACCGGCACCCCTTCCATCTCGAAGAGGATCTTGCCCGGGCGCACGACTGCGACCCAGTGATCCGGCGCGCCCTTGCCCTTGCCCATACGGGTTTCGGCCGGCTTCTTGGTGACCGGCTTATCCGGGAACAGGCGAATCCAGATCTTGCCGCCACGCTTGATGAAGCGGGTCATGGCCACACGGCTGGCTTCAATCTGGCGGTCGGTGATCCAGCCCGGCTCCATCACCTTCAAGCCGAAGTCGCCGAACGACAACTCGCCCCCGCGCCACGCCTTGCCGCGCATGCGACCGCGCTGCTGCTTGCGGTACTTTACTTTCTTTGGCATCAACATAAGATTCAGTGGCTAGTGGTCAGTGGCTAGTGGTCAGAAAAACCACCACCAACTCCGCTAGCATCTCCCAAGCCTAAAACTTTTCACCCTTTTGTTCGGGCTAACTTCCATCTGTAGTTGCTACTAACTAGCCACTATCCACTAGTCACTAGTCACTAGTCACTGCCTTTAAAACGCTCCCGACTGCACTGCCTGCGGTTCGCGCTTCTTCTCGCGATATATCTCGCCCTTATACACCCAGCACTTCACACCAATCACGCCGTAGGTCGTACGCGCTTCGGTGAAGCCGTAGTCGATGTCGGCGCGCAGCGTATGCAGCGGCAACCGCCCCTGCAGATACCACTCCGAGCGCGCGATTTCGTTGCCGTTCAGACGGCCGCTGACACGCACCTTGATTCCCTTGCAGCCGAAGCGCAGCGCAGAATCGACCGCCTTGCGCATGGCGCGGCGGAAGCCCACGCGCTTCTCCAACTGCAGCGCGATGTTCTCCGAGACCAGCTGGGCGTCGAGCTCCGGCTTGTGCACTTCCTGGATGTCGACATAGACATCGCGGTTGGTGCGCTTCTGGACTTCCTGCTTCAGCTTGTCGATCTCCGTGCCCTTGCGGCCGATGATGATGCCCGGACGCGCGGTGCGGATGATGATGCGCAGCTTGTTGCCAGGACGCTCAATCTCGATCGAGCTGACGCCCGCCGACTTGAGCTTGTCCTTCAGTTCGGCCTTCAGCTTGTAGTCTTCCAGCAGCAGTTTGTCGTAGTCGCGCTCAACGAACCAGCGCGATCTCCACGGCTTGGTGATGCCGAGGCGGAATCCGTATGGATGGACTTTCTGTCCCATAATCTCCTACTTTTTCTTGGCGGGCTTCTTCCCCGCCTGCTTCTTCGCTGGAGCTTTCTTCGCCGCCTTCTTAATCGGCGCCTTCTTGGCTGCTTTCCTGGCCGTCTTCTTCGCCGGAGCGCTCTCTCCCACGGTCTGCGCCAGATCGGCATGACCGTTGGTCGAGGCCTTCTCGGCCAGCGCGATCTCGATGTGTGAAATGCGCCGCTGGTAGCGATAGGCGCGGCCCATCGGAGCCGGACGGATACGCTTCATGCGCGGCCCGTCGTTAGCGACGGCCCGCTTCACGAACAAGCGATCGACGTCGACGTCCAGACCCTTCTCGGCGCTGACATAATTGGCATTCTCCACCGCCGAGCGCAGCAGCTTATGGAGCTGCGGGGCGATGCCTTTCTTGGTAAACATCAGCGTGTCCAGCGCCTCTTCCACCCGGCGGCCCTTGATCAGGTCGAGCACCAGGCGCGCCTTCTGCGGCGAGACACGCACGTAATTCAGTTTGGCTGTGAATTCCATGTCGTTTCCTTATCTCGCCGGCGCCGGCTTGGCCGCGGTTTCCGTCGCTGCCCTCACGGAATGGCCCTTAAACGTGCGGGTCATGCTGAACTCGCCCAGCTTGTGGCCCACCATGTTTTCGGTGATGTAAACGGGAATGAACTTCTTGCCGTTGTGCACCGCCAGGGTGTGGCCGACCATCTCCGGAATTACTGTGGAGCGGCGCGACCAGGTGCGGACCACTTTCTTCTCGTTGCGCGCGTTCATGCCATCGACCTTGGCTTGCAGGTGCGAATCGATGAACGGACCCTTCTTGGTTGAACGTGCCATATCGTCTCAGTCCTACTTCTGTCTGCGGTTCACGATGAACTTATCGGTCCGCTTGTTGTTACGCGTTTTGTAGCCGCGCGTCGGCTGGCCCCACGGGGTCACTGGATGACGTCCGCCGCTGGTCTTGCCTTCGCCGCCGCCGTGCGGATGATCCACCGGATTCATCACTACGCCGCGGTTGGTGGGACGGATACCCAGCCAGCGGGTGCGGCCGGCCTTGCCGATGGAGATGTTTTCGTGATCGACATTGCCGACCTGGCCCACGGTCGCCATGCAATCGACCAGCACCTTGCGCGTCTCGCCGGAAGGCAGCTTGAGCAGCGCGTAGTCGCCTTCTTTGGCGACCAGCTGTGCCTGGGCTCCCGCCGAACGCGCCATCTGCGCGCCCTTGCCCGGCTTCAGCTCGATGTTGTGAACCGTGGTGCCGGGAGGAATGTTCCGCAGCGGCAATGCATTGCCTACCAGGATGTCGGCATCGGGGCCGCTGACAATCTTCGCCCCTACCTTCAATCCCACGGGGTAAACGATGTAACGCTTTTCACCGTCGGCGTAGTTCAACAGCGCAATGCGCGCCGAGCGGTTAGGATCGTACTCGATGGAGGCGACAGTGGCCGGAACGCCAGTCTTGTCGCGCTTGAAATCGATGATGCGCAGCTTGCGCTTGTGGCCGCCGCCGCGATGCCAGATGGTCAGGTCGCCCGCGTTGCGGCGTCCGCCGGTACGCTGCTTGGGTTCAGTCAGCGGCTTGTACGGCCGGTTCGTCGTCAGGTCATCGTTGACCGTCGAGGTCGTAAACCGCCGTGTCGGAGTTACCGGTCTGTAAGTTTTGATTGCCATGTTTCTACTCGTTTCGCGCTGTACCGTCCCTACGGGACTCAGGCGCTGTATTTCGCCTACCCAGCGCCGAAGGGCTGGGCTAAGTTATTCCGCGCCTACGGCGCTCAATCCCGCCAGGTTAGTAGTTCTGATTTCTATCCACTAACCACTGACAACTGCCTAGATGTTCTCCGCGTACTCGGGCATCTTTTCGCCTGCCTTCAGGCGCACGTAAGCCTTCTTCCAGTCGGGCCGGTAGCCGGTGAACTTGCCGCGGCGGCGCTCTTTTCCTACAAAGGTAGCGGTGCGTACCGAGTCGACCTTCACCTTGAAAATGCTCTGCACCGCCTGCTTGATCTCCGTCTTGCTTGCCTTGACCGCAACTTCGAAGACCAGCGTCCCTTCGGTTTCCTTAACGCCCAGGCCCTTTTCCGTGATGACTGGGCGGCGAATGATCTGATACGCCGACTTCATTACGCCACCTCCGCTTTGCGATTCCGGGGTCCCCGAGACGCGCCGACTTTGCGCGTATTGGGGTGGCGGGGCGCCGAGGCCTTCAGCGAATCCTGCAGCTTCTCCAGCGCCGGCCGTGCGAAGATCGTCGTTTCGTAGCGCAGCAGGTGATAGGGATGAACCTGATTGCCGGCCAGCAGCTCGACCCCTTCCAGATTCCGCGAACTCAAGTGCAGGTTGTGGTTCTCGCTCGCCGAACCCTCCACCAGCAGCGTCGTCCGCTTGGCCTTGAGCTTGTCCAGCGTCTTACGAAATTCCTTGGTCTTGGCGCCTTCAAGTTCGAAACTCTCGACCACCACCAGATTGCCGTCGGCCAGCTTCGCCGCCAGCGCCGAGCGCAGCGCGCCCAGCAGCTTCTTGCGTGGGAAAGCAAAGTCGTAGGAGCGGGGTTGCGGTCCATGCACTGTGCCGCCATGCCGCCACAGAGGAGAGCGGATGGAGCCGACGCGTGCGCGTCCGGTACCCTTCTGCTTCCACAGCTTCTTGCCGGCGCCGCTCACCAGCTTCTTGTTCTTGGTGGCATGAGTTCCGGCTCGCTGCCCGGCGCGGTAGTGCTTCACCGCCTCCCAGAGCAGGTCCTCATTGACTGCGCCGAAGACTTCGTCGGCCAGCTCAAGGGAACCGACTTTCTCGCCGCCCAGGTTCACTACATCAATCGTCGCCATAATTTCTCTCAGTTCGCTGTCAGCTATCAGCCGTCAGCTCTCAGCTAAACCAAAAACGCTGAGGCACCTTGTTTTGCGGGGGCTAAAGCCCCTACTTTTTGGCCCTCGTTCGGCACGACTGAAGTCGTGCCCTGGCACAAACCTGTCGATAGCCATCATTGCTAGTTACCA
This sequence comes from Candidatus Korobacteraceae bacterium, assembly GCA_049798495.1. Taxonomy (GTDB): domain Bacteria; phylum Acidobacteriota; class Terriglobia; order Terriglobales; family Acidobacteriaceae; genus Bog-257. Next base: position 1,802 of record JBARGS010000095.1, on the reverse strand, counting down.
GTTACTAGTTACTAGTTACTAGTTGCTAATTACTAGTTGCTAGCTACTTCTTCTTCGCCACCGCGCGCTTCGAGGCCTTCAACGGATCGACCGTACCGGAGCCGCTGAATCCACGGCGCTCTCTCGGCGGCTTTTTGGCCTTGGTGATGATTACGTAACTGTCTTTGTGTCCCGGCACCGCGCCTTCTACTACCAGAAGGTTTTCATCCCTATCGACACCCAGCACGCGCAGGTTGCGAATCGTGACCCGGTCGACGCCCATGTGGCCCGCCATGCGCATGCCTTTGAAGACGCGCGACGGGAATGCCGAGGAACCGATGGAGCCGGTGATCTGGAACATCGATCCGTGCGAGGCAGCGCCGCCGGCAAACTTGTGGCGCTTCACCACGCCAGCGAAGCCGCGGCCCTTGCTGGTGCCAGCGATGTCCACAAACTTCTCGCCGTCGAAGATGTCGACCAGGACTTTGTCGCCCACCTTGGTTCCGTCCTGGGTTTCGGGATCGATGACGATCGGCACCTCGCGCAGCAGGCGGAGCGGCGGCAGATTGTTCTTGGCGAAGTGTCCCTTCATCGCCTTGGTCAGGTGGGACTCTTTTACGAACTCCACCAGGCCGATCTGCGCGGCGTCATAGCCGTCCTTGGTCACGGTCTTGCGTTGCGTGACCACGCAGGGGCCAGCCTTCAGCACGGTGACGGGGTGAACATCACCCTTGTCATCGAAGAGCTGCGTCATGCCGACTTTCTTACCGAGAATTCCACTGACTGCCATATTCGTTTCCTCAACTCCGCTTCCTATTTGTCCGGTTCATTTAGGACCGGGGGTTGAATCAACCTCGGAAGCTTTGTTATTTAGCTTTCAGCTATCAGCTGTCAGCCTTCAGCTAATACCAATTCCTCTTCGGTTTAGCTGATAGCTGAAAGCTGACGGCTGATAGCCTTATTTATGCTCCTTGCCGAAGGCCTTGATCTCCACATCCACGCCCGCTGGAAGCTCGAGCTTCATCAGGGCATCCACCGTCTGCTGCGTGGGTTCGAGGATGTCGAGCAGACGCTTGTGCGTGCGAATCTCAAACTGCTCGCGCGACTTCTTGTCGACATGGGGCGAACGCAGGACGCAGTACTTGTTTTTCACCGTGGGCAGCGGAATCGGTCCCGCGATCTGCGCGCCCGTGCGCTTTGCCGTGTCCACGATCTCGCCGGTGGACTGATCAAGAATGCGATAGTCGTAAGCTTTCAGCCGGATGCGGATTCGTTCTTTGCCAATCACGTTAGTCATCTCTCAAAGATCTTTTTGTTAAGGCTCGTCTCGCGATCCGCCCTGCGGCGTGTGCCGCTGGTTTTTGGGTGCCCCACTCATTCCAGCTTTTGGAATGAGGGGGAGCAAAACTACGCAATGATTTCGCTGATTGTCCCGGCGCCCACGGTGCGTCCGCCTTCGCGGATCGCGAACCGCAAGCCCTTTTCCATCGCCACCGGCGTGATCAACTCGATCTCCAGCGCCACGTTGTCGCCCGGCATCACCATCTCCGTACCTTCCGGCAGCGTCGCCACTCCCGTCACATCCGTCGTGCGGAAGTAGAACTGCGGCCGATAGCCCTTGAAGAACGGCGTGTGCCGCCCGCCTTCATCCTTCGACAGCACGTACACCTCGCCTTTGAACTTGGTGTGCGGTGTAATCGATCCCGGCTTGGCCAGCACCATGCCGCGCTCCACGTCTTCCTTCGCCGTGCCGCGCAGCAGCAGGCCGGCATTGTCGCCCGCCAGGCCTTCGTCCAACTGCTTCTTGAACATCTCGACTCCGG
>JBARGS010000094.1:0-1771 GCA_049798495.1 Candidatus Korobacteraceae bacterium | reverse complement strand
TTGCCTCGCGGCCATCTTTGCCGTAGTCGAGGGTGCGCTCGTTTACGTACATGCCCACGAACTTGTCGGCCATCTGCGGATCCAGATCGCGAGCGAACTGCATGGCGTATTGCAGAGCCTCTTCGCGATTATCGAGCGCGTAGCGGATGCTGTCGCGCAAGGCGTTGCAGCAGGAGGCGATGAGATCGGGTCCCAGCTCGCGCCGAATGGCGTTGCCGCCCAGGGGCAGCGGCAGTCCCGTCTGATCGCGCCACCACTTGCCCATGTCGACAATCTTGTGCAACCCAGCCTTGTTGAAGGTGAGCTGGCCTTCGTGAATGATCAGGCCGGCTTCGAACTTGCCATCCAGAATTTTGGGAATGATGTCGTCGAAGGGAACAACTTCGGTCGCGATTTCCGGTGCGAAGAGCTTCAGCGTTAAATACGCCGTGGTCATGGTGCCCGGCACAGCGATCTTGTGCTGCTTGATCTCGTCGATGGAAATGTTGCGCGAGGCCACGATCATGGGGCCATAGCCCTCGCCAACGCTGCCTCCGGTGGGCATCAGCGCGTACTTGTCCTGGATGTAGGGATAGGCGTGGAAGGAGATCGCGGTGATGTCGTAGAAGCCCTCCATGGCCTTGCGGTTGAGGGTCTCGATGTCGGTAAGGGTGTGGGTGAACTTCACCCCTGGCACGCGAATCTTGTTGGTCGCCATGCCATAGAACATGAAGGCGTCGTCGGAGTCGGGACTATGGGCGACTTTGATTTCGCGAATGTTTTTTCCGGAGTCGCGGGTCATAAGGGCGCGTGTACTTACTGGGGAATTCTCCCGAATTTGAAATTACCGTTTGCCGCAGACGGCAAATGAAGCAGTCGTTATAAGCGCTGGCGCAAACGGCGCGCAGCAGCCGCAGCGATCATCACCTTCGTCACTTCGGCGAAGAAGAAGGGGTAGAGTCCAAACAACGCAGCCTGCCGCCAGCTGTGAGCGATAATGGCCAGCCAACTGATACCGGCTGCGAAGAGAACGATCTCCGCACTCGTAGCCGCCACAACATTGCGCAGGAAGCTGGGTGCACCGCGCTCGGCGATCCAGCCTGCCAGGAACGCGACCACCGGATACGACCAGAGATAACCCCCGGTTGGACCGAGCATCTGAGCCAGACCTCCCACACCGAAGGAGGCGAAGACCGGCAGACCCATTGCGCCCCACGCCAGATAAAGCGTGGCGGCAGCAAAGCCTCGGCGGCTTCCTAGAGTCAGTCCCACCAGCAGCACTCCAAAGTTGGCCAGCGTGAGCGGTACCGGCGTAAAGGGCAGAGGTACCACGAGACGCGCACAGACGGCGATTACGGCGCTGGCGCAAATGACGATCCCCGCCTGCTTGACCAGATGGAGCGAGCGGTCAGGCGCAGCTATTTGGTTATGAATTGCAGCTCTCGACATTTTCCTACCTCGCGAAACCAAAGAAGACAGATTAGGATAGCTTTTCCTCGGCAGCGTTCGTCGCAGCGCCTTCGATCGGCGGCGCAATCATAGCCTTTGACTGCTCTTCCACGGCGGCGGACTCAACCTCTGGAGCTGCGGCTGACTCTTCCCGAAGGTGCCGCTTGACGCGGAAGTGAATCGCCAGAATGACGGCGACGACGGCTGTGGTGCACAGCACCAGAACCGCAAAGAAAACTTTGATCACCACAGAGATTCAGCATAACAGAACGGTCACGGAAGCGGACCAATTTTGGACAGTGCGGTTGATGAGGGTTCGCTAATGGAACTTGGCGCGAGGTTC
>JBARGS010000093.1:0-3444 GCA_049798495.1 Candidatus Korobacteraceae bacterium | reverse complement strand
CCTGTGACCTGGAGTTTGAGTGTGTAGGGAAGTGCGGCATTCAACGAATACGATACTTTCAGCTTGATCGTAGTCTTTCCATTCGGCTTGATGCCACCATCTTTCGTAGTGGCCTTGAAGGTAACGCTCTGCTGATTTTGATCATAGCTTTTCTTATCAAAACCAGTTGCACTGGCGTTGTTGATGCGCGCCCACGGGTAGTCTGGATCCTTAAAGTTCAGGGTCACTACGAATTCCGTCCAAGTACTCTGCGACGTGTTTGTAATCGTCAACTCCCACGAGTCATCAGGCTGGGCCCAGTTGCATGGATTCTTGTCGATACCGTTTGCGCAGGCCATATGGACCTTAATATCCCCAATGCTTCCAGAAAAGTCATAGTCCTTGCCGAACGCGGGAATCGTGAACAGGGTGCAGTAGAGGGTTGAGGCAAGCAGCAGTAACAGAGGAAGAGTAATCTTCTGGACAAGACTTCGCACTCCGAACGACATGTTGTAGCTGACGTTTTTCATATCGACCTCCTTGGTCGTAGGTTGGGCGGCAGTTGTCTCGTAAACCTGGGAGCAGCCTCACCGCTGGACTGCCCGTCGCTATCGCTTCGGCTGAGAAACGGGAGTGGGGCGGAGAGGTTATTCCGCCCCCTGCTCTCTTACGCGGCCGAAAACCGTGCGGGTTGGCACGATGCAAACGGCCGGCGAATATGCCGGAATAAATTCACTTGCCTGTTCCGCTGGGCAGAGCACGCACGGCTCCTCCTAACGGAGCCAGCAGCAGCGCCGCTTCCCGCGCGTCGAAGTGCGGTTGGATGGACATGAGCTCCTCCATGGCATCGATCCCGAGATAGCTGCAGCCCACCTGGAAGCCATAGACCCGAGCGTCCTCACCTGCTAATAGCGGCGCGAATCCAGGGTGCTCATCCAAGAACCTCGCGAATTTCTCTAACTGCTGCGCTTGCATTGTTCCTTGCCTTTTCATGGCTTCCTCCTTCCTTCAATCTGGTTATCGCCTTCCGGAGGGCGTCCTTTGCCGCACCTCCGGAAGCGTCCCCTGAAGAGCAGGTGCTTCATTTTTCTGAATTCCCCGCTCTTGTGGGGCACAATGCGGCGGTTCTCTGCCGCTTTCAAGGCCGCAGCAACTGATTTGAGGGTGATTGCGATCTGATCGGGCAACTCTCTGCGGAGCCGGGGGTTAGCTCAATATGTGGAAGAAATGTCAAGCCCTTCAGCGGTATAATTCCGCGGCGGAGACGATTGTCGGGGGCATATTGTTATTGTGAGCGCCACGCAGCAGCTACTTCGCTTCGGCGTCTTCGAGCTGAATCTGGCCACCGGAGAGTTGCGCAAGTCCGGAACCGTGGTACGGCTGCCGCCGCAGCCGTTCCGGCTTCTGGCCCTGCTCGCCGGCCGGGCTGGTCAGGTGGTAAGCCGGGAGGAGATCCAGGCACAATTCTGGGGCGATGAAACCGAGATCGACTTTGAACGGCGGATGAATCAGTGCATCAAGCAAATCCGGGCCGCCTTGGCGGACAATGCCAGCCAGCCGGTTTACGTCGAGACCATCCGCCTGCACGGCTACCGCTTTATCGCGCCGGTTGAGTCGCGAACCATCGCGGCCGCTCCGCCCAAAGTGACAGAATCGCGTTCCTCGGCGCTGGAGCGCGCCATCACGGAACGGGTTATGGCGCGAATCGCTAACGCGTCGGCGGCGGCAGCGGCCTCAAGCCGCAAAGTTCGGCTTCGTTTTGTGTTGACGGCAGGAGCGACGATCGCTTTGTTAACCGTCCTGTTCTATTGGCGCTCGGTGCGATGAAAAACCTCACCCTTTTCGACCTTGCTCAAAGGGCGGGTTCCAAGCAAAGGCGGCTTGGACGTGGCACCCTCGGAATGATTCGAGTTAAAGAGATTCCCTCACATCTTGCGTGGATGATCACTCTCACGGGCCCTTCATTTTGTCTTTGATGCTCTTGGCCAACTTTTCAATCTGATCGGCTTTCTTGATAACGTCGAGTGACAACGTGTTTTCGTTGCTCTTGTCCACGGACTGCTTAAGCTCGGTAGCCAGTTCCAGCAGCTTCTCCGTATCCTTTTTCAGCTCCTGCTGGCGTTCTACGTTCCGTTTTTTCAGCATTTCCTTGCGCTGCTGCGCTTCCCATGCATCTTCAGCCGAGCTGGGTGAGGGCGAGACACCGTGAAGAGGGGGCTTAGGCTGGTCGGTTTGAGCAAAGCCATAAACCCCGAATGAGAGAAGGATCGCCGCGATGAGCAAGAGTCCGACGGAATGTGTGTTGTATCTCATAAAGCACTGTGATTATATTCCCGGGCCTGGAGATGAGGGCAGAGCAGCTTCTTTGACGGCCGGTTCATCTCTTTCCTGAACCCGATTGCTATAATCCGCGAAGAATGGCGCTTCCTCTTCTATATCGGCTGCCGGCGATTCTCGTGAGCCCGCACAGCGCAAAAGACAGCGTAGTTCGGATCATCAGCGGCTGGAGTGACGATACCTTTTATTTCGTCCGCCACCAGGTGCCGCGAATCATCGCGGTCCTCATCATTGCCTTCATTCTGACGCGGCTGCTGAAAGCGGCGGCGCGTCATCTTGGCGATCTCAGCAAGAGTCAAGGTCTGCCGTCGGCGGTTCGAGCGCAGCAGTTGCGAACCCTGTCCAGCGTCTTCTATAGCGTCGGCATATTCGTCATCCTGTTCCTCGCCGCGATGCAGATCCTGCCCCTGCTGGGGATCAACATGGGGCCACTGTTGGCGAGTGCCGGAATCGCGGGAGTGGCCATTGGCTTTGGCGCGCAGACCTTGGTGCACGATTTCATCAATGGCTTTTTTATTCTGGTTGAGAACCAATACGACATCGGCGATACCGTCAGGATTGCCGGCGTGCAAGGCACGGTGGAGGCCATGACGCTGCGCCGAACCGTGCTGCGCGACGGCGATGGAACCGTCCACAACGTTCCCAGCAGCGAAATCAAGGTGGTCAGCAATCTGACGCGAGACTGGACACAGCTGTCCATGCAGGTCTCGGTGGCTTACAACGCCAACAGCGACGAGGTGGTCAAACTGCTACAAGACATTGGCGCCGAACTGGCGGGGGACCCTACGTTTTCGCAACTTATCGTCGCCAAGCCGGATGTACCCGGCATCGATAAAGTGAGCGGAGACGCTGTGGACTATCTCATGCTGGTGAAGACCAGACCAGGTTCGCAGGACACCGTTCGCCGCGAGCTACGCCGCCGCATCAAGACGTCCTTCGAGAAGAATGGCATCGAACCGGGCAATCCCAACCGGCTGTATGTCACGGATACGCTGAAGCCAGCTTAGCATCCCGTGTGCCGCCCCTAAAGGGGCTCAGGATTTCGGGGCGCGACTACCCAGGACTTCCCACCCCAATCCGCGCAAAGGCGGCGCGGATCGGGGACCCCAGTTCGTCCTGGGCTGAACT
>JBARGS010000092.1:0-3262 GCA_049798495.1 Candidatus Korobacteraceae bacterium | reverse complement strand
TGCTGGAAGAGCACCGGATCGCCGCCCAGTTGTGGATCGAAAACGCCGATATGAAAGGCGCGTTCCAGCGCGACCAGCAGCAGTGTGATGGCGATGACCGGCGTGCCCAGCACCATGATGAGCGCGGCGGCATAATTCGACCAGCAGAATAGCGGCAAGCGGCGCCAGGTCATGCCGGGGGCTCGCATGCGATGAATGGTGACGATGAAATTCAATCCGGTCAGAATCGACGAGAAGCCGGTAATGAAAATACCGATAGCCGCACCGATGACGTGGGTGTTGGAGTACGTGGTGCTGAACGGCGTATAGAAGGTCCAGCCCGTATCGACGCCGCCGGTGACCATCGCGGTCAAGGCCGTAATCGCGCCAAGCATGTAGATGTACCAGCTCAGCAGGTTCACGCGCGGGAAAGCGAGATCCTTGGCGCCCACCATCAAGGGGATCACGAAATTGCCGATCACCGCCGGCACCGACGGAATCAGGAAGAAGAACACCATGATGATCCCGTGCATGGTGAACAGCTTGTTATATGTGTCGGACGAAACCAGGTCTCCCTGCGGCGTCAGCAGTTCCAGACGGATCATCATCGCGAAGAAGCCGCCGATCCAGAACATGGCGGTGATCGAGACCAGGTAGAGCATCGCGATCCGCTTGTGGTCCGTGGTCAGCAGCCACGACTTGATGCCGTAGTTCGAATTGAGGTAATTCTCGCGTTCGACGGTTTGTACAGCGGTTGCCATGTCACACACCTTAGGGTTCTACAGCCTTATTGCGAGTTCGTAGTTTGCCCGCCACCAGCCTGGTTGTTCGCCGTTGTACTCTGCGATGGCGATAACGATTTGATGTAGGCGACCAGTGCCATCAGGCCCTCTTCGGAGACCTGGCCCTGAAAAGTCGGCATGATCGGCCTGAAGCCGGCAACGATCTTCGTGCCGGGATTCACGATCGACTCGCGAATGTAATTTTCGTCGGCTACCGCCGTGCGACCATCCTCCAGCATCACCTGCCTGCCATATAAGCCAGCCAGGTTGGGACCGCGCCCCTGGGTGTCGGAACGGTGGCAGGTCCCGCAGCCCAGCTGCTGAAAGAGCTCCTGGCCGCTGGTCGTCAGTCCGCCTGATCCCCCGTTGCCACCGACCCACGCCTGATACGCCACCGGATCCATCACGATCACCTGGCCGATCATGCCCGAGTGATCGGTGCCGCAATATTGCGAGCAAAATAAGTGGTAGGTCCCAACTTTCGTCGTGTGGAACCAGGTAGTCGTAAACCGGCCGGGCAGCACGTCGGCCTTGATGCGGAAGGCCGGCACAAAGAAACTATGAATCACGTCCTGCGAACTCATGATCATCTTCACATCGCGGCCCACTGGGATGTGAAGCTGATTAATCTCCCGCTGCCCGCTCTCATGCTCAAACTTCCACATCCACTGCTTGCCAACGGCATAGACTTCCATCGCTCCGCGCGGTGGCCGAGCCTCCTGGAAGTAGATAAGCGATCCCCAGGCAAAGAAAATCATGCAAATGCCCAGCGGGATCAGGGTCCAGGCCAGTTCCAGCGGCAACGAGCCTTCGATCGGCACCGGATGCGGATGGGCCGAGCGGCGGTACTTCACGGCGAAAACGAAGATCATCACGAAGATCAGCAGCGTGAAGAACGCCGACACCGCGATCAGCAAGAAATAAAGTCCGTCCACCTGCCATGCCAGTGCCGAGGCACGCTCAGGAAAGAGTGGGAAATTCTTCCACATATCGATCAGGCCCGTCCTGTTCCCTTGTTGCTGTCGTGTGACTCTTCCACCCCATCACGCGCAAAATCGGCGCGCGCCGGGGACCCCGATTTCTCTTCCACCCCATCGCGCGCAAAATCGGCGCGTGCTGGGGGCCCCGTCTTCTCGCGGCGGAACATCACAATCAGAAATCCGCCGAGAATCAGCATGGTGGCAGCTCCGGCCAAACGCATGATGTTGGTGACTACAGCGCCGTATCGCCCGGTCTTCGGGTCATAGTGATAGCAGTACAGCAGCACCTCGTCCACCACCGTGCCAATCTTGTCGCGCGAGGCTTCGATCAAGCCCAGGCGAATGTCCTTCGGCGAGTATTCAACTCCGTAGTAGTACTGAGCCAGCTTGCCCGCCGGGGTCACGATCATGATGGCCGTGGCGTGAATGTATTGCCCGCTGGCTGGGTCGCGATGGTAGTGAAATCCGACCGCGTCCGCCAGTTGCTTGATCTGCGGCTCCTGCCCGGTCAGAAAATGCCAACCGTCGCCGTTGGTCTTGTGCTCCAGATGCTCATTGATGCGCGCGATGTAGGTTTGCTTGGCCTCGGCCGCATCCTTCGGAGTTTCGTCGGGATTGAAGCTGACAGAAACCACCTCGTACTCGTTGCCCGGCGTGAATTTCAAGACGCTCAGCGCGCTGGCTTCTCCCACCAATTCCTCGCCGCACAGCATGGGACAGGTGTAATAAACCAGATTCAGAATCACCGGACGGCCCGCCTGGAAGTAGTCGCCCAGCCTCACCGTCTTTCCGGTCTCATCCTTAAACTGGAGATCGAGCGGCACCTGTTGATTGAGGCGCTGATCGATGCCGACATTCGATAGATCGGCTGGATTGACCTGGGCCGCGGGCTGCGTGCTCTTGTCCTGAAAGGAAGAAGGCGCCTGCGCAACGGCAAGGGTCGCTGCCAGCAAAATCGCGAGTTGTACAAAACATTTCACAGCATCACATCCAAATCTCTGTCATCCTGAGCGGAGGCGGCCCGCTTTTGGCCGCCGGAGTCGAAGGACCCCTATCGTTCTAATCCGCTATCGAGTGCCGCCGGTATTGGCTGCGTTAAAAAACTGTGTCATCCCGACCGAGGACTTTAGTCCGAGTGGAGGGACCTGCTGTTCTGCCGTCCCCGCCGGGAATCGGTTGTTAGCCCACGTCGACCCGCTGCATAAAAAAACTGTGTCACCCCGACCGAGGCGCGCGCGATCCGTCGTGTCATCCTGAGCGGAGGCAGCCTGCCTTTGGCTGCCGGAGTCGAAGGACCCCTCTGCCTGTAAATGCCGCCCTTTCCCTCCACGGGACGTCACGGTTGCTTCTGTTCCGCCGGCATCGGCTTCGCCATACCGCCCTCGCCACCCACCGGCCCCAGCGGCCCGGCCTGCACATCCAGCATCTTCGTATTGCCGGCAGCGGTTTGCGTGTTCACATCCGCCGGCGGCGGATTAGGCCGCACCGGCAAGCCCCGCTCCACGATTTCCTGCATCGCCA
>JBARGS010000091.1:0-13328 GCA_049798495.1 Candidatus Korobacteraceae bacterium | reverse complement strand
ACAGCGCGCCCGTTCCCATCTTCACCCCATCAGGATTCCGCCATTCACATTCAGCACGTGTCCCGTCACGTAGCCCGCCTCTTCAGACGCGAGAAATTTCACGGCGTTAGCGACGTCCACATCGCTTCCGGCGCGGCCCAGCGGAATGTTCTTCACGATGTTCTCTTTCATCTCGCCCGGCAGAACTTCCGTCATCGCCGTCTCAATGAAGCCCGGCGACACCGCGTTCACCGTGATGTTGCGCGACCCCACCTCGCGCGCGACAGACATGGTCAGCCCAATCAGCCCCGCCTTCGACGAGGAGTAGTTCGCCTGCCCGGCTTGCCCAATCTGACCGAAGATGCTGGTGATGTTGATAATCCTTCCCCAGCGCTGCTTCAGCATGGAGCTGATCACCGCCTGGATGAGCAGATACGGACCGGTGAGATTGGTAGCGATGACGTCGTCCCAGTCGGCGCGTTTCATACGCATGACCAGCTGATCGCGGGTGATGCCGGCGTTGTTGACCAGGATGTCGATCTTGCCGAAGCGCGCAATCACCGACTTCACCACCGCCTTGATCTCGTCTTCCTTGCTGACGTCGAGCTGGAACGCCGCCGCTTCCCCGCCCTTGCTGTTGATCTCGCCGGCGAGTTGCTCCAGCTTCTCCTGGTTGCGCGCGCACAGCGCCAGCTTCGCTCCCGCCCCGGCCAGCGCCAGCGCACATGCACGGCCAATACCCTGCGACGCTCCGGTGACAAGCGCCACGCGGCCTTCGACTCCTGCCATCAAATCCCTCCTTCATGAAGCAAAGCAGGATTATAAACAGCGCGGACCCTGGGGGGCAGAGCGGGACTCGGGCCGGAGCCGCCAAAGAAGACTAGTGTGCCGCCGTGGGCGACGTTGGCAACTGCTGGTCCAGCAGCACCAGATAAGGCGCGATCAGGCGATAGGAGTCGTAGTACACGTCCGGCTTGATCGCTTTGATATTGTCGTCCTTGCTGTGCAGCAGCGTCAGATTTTCCTGCGTGAGAGAGTGGATCGTGATCCGCGGAATCTTGTAGCGGGCGAACGATTCTGAGTCGGTAGTTCCCACTCGTTCCACGTTCACGCCGAGCAGCGGCGCGTGCGACCATCGCGCCATCGCCACCAGCATGCGAACCAGCACGTCATCGGAGTGACTCGTCCAAACCTTCGTGGTAGTCAGTCCCAGGCATTCGAGGTTCACCATCGCCGCGATCTGCTTCCGCTCCTCGACGGTGAGATGCTTGACGTAAAAGTCGGAGCCGACCAAACCCTCTTCCTCGCCGGCGAATCCCAGAAAGAGAAATGTGTGGGTTCGCGGCTGGCCGGCCAGACTTTGATACAGGCTCGGCAGCATCGATGCTCCGCTCCAGTCGTCAACCGTACCATCGCCGTGTTCGACGTGATCGAGATGTCCACCGACAACGATCACCGAACTCGACGATCCCGGCAACACGCAGAGCACGTTGGGCTCATGTAAACCTTGGACCGGTTGCTTGGAGGGCCGGCACCCGGCCTCGCGAAACATTTTCTCCAGTTCCAAGGCACGATCGGAATTGCCCTTCGGAGCGTCTTTCAGGCGGCCCATCACTGTGTCGCGGCCGACCACAAGGTATTTCAGATCTTCGCAGGTTGCGATTCCAACCCCGATAACGCAGGTCGTCATCAGCATCGTGACACAGAAGAACCATCGCTTCATCATTGGGACTATTACTGTACCTGTACCTTGATCTGAAGCTTGCCTTCCAGCGGAACCTGCACCGATTCTCCCTGCTTCAGGTACGGCTGCAGGACCGTGGGATTGGCCCACTCAAGATCCCAGCCGTTGGCGATGGCAATGACCGTGTACTGCCCCGGCACGACATTCGACAGAGTAAATGTGCCGTCGCTATCACTCTCGTCCCGGCGAAACAGCGGAGCATTGTGGCCGGGATCCTGCGGGACCAGAACAATCATCGCACCTGCGAAAGGCTGATCATTACGCACAGCAGTGCCATCCACGCTGGCCGCTCCGCGCATGGCAACGGCAGTGATGCGTACGCTGCCGGTGCCGGCAATCTCAATGGTGCGGCCAATCACCTTCGCTCCCGTGGCGCTCAGCCGGCTCAGGAACAAGCCGCCAGTGTTATTGAGTCTCACAAGGTAATGGCCGGGCTTCACCCCCTCGGAGCTGAAATCGAATTCGCCCTTCTCCGAAATATCGCTCCGAAACGTCTCGCCGCTATCGGTATTGGAGAGCTCGAGGGCGGCTCCCTTCGGCACTCGCGCTTCATTCTCGAACGCCATGACTCCGGAAACGCTAGCGAAGCTGGGCGCGTCGGAGGCGCTGATTTCAGCATCGCCAGTCAAGTCGATGTCGCGGTACCAGCCGCGACGGGTGGCCTTCTCGCCCAGCCCGCTCGACCCCGGCATTTCGACGACATAGTGTCCCGGCGCCAGTCCCGAGATATCAATGACGCCCGGACCTTCCCACGACACCGGCGCATTGGTTACCGAATCCAAAACCCCCTCGAAAATGCGTTGTGACACCGCCGGAAAAACCGCCCGGTCGAAGGCCGGGCTGGTGCTCGAGCTGCCCGTGCGAATTCGCAAATGCAGCGACGGCGTGGCACGCAGCACGACGTCCGCGGTTGTCTTCTCGCCGCCGGTCAGCGTCAGAGGAGAGGCGCTACTGGAGTCCATCGCGTCAGGGTAAAACGTCAGCGGATAAGTAACATCGAGCGCTGCCGCCTCCTGCTCAGCCTGAGCATCTGCACCGGCGAATTTGCCGGTCACCCGAATACTCTGCGCGTACCAAGGCCGCGCCGAGACCGCCAGGTAATACTTCCCCGGTGCGAGACGCCCCATACGGTAGCGGCCCTGATCGTCAGTCTGAGTCTGGCCCACCTGCACTGTCTTCTGCTGACCATTCTCCAGACTGGTCTGAAACAGCCGCACCATGGCGTTCTGAATCGGATCGTTGTTCTCGTCACTCACCTCACCTTCGACCGAGGCATCCGGTTCCAGACGGAAGACCAGGTGCTCGGAATCGAGATCGGGTCCGGCCGCGACCGCTGTGGCGTAGGGGTCGTGATGCTCAAAATACTGAAGCGTGTAGCCGCGAGCCATCGCCATCAGCGAGTACTTGCCGCGCGGAAGATTATCGAAGGAGAAGTGGCCATCCGAGCCGGTAGTGACGGAGTTCGAGATGTCGCGCTCCATGCCTTGCGAGGTGGGGGCAATGGCAACCGATGCCGATGCCAGGGGCTGCCCCGTGACGGAATTCACGACGGTTCCTGCGATGCGATAGCTGTGCGACACGGTCGCGTTTCCCTGCCGCTGCTGGGCTGGCAAACTGGCGGCGAACAGCACGACGCATAGCAGACGCTGGAACATCTCCCGTCACTCTCCTTTGCCGGTGCTGATCAGGTCGAGAACGATCTGCGCCTTCTGACCGGGCGTCAACGTGATATGCGCGGCCTGCGACGCGTACGCCTGAAGCGCTTCGGGGTTGGCAAACTCCAGACTCTCGGTGCGGTCGAAGGCGAAGACCAGGTAGTCTCCGGGAGCGAGTCCACTTATGTTGAAGCCCCCGGAAAAGTACTGCGCCGTCTTTGGTGGAATCTTGGAAGCAGGTTGCGGAAGCGCCACAATCGTCGCCTGCACGTCGGCGTTGTCGGGAGTCTTTACCGTTCCCGCGATGCTGGCGCCGTCGTCGCGTAACACGATATCCAACGGATAGCCTTGTCCTCCGCTGCCGACGTAGAGATCGTCATAGAGCAAGTTGGTTTGGCCGTAAGTCGCCGACTGTATGTACCACGGCGGTTGCGGCATCAGCTCAGCCGCGTAGGTTCCGGGATCGACGTTCTGCAGGACGAGCGTGTGCCCGCGGCTTCGCTCCACGAAGGTCGCATCCACTTCTTGAGCCATGGGTTGGCTGGGCATCAAACGCACCGAGACGGGAGGCCTCTCCAGGTTCACAGGGGTCGAGCTCTGGCCGGAGCCGCTGCGCGACTCCGCACGCACCACAATGGGGATGGAAAGCGCCGGTTGCAGCGCGAGTCGCAGGTTCTCGACGTTGGAGCTGACATTCACTCTGGCCTCTGCGCGAAGAGTCGCAGACCCGGATTGCGCAAAGGCCCGCACGATATAGGTTCCGGCTGGGATGCTGTCCACGTGAATGAAACCGTTCTCCATGCTGAAGCTCGTGGACATCGAAAGTTCATCGCCCGACTGGTTGAAGATCTGAATGCCGACACCCTGCTCAGGAAGATATCCAGTGACCGTTCCGGAGAGCTGATAGACGGGCACGGCACCCATCGAAATGTCGGCTTCGATTTGCTGCCCGGCGGTGACTTGAAGCGGAGCAGCTGCTGTCAGGTCGGAAACGCCGGGATAATACACGAGCGGATAACCGGCCTTCGGCTTTTCGTTCGCGGTCAGAATGTGCGACTCGACATTGCTTGGCCCGGCGGAGAGGTAGTAGATTCCGGGCATCAGGTTCGGGAAGCGAAACCCGCCGTCATCGTCGGTCTCGGTCATTCCCCGGCCTTCCCAACGCTTGTGCCCGTCGCGCAGGTTGAGGTTGGTCAGTCGCAGGGGAACACGCTCGATCGGCTGCCCGGCAGCGTCCACTACGCGGCCGAAGATGGCACTCTGCGGGATCAGCTTCAGCACCAGCGAGCCGCTGCCCGACCCGACATCAACCCAGGTCACCGTATGGATCGGAGCATCCTGTTCACCGACGAATCCTGGCTTCTGAGCGGTAACGTTAACGCGGCCGGCGGACAAGCCGTCGATCAGGAAGTTGCCCTCACCGTCGCTGAACACGAACCGAGGGGGGAAGCTGTTGGCGCGGACCAGGGCATGCCCCACCGGCGCTCCGGTTACGGAGTTCACAACCGAACCATTCAGGCTGAAGCGCTCGCCGCCAGATGACGGAGCTGCCTGGGCCGCGCCCAATTGGCCGAGCGCGCCGAGGAGGATGAAGAGTGCAGCAGCACGCCGGGCCAACCAGCAAAATCTTCCTGTTGCGAGTGACTGCGCAACCTCAGAAAGATTCCAGCTGACGGTAGATTCGGAAATGCTCATGGGAAGCCGCGGATGCCGCGTGTATCACACCTATTAAACCCGCAGCAGACTATGTTAACTCGCATCCGCAGGGATATAGACGTGCCGGCGGTCGCACCGTTTTGAGAGTGAGAGGCGCTCGCCGGAATTCCCTCCGCACCTGTCAGCGGGAATTGACGCTGGGCCCGACCTTGGTTGCCTGTCGTTTGGCGGCGCGTGCGAGGAAGATCTCCTGGCTGTTCCGAGCGTCCTTCTTGTCGAAGTTCGGATCGCGCACGTACTTGCCATCGGAGGTCATGTGCCGCCCCTTGGCTTGTTCCTTCAGATCGGTTCCCAGGATCTCGTCATGAATGAGGCGAATTAGATTCTTATCCTGGACCGGAAAGTCGACTTCGACGCGGCGATTCAGGTTGCGCGGCATCAGGTCGGCGCTGCCCAGGTATACCTCCGCATTGCCGCCGTTATGGAAGTAGAAGATGCGGCTGTGTTCCAGGAATCGTCCCACGATACTGGTTACGGTGATGTTGTCGCTGATCCCCGGAATTCCCGGAATCAGGCAGCAGATGCCCCGAACCAGCAACTGCACTTTCACGCCCGCCTGCGATGCCTGGTAGAGCAACTGGATCATCTTCTTGTCGACCAGGGCGTTCATCTTCAGGATGAGGTGGCCACCGCGGCCGCTCTTCTGATGCTCAATCTCGCGCTCAATCAGATGTTCAAAGCTGGGGCGCAAAGTCACGGGCGCGACCAGCAGCTTGCGATAGGATCGCTTGGCCGAGTATCCCGTGAGGAAGTTGAACAGATCCGTGCAATCGGCGCCGATGTCGGGATCGCAGGTCATCATGCCGATATCGGTATAGAGTTGCGCGGTTGCGCTGTTGTAGTTGCCGGTGGACAGGTGCGCGTAGCGGCGAATCATATCGCCTTCCTTACGCACAATCAGCAGCGCCTTGCAATGCACCTTCAATCCCACCAATCCGTAGACGACGTGAACGCCATATTCTTCCAGCTTTCGCGCCCATCCGATGTTGCTCTCTTCGTCAAAGCGCGCTTTCAGCTCCAGGAGTACCGCAACCTGCTTGCCGTTCTCCGCCGCTTCGAGCAGGGCGTCCACCACCGGCGCGTTATGCCCCACACGATAGAGAGTGATCTTGATCGCCAGCACGTTGGGATCGCGCGCCGCCTTTTGCAGTAAGCCTACGACGGGCTGAAATGAATCGTACGGATGTTGCAGCAGGATGTCGCCGCGGCGGATGGAGGCGAAGATGTCCTCGTCTTCCTCCTTCATGAGCGCCGCCGGCATGGCGGGAACGAAGGTCGGGAACTTCAGATCGGGACGCTCGATCTTGGTGAGATTGCGCACGCGAACCAGCGACAGCGGACCGCCGGTAATTTTGTAAATGTCTTCGCGATCGAGCTCCAGGTTCTCCGTCAGAATGTCCAACACCTGCGGCGGCATGGCCTCGTCGATCTCGACGCGTACCACATCGGCGAAGCGACGCTGCCATACACCTTCCTCAACCGATTCCAACAGATCGCCGGCTTCCAGGTCTTGAATCTCGCTGTCCGCGTCGCGCGTGACGTGAAAGGGATGCGCCTCCAGGATCTTCATGCCCGGAAACAGCGACTCCAGATTGGCGACCACCAGTTGTTCCAGCCAAACGAAAGATTGCCCCTTTGCCGAGGTCTTGGTCCGGCTCTTTGCCTTGGGCGCCGCGCTCACCGGGACCAACTGCGGCAGACTGTCGGGAATTTTGACGCGCGCGAAATGCTGCTCACCCTCGCCGGCGCGCAAAAGAATGGCGAGGTTCAAACTCAAATTCGAGATGTGCGGGAACGGCCGCCCCGGATCAAAGGCCAGCGGCGTCAGCGTTGGGAACACAGCTTCCTGAAAGTATGAGTTCGCGGTGGCTCGTTGCTCATCGCTGAGATCGGCATAGTTCAGAATGTGAAGGCCCGAGGCATCCAGAGCAGGCACGAGCTCCTTGGCCCAACAGTCGTGTGCGCTGCGAAACAAACGGATGACCGAGGCGCGAATCGCGCGCAGTTGTTCCGCCGGCGTCATTCCATCGGCCGCCGTCTCCACCACACCCTTTTCGATCTGCCGTTTCAAGCCGGCCACGCGCACCATGAAGAATTCATCGAGATTCGAGCCTACGAACGACAGGAACATGACCCGATCGAGCAATGGGTTGTTGCCGTCCTGCGCCTCTTCCAGAACGCGCCGCTGAAAGTCGAGCAGACTCAACTCGCGATTGATGAATAACTCGGGCGCATCGAGCGAGGGAAGGTGCTGGGCGCCGTTGTGATTGCGTGCCGCGGAAGCTGCGGCTGCGGAAGACGTACGTCTTCCCTTGACGGGTGCTGGTTTGGCCGATGTGCTCATAGGACGTTTTGCCACGGAAGCAGCGTACATTGTAATGCGGCAGCCGTTGCTTGAACACCGGGACCGTCAGGAGACGGAGAAATTCGCCTATTGTTTACCGGATATTCATGTTGCGAGAGGGCTGGTGCAGAGCAAGATGCACTGCCAGTTACGAGAAGCAGTAATCGGAACATCCAGCAGACGAAACTCTTTCGCAGCCGCGAATTGCTTCGCATCTGATCAGCCGTGAAACCGGGAACTCCGGCTTCGGCGAGCGTAGACCCTGTGCTAACCTGTTTATGCCTTCCATCGCCGGGATGGCGGAACTGGCAGACGCAGCGGACTCAAAAGCGTGCGGGCGTCTTCAGGCCAACTGGCCTAATCCCTTATTAGCCCTGCCTTTCCAGGCACATACGGACAACGCAGCAAATCCGCAGCGGTTGCGGTTTGAGTGGTTCGGTGATGGTCTGTTGCGGTCGGATAGTCACGAATTAGTCACGGTGAGCACCCTCACTTACCCTCATCTCTTTCCAAGCACGAGTGGCATTCCCTCAGCCGGGCTGCAACGCAGTCGTGGTCATCAGCGATGCTTTGGAATAATCTCAGGGACAAGGAAAATCACATGTCGAATGACGACAAGTTTGAAGCCTATTGGCTGGAGGAAGATGATTGGCTAGTGACGATCTGTCCGGTGCCAGAAGACGAGGACGACCCCGAGGTTAATCTCGAGACGTTGAACTGGATCGGAAGACTATTTGGGTTCGCCACGGCGACCAACACACGGGTTTTGGCGTTAGTCGGCGATCCCGAATTGCCTGCTTACGAGATCCTGTTTTCCTTTGATTGCATGGAGCGTCACGAGGAGTTTCTTCGGTTGGTAGAGGCGGATGGCTACGCCGATGCTTCCGAATTCACGGCTCCATCGCGTGATGAAATAGGTGCGGCGCGACCGCTTGGTCTGGTATTTCCTGGCGAGCAAGCCGAACTAATCACCGGCGTTGGAGTGATTACGATGCAGAGTCTTACGACCGATGCAAGTAATTCTGACGCTTGAGCAGCGCTCTGCTCGGCCGCCGGGGGTGCCGAAACACGTCTGCCCGCGCGGACATCCGTGGCATAAGGTCCGAGAGGCCGAAGGCCCATGGCTGGTAAAATTCCTGCCGGGCAAACTAAGAGAAACAGCGGGAGACACCATGAAGGAAACGCCACAGGAATACATCAAGCGCATTACGAGCTACGTCGAAGGCCAGCAGCCCTTGAAAGTGCAGGCTGCCACGCCAAGGAAACTCGAGCGACTGATCAAGGGAGTGTCCGTGTCCAAACTCCGCAAGCGTCCTGCTCCGGACAAATGGTCTGTTGTCGAAATCCTCGCGCATCTCGCAGACACAGAAATCGTCGGCGGCTTTCGTATCCGGATGATTCTGGGAGCGCCCGGAACCCTCATCGAAGGATTCAATCAGGACGCCTGGGCCACTAGCGGGCATTACGACAAACGCGATCCACGCAAGAGCGTGGAGCAGTTCCAGGTGTTCAGGGAAGCGAACCTCGCATTGCTCAAGTCAATCATGCCTGAACAGTGGAAGCACCATGGAGTCCATTTCGAGCGCGGCGAAGAGACGGTGGAGCACATCGTGCGGATGTTTGCAGGTCACGACCTCAATCACATTCGGCAAATCGAGGGCATCCTCGGGCCAAAAAAATGACATCGGTGAGCCTTTGAGTTGAAAGTCGTCACTGGCGGGCTTCTGCTTTCAAATCCTTGACTAGCCGCTGAAACGCCGTCTGATACGAGTCGTGGTCTTTCCAGTTGCTGAAGTCGGGGATGAAGTATTCGCGAATCTCGCGGGCTGAGTCCTTTCCAGTATCGCCGTCGAAGCACTCCCAATCGCGCAGCACCTCAAACGGCACCAGCCGGACAGGGAACAGCACCCGCTTACCTTCTTTCACCTCGCGTTTGCGTGCCTTGGCCAGTTCGGTTTTCACCCACTCGCTCGACACGCTGTGCTCCGAGAGGATCAGCAGCAGCCGGTCATGTAGCCGAATGGCCTCGTCGATCTGCTCGTGGATCTTCCGCCCTCCATGCATATCGTGGGGCGCAAACCAGCAGCGCACGCCTTTGGCTTGCAGGTCGGCATTAAGCCGCTCGGCAAACTCCTTGTCGCGGGTCGAATAGCTGATGAAGCAGGAATAGAACTCGATGGGCCGCCCCACCATCGAGCCAATATAGGCGATGAACTCGTCGGGCACGCCACAGCCGCGCAAGAAGACTTCCGGAATCTTGCCGCGCGACGCATAGATGGTGTCAATGCCGACGGTGGAGGGCCCGCCGTGGATGACCGTTTCGAGACCTTTGGCAAAGCTGAGATCAATCGCGGAAAAGATTGTTCCCCCGGCCGAGGCCCCACTGAGATTTGCTCCGGTAACCTGTGCAGTTCGGAGGTTCGCCCCGGAGAGATCTGCCCCGGAGAGATCCGTGTCGCCCAGATCCGCCCCGGTCAGGTTCGCCCAGCGGAGTTGCGCCGAAGTGAGATTTGCCGCGCCCAGATCCGCACCGCTAAGGTCCGCCTCGCTCAAGTCTGCCCCAACGAGCTTCGCCCAAGGCAGGCCGGCCGCGACGAGGTCGCTTCCGACGAGCTTCGCCCCGTTGAGGTCTGCGCCTATGAGGATCGCCACGCAGAGATTCGTCGAGCTCAGGTCGGCCCCTCGGAGGTTTGCTCTGGTGAGATTTGCTCCCGCGACGATGGTTTCCTCATTAAGCCAGCAGAATCTTGCATCTGCAGGAGAATTCCCGCTGAGGTCTGCCTCACTGAGGTTCGCCCCATGGAGGTCCGCCCCACTGAGGTTCGCCCGGCTCAGATGCGCCTCACTGAGGTCTGGCTTTACGTCGGGACGCTCGTCCCTCCACTTATTCCACTCCTCGACGCCTTGCCTGAGGATTGCGAGATGTTCTTGGTTCGCCATTGCCGCGTGACCTCGCCCACTTCCGGGATGCTACGGATGATCTTGGAAGGCACACTCTATGCGACAGTCTCCAGCCAGTCAACGGTTTGATACGTGTGGGCGACCAATGGCCTTCGCGGAGATTGACTTAAGGCCACCCTAGAGTCTGACCGGATCAGAAGCCGGCATCAAAATTTTGACTAGACCTGAACATGATGTCCCAGTGCTATATTCGGCCTTCAGACTTATTCGTGCGTGAGGAGCAATGGCAACTGCGCTGGTTGGTGAGTTTACAGTTGGATCGCTGGTGACAGTCCGTGATCGCGATTGGATTGTTCTTCCCACCGAATACCCAGACGTCCTCAAGCTCCGCCCCCTTAGTGGTGCAGAGGGAGAAACCTGTGGCATACATATCGACCTAGAGGGGACCGAGCTTCGTCCAGCCGAATTCCCGATTCCCGATCCGAACCTTGCCGGGGATTTCGTAGCCGGCAAGCTACTTCGCAACGCTGCTCGTCTGACTCTGCGCAGCGGCGCGGGTCCATTCCGCTCACTGGGCCGGCTGTCAGTCCGTCCCCGGCCATACCAGTTTGTACCACTGATCATGGCGTTACGGCTCGACCCGGTTCGGCTCCTGATTGCCGACGATGTAGGTATCGGCAAGACGATTGAAGCCGGGATGATCGCCCGTGAGCTGTTGGATCGCGACGGCGTCCGGCGGACTTGCGTGCTCTGTCCGCCCCACCTCTGCGACCAGTGGCAGACGGAACTGGAGCGCAAGTTCCACATTCCTGCGCTGATCCTTCGGACCAGCACGCTCGCCCGCTTAGAACGGGATCTTCCGCGCCGAGACCTCACGGTGTACGAGTACTATCCGCATCTTGTCGTCTCGATCGACTTCGTCAAGACTGACCGGCGGCGCGATGCCTTCCTTGCACACTGCCCTGATCTGGTGATCGTCGATGAAGCGCACACGGCGACCGAGCCTGGTGGGATTGCATCACACGAACAACAGCTTCGCCACGAACTAGTGCACGGCGTGGCTAAGAATCCCCAACGCAACCTGATTCTGGTGACGGCTACCCCGCACAGCGGCATCGAACATAGCTTCCGATCGCTCTTGGGGCTCCTGTCACCTACGTTCGAAAAGCTGGACATGCAAGCTCTCTCCGACAAGCAGCGGGAAGTGTTGGCGAAGCACTTTGTCCAACGCCGTCGCGCTGATGTGACGAACTGGTTGGGTGAGACGCACTTTCCGAAGAGGATCTCCGAAGAAGCTACGTACAAGATGGGGCGGGAGTATGTGGCGCTCTTCGATGACGTGCTGGAATTCACACGTGAAATCGTTCAGGACACTTCGTTGAGCGCGCCACGACGCAGAGTCCGGTGGTGGGCGGCGCTCTCGATGCTCCGTTCCCTGATGTCGAGCCCGGAGGCAGCCATAAAGTCGTTTGAGGCTCGCCAGAAGAAACTCGCTCCTGAAGCGGATGAGACCACGGATGAGACTCGCAGCCGCGAAGTGCTGGACGCTCCGAGCGAAGGTGCAATTTTCGACATGGTGCCTGAGTCTGCTGTCGAGGTTGCCATGCCGGATCTTCCGGAAAAAGACCGGCGACGACTGAAGGAGTTCGCACGCAAGGCCGAAACGCTGAAGGCTGATGACCCCAAGCTCGCCAAGGCCGAAGAGCTCGTGGCCGGCCTCCTGAAGCAGGGCGCTAAGCCGATCCTCTATTGCCGGTTCGTCGCCACGGCCGAATACGTCGCCCGTGAACTCCAGAGAAGGCTTGAGGGACGGTTTAAGGACCTGCGGGTGATGGGGATCACCAGCGAAACTGGCAACGACGAAGAACGGGAGGCCAAAGTCACCGAGTTGGTCACCAACGAGCGGCGAGTCCTGGTCGCGACTGACTGCCTCAGCGAGGGTATCAATCTCCAAGATCACTTTGACTCGGTCATCCACTACGACCTGCCTTGGAACCCAAATCGGCTGGAACAGCGCGAAGGGCGCGTTGATCGCTTCGGACAAGTTGCGGACGAAGTCCACGCCATCCTGCTCTTCAGCCCCGATAACCGGATCGACGGCATCGTGCTCAATGTTCTCTTGAACAAAGCCCGCGAAATCTTCCGCTCGCTCGGCGTGAGCGTTCCGGTTCCGATGGACAGCGAAACCGTTGGCCAAGCGGTTTTCAATGCCCTCTTGGAGGGAAAGGGCGCGCAGCAGATGACCCTCGGCTTCACGGACATGGAAATCGTCCAGAACCTGCACAAGCAGTGGGACCGTGACGCAGAGCGCGAGAAGGCCAGCCGCACCAAGTTTGCCCAACACGCCATTAAGCCCGGCGAGGTTGCCAAAGATCTTGAGAAAACAGACGATGTTCTCGGCGACCCGGCAGCAGTCCGTAAGTTTCTGATTGACGCCAGCCAGCGTCTCTCCGTTCTACATGGGCGATACTGGCCGGCGTGAACGACAAGGTATGTCGAATAGCCGGTGTGTTTGTCACAAATGCGTGGTGCATTTGTCAGATTCTCGTGAACATTTGTAGTCCCGAACTGGGCAAAGGATGTCGACGCCGGGCGTTCTCATGATCAATGCTCGGGCGGAGACTTGGTGAGAGGACGTGCCGCGCTACTTCGCAAAGTTCGGATATATAGCTGACGGGAGTCCCCCTGCGCAGAAGCGCATCATCAGGCCCGAAGCTGTAACTGAGGCATTGGAGGTTCAGAGCGGGGAAGATGTATAGACATTCATAGTCGGCGTTATCTGGTCGCAAAGGGCACAACAGAGTCAGACCGTCATTTTCGTGCCACGGGGGAAACAGGTTCCAGCGGACTTTCCCGAGAGTCGTGCGATACTGCTTGGCCGTCCAGACAAACAGCTTGAACTTGCCATCCAACAGGAGATTGTTTCGTCGGCCCGCACCGGCAAGCCGGAAAGCCGTGAGCTCAGTGGGGAAAAGCGAGAGGATTCGAG
>JBARGS010000090.1:0-2440 GCA_049798495.1 Candidatus Korobacteraceae bacterium | reverse complement strand
CCGCAGTACTGCGCACACTGACCCACATACGTCCCCGTCTCGTGTGGCTCAACCCACATCTCGTTTTTGCGATTGGGAATCAGATCGGTCTTGCCCGCCAACTGCGGTACCCAGAAGCTGTGATCGGTGTCGGCCGACAGCAGAATAATGTGCGTAGGCTGAGCTTGACCCGCGGCGCTCACCGGCACGTGCAGCTCATTGGCGGTGATGAAGCCGTAGCCGGGATATTGAAACTCCCACCAGAACTGATGACCGACGGCGGTGACTTCAATCGCGTTGGGCGGGAAGGTCGCGTCCTCAACCGCGTGAATCACGCGCGCCGACGCCAGGAATAAGACGACGACAATGAGTATGGGAATAACCGTCCAGGCTAGTTCTACCTGGTTACTGCCATAGATCTGGGGAGGCTCGTGCCCGTCATCTGAGACTCTAGCCCTGAACTTGAAAGCCGCATACATGATCAGGCTGAACACCACTACGAAGATTGCGGCGCAGATGCTCATCACGAAGAGCGAGAGTTTGTAAATGTCGTGCGCCGGAGTGGAGTCGGGACTGAACAAGTAGGGTGTCGGCGAGGGGCCGGCGAGAGCTGCCATTGGTCCGCACGTGAAGACGAGAAGACAAACCAGTGCCGGCAATGCCAGACACTGCCGCATCCGGCGAGCCGGAATTTCGTGTCGCGGCGAGTTGTGTGATTCGCAAGTCTTAGATCGCGAGGGCATGGGACCGAACAGCTGATCGACAGCTAAGACTATGGGTTACGTTGTCCCGGATGCTTCCCGGGTATGAGGACATTACTCCGCCCCGTGTATACCAAGTCCGGCCACTCAGTCGGACCAAGACCAAACTCCACATCGAGTCGCACAAGAAACTGGCGTTCGCCCGGATACGATGAGAAAGAATGTTTCGCTTTATACCTTTAAAAGAAAAGATTTGCAACAGTTCATTGTTAAGCTTCGTGAATTGTGAACGCAGTCCATACTTTGCTTTCGAAGCCGGCGATTTTGGGGCCGTCGAAAGGGCTACCCCGATAGGGAGTCGTGTGAAAAATCGGTAAACGCGCACACCCCACAACGTGGGCCTCCAGCACCGTCTCAGGAGTCTTTCGTCGCCGACGCAAAGGCTGTTTCTTTCTCTTCGGCTTTGGGTTAGAATGTGCCGCACCTCAGTAAGTCAACTGCTTCACGTCTCAATTGGCTCCGGGCGGCCGGGCGAACATTTTCGTTGCAGTTATCATACGCATCATCGGTACAAGATTTCCGGAAGCGCAGGTATTCCCTTGACGACAGCTCTTGGAAGTAAACACGTGGTAATTGTCGGCGGAGGCTTTGCCGGCCTGGGCTGCGCTTTGGAGTTGAGCCGCCTTGACGATTCGGTGCGCGTTACCCTGATCGATCGGCACAACTATCACCAATTTCAGCCGCTGTTCTACCAGTTGGCTACCTCGCAGCTATCGGTGAATGACGTGAGCTTTTCGCTGCGACGAGTTTGTGACGGCAAGGACAATATCGATATCAAGCTGGCGGAAGTAGACAAGGTCGATTCGCAAACGCGAACGGTTCACACCAAGGAAGGAGAAAGCTATCAGGGCGACTACCTTGTCCTGGCGGCCGGCTCGCAGGCCAACTTCTTCCACATTCCAGGCGCCGACACCAACACCTTCCCGCTTTACTCACTGGTGGATGCCGAAAGGCTGCGCTCGCGCATTCTGGCGCTGTTCGAGGATACGGATCGCGATCCCAAGCTGATCGAGCAGGGCGCGCTGAACTTCGTCATTGTCGGCGCCGGACCTACTGGGACTGAAATGGCCGGGGGCCTGGCCGACATGATCCATACCTGCGTGGCCTCCGAGTACGAGGACCTGGCCACCAGCGCAGCTCGCGTCTATATTGTCGAACGCGGCAGCACGCTGTTGCCGCCTTTTTCGCAGAGCGCGCACGAGTACGCCAGCAAGGTTTTGCAGCGCGATGGCGTACAGCTTCGCCTGAACAGCAGCGTCACCGAGATACATCCTGATCACGTAGTGCTTGAGGGTGGCAGCATTATCAAGACGCGCTGTGTGATTTGGGGAGCCGGTCTGATGGCTGCTCCCATCGCCAATGGCTCCGGACTGCCCACGGGTCGCGGCGGCCGCGTTCAAGTTGAGACCGACCTTTCCGTCTCGGGTTTCCCGAACATCTTCGCCCTGGGCGATTTCGCCAACATCAACGGCCCGGACGGGAAGGCGCTTCCGCAGCTCGGTTCGGTCGCGTTGCAAAGCGGGCGCTGGGCGGGAAAGAATATCGCGTTGGATATGGAAGGCAAGCCCCGCCGGTCGTTTCATTATCTCGACAAGGGGATCATGGCAATGATTGGCCGCAATGCCGCCATCGCCGAGGTCGGCGAGGACCGGCACGAGTTGAACGGCGCGATCGCCTATGCCATGTGGCTCGGCGTTCAC
>JBARGS010000089.1:0-4866 GCA_049798495.1 Candidatus Korobacteraceae bacterium | reverse complement strand
TGGTGGAAATGCTTCCGCTAACCGGCGGAGCATCGGCTGGCGACGCCGGAATCTCGGCGGTTGACGCCGCCGTCGCGTTCGTTTCCGCGATTGCCATCTGCTCCACCGAAGCGTCGCCGCGCATGGTTACTTCGGTCGGCTCCGCTGGCGGCTCGTAGTGGAAAGTCTTGACGTATTCGTCCAGCGGAAGATCGGGCACCAGCTCTTTGGGCGGAGACTCCTCGGAGTCGGCAGCGATGTCCATCGCAGCCGTTCCCGGGAGATCCATTGGCGGCTCGGAATTCCCGGCGTCGGTAAGCACGCCGGTTTGCGTCAAAGCTGCGGACGGCGGCCGCAAGGTACCGCCTTGTTCCAGCGGCACACGCGTCATGCTCAGCGTGCTCTGCGCGCCGGGAGCGGTCAGCGGACGATGCGGCAGCGGAGTGCCGCACATGCCGCAAAAGCGATGGCCCATCGGGCTTTCGTATCCACACGTGCTACAGATCACGACGCCTCCTGCCAGCCGGGATCATTCCACATAAATATATCGTGAGGCGCTTGCTTAGGTCAGATGAGAGCAGCTGCACGGGGTTGCACGTCAGCCACGCCCGGCGAGCGCAAACAAGCCCATTTACGTGGCGCCTGTTAATCTTCTGACCACTCCGGTGCCCGGCGCGTCAACAGCCAGCCTATGGTTGAGCGGCTCGGCTCGACCTACAATTTCCTAGAACAGCCTTTACTCATGTTATGTTACTGCCTCACCCGCAGCACCCCAAGGAGCCGGCATGGCCGATGCGCGTGAAGTGATGAATATTCGTCAGGCATCGCAGTACCTCGGAATCTCGCCCGATACTCTCTACAAGTACGTTTCCGAAGAGACCATCCCCGCCTTCAGGCTCGGCAATCGCTGGAAATTCAAGAAGAGCATCCTCGATACCTGGATGGAAAACCAGAGCTTCAGCGGCGAGAGCGGCCGCCAACGGAAAGTCGGCAAGCCGCTGCGCGCCTTCTAAATTAAGATCGCAAGATGCAACACCAAAGAGCCAGGAAGAAATAGCTCTTTTTTGGTAAACTCACCACAACCAACCTCAATTCGAACGCATCTAGCGGGAATCTCACAATTCGGGGTGATTCATGTCAGTTCGGGCGCGTTTGTTGCTCTTCGCCTTCCTCCTGCCTAGCTTTACAACCTTAGCCTGTGCCGCAGCTTCCAGTGCAGCAGCCTCGGGCGCGGCCTCGCCAGCCGCACCTGCTACTCCGAGTCAGCAGATACGACTACCCCTTCCCACCGATGTCTTGACCTATCACTACAACGTTTATCGCCAGGGCATGACTTCGCAGGAAACTATCCTCACGCCCAGCAATGTCAACTCCACCTCTTTTGGAAAGCTGGCGCTTTTCTCCGTCGATGCCAAGGTTGACGCGCAGCCGCTTTATGTCAACAAGCAGGATATTGGCGGCAACCTGAATAACACGTTATATGTTGTGACCGAGGGGGACAGCATCTACGCCCTTAACGCCGATAGCGGTCACCAGTACTGGCATGTGTCGGCGCTGGGACAAGGTGAGACGACCAGCGACGATCATGGCTGCAGCCAGATCTCGCCGCAGATCGGCATCACCAACACGCCGGTCATCGACAAGAGTGTGGGACCGAACGGGACCATGTACTTCGTCGCCATGACCAAGGACTCCTCGGGTCATTACCATCAGCGTCTGCACGCGCTGGATCTGGCAACTGGAGCCGAGGTGCTCGGCGGTCCGGTGGAAATTCAAGCCACCTACCCCGGTACCGGTGACGGAAGCCAGAACGGCCAGGTCATCTTCGCTCCCGGACAATTCGCCGAGCGCGCTGGACTGCTGGAATTCGGCACGACCATCTACATTGCCTTCACCTCGCACTGCGATAATCGTCCCTACACGGGTTGGGTGATGGCCTACAACTCGCGGACACTGGCGCAGATTTCCGTCATCGACGTCACCCCCAACGGCAACGAAGGCGCGATCTGGATGGATGGCGATGGGCTCGCGGCCGATTCTGGCGGCAATATCTATTTCCTCGACGGCAACGGCACCTTCGACACCACGCTGAACTCATCGGGCTTCCCCATTAACGGCGACTATGGCAACGCCTTCATCAAGCTGTCGAATTCCGGCGGCCAGCTCACCGTCGCCGACTACTTCAACATGCACAATACCGTGCAGGAGTCCGGCGCCGATGAAGACCTGGGGTCAGGCGGATTGGTCGTCTTGCCCGACATCATGGATAACAATGGCGGCGTGCATCACCTGGCTGTCGGCGCGGGCAAGGACAGCAATATCTACGTCGTGAACCGCGACAACATGGGAAAATTCAATCCCAGCAATGACAGCGCCATCTACCAAGAAATCGACGGCGCTCTGCCGGGAGGCATGTGGTCCAGCCCGGCCTACTTCAACAACACCGTTTTCTTTGGCGACGTCAGCGACAACCTGAAGGCTTACACCATCTCCAACGCTAAGCTTTCAACCACGCCAACATCGCAAACCAGCAATACGTTCCCCTATCCCGGAACGACGCCGGCCATCTCGGCCAACCTCACCTCGAACGGCATCGTATGGGCGATCGCCAACAGTAATCCCGCGGTTTTGTACGCCTTCGACGCCACCAGCCTCTCGCATATGCTCTACAACAGCAATCAGGCAGGCTCGCGCGACCAGTTCGGCAACGGCAACAAGTTCATCACTCCGATGATTACCAACGGCAAGGTGTACGTCGGCACGCAAAACGGCATCGCCGTGTTCGGGTTGCTGCAGTAAGGTTGAGCTGGGCTGGTAAGGAAGCGCGGTCGCAACGCTTGTCATCACGAGCGCAGCGAGGGATCTGCTTTCAGGCGGGTAACGAATTGCAGATTCCTCGCGTCCAAAGAGCGAGACGCTGGAACTCACGATTGGAGTAAAGCTCTATGCCAACCGCTTCACCTTGATGCGGTCGGCTGGAACCTGCGCCAGATCGTAATGCGCCTGCTGGGTGAGCCAGCTTTCGGCGCTGCCGCCAAAGACCTTCGACAATCGCACCGCCATCTCGGGAGAAATTCCGCGCTTTTCATTGACCAGTTCCGACAGCGTAGTACGTGTGACGCCGAGTGCAGCGGCAGCATCGGTAATGGTCAAGCCTAAGGGCTGAATACACTCGCTCAGCACAAAGCCGCCAGGATGGGGCGGATTTTTCATCGGCATGGGTGTTCCTCTTCATTTCTTAGTGGTAATCGAGATAATCGACATCCCACGCTTCCTTACCGGAGAAGCGAAAGACGACGCGC
This sequence comes from Candidatus Korobacteraceae bacterium, assembly GCA_049798495.1. Classification (GTDB taxonomy): domain Bacteria; phylum Acidobacteriota; class Terriglobia; order Terriglobales; family Acidobacteriaceae; genus Bog-257. The sequence continues at coordinate 1,585 of JBARGS010000089.1, read as the reverse complement.
CAGTTGGCGCGAACCGTAACCGCCCAGAAACCCTTCCACTCACCTTGAAGCGGATGCAGTTGAAAGCCTGGCAACTTCATGTCCTCTATTGTCCCAGCGGCTTCCAATCGAGCGAGAATATTGCGCAATTTCTTTAAGTGTTCGGCGTTCACGCCCCGTGGATCGTCGTCTTCGTAAAGGCGTCTGAGTCCTCGATGATGAATTGACCGGATCACTGCTTACTGTAACGCGTAACGTAACGCAGGTCAACCGGAAAGCCTATCTCCGCTTGGATAAGTCCCGCTCTCCGATGACTAACGCCCTGCGGCCCTATTGCCGATCTACCTCTCAGGCTCCGCTCCGGGCGGTGCCGGAGGGTCCATGCGCTATCTCCTCTGTGCGCTTCTACTCGTCGGCTCAATTTTTGCTCAGGATGAAACCCCCGTCGCCGCCCCCCTCCCTCAGTCCGCAAGGGGCATGTTTTATGTCGATGGGACTGTCTATCAGTACGTTGCCGGAATGGATTACACAGTGGTTGCGGCCGCGCACTCGGTGATGAATCACAAGTTCCTGGCGGTGAAGGTGCGTGTCTATAACAGTAGCCGTGAGTCGACCACGGTGAAGCCGGAAGACCTTGGGCTGGAAGATGCCATCGCGGGCCACGCGGTGGCTACAGTCACGGGCGCGGAGCTGGCGAAGAAGATGCGCCGTCCCTACAACTGGGCGCGCTTTGCGGTGAATCCGGTCGCCGGCAGTAGTAACGACAATCAGGATGACGACGCGGTGGTCACCGCCGAGATGGTCCAGATGATGCGCGCCATGACGGCCAAGGCGAACGGCTCCTCGGCTCGCGCAGTGGTAGCCGGTAAGAACCTGCTCTACACCGACACTCCGGGCGCTTTGCATTCCGGAGAGGGGGCGCCGGAGCTCGCGGTATGCGATCAGGTCTGTCAGCTACGCAATGTCGAGGCTCAAGGCCCTGATGTATGGAAGCCACTGCAACGCGAGACCCAGCCCGATGACGTGCAGCAGAACGCTTTCCTGGCGAACACCATTCCGCCGCGAAGCAACGCTACCGGACTCATCTTCTGTCCGCTGGGCAAGCTATCGGAAGGCCGCACGCCGGAAAGCGATGGCAAGAAGAGTCGCGCCGTACGCGTGACGGCTTCGATCGGCGGAGAGAGCTTTCAGTTCGTGCTGCCGGTGGAATAAGAGACGTTGGGGTTGGCATGCACCGTGTCATCGTCAACCGTCATCCCGACCAAGCGCTTCAAGCCCGCGTGAAGGATCTGCGGTCCAGTGCGTCCCAATGAAGCGCCCATATTCACCTGAACGGGGCTGACACTCTTTTCTGACCGATCCACTGATGTCGCTGCCTGCGAACCGCAGATCCCTCCGCTCCGCTAAGCTCCGGTCGGGATGACAGGTTTGATCGATATGTGACACTATCCAGCTGCCAGCTTCGCGATCCGTGCTCTCCGCTCCTGCCACTCCTGGGTGGCGAAGATCCTCGGACCTACCTCAATCAATCGCGGCAACATCTGAAAGACGGAGATGGCCGTCCACTTCATCCCTTGCCGCGTGCGATAGCCTTTGCTGTTAAGCT
>JBARGS010000088.1:0-6691 GCA_049798495.1 Candidatus Korobacteraceae bacterium | reverse complement strand
GTTAGGGAAGCTCTGAATAACTTGCCGAACTCGCCGCAGGGGCTAAAAGCCCCGTTGATCTTGCGATGCTTGCGGCACGGCTGAAGCCGTGCCCTTTCAAAACCGGGACTTAATCAGAGCTTCCTTAACTCGTCTGCATTGAGTCGGAGTTGCATGATCCCTCTTTTTCGTCTGCGACCGGTTCTACCGATCTATTCACCGAACCAGGCTCCGGCGCTCTGGCCTATGTCAATTCTGTTTGCCGCGGACCATTCACCGCGGACGGTGAGCACCGGGCAATGTGCGTTCTGCAATACGTGATGCAGAGTCGTCCAGGGAACGTGGGTCGACACGACACCGCCCGAGTGACAACCCATAACGATGAGTTCCGCTTGCCTGGTGTCCGCCAGCCGGACGATTTCCACCTCGGGAATCCCCATCTCAACCTCGATCTCAGGCTGGTACGCCAGATCGGCGTCGAGTGGGATCATCTGACTCAGTTTCTCGCGATCCTGTCGCCTCCATTCCAGCAACTCCGACTCCGATGTCGGTTCACTTTCGATGACGTGAAGTAAGGTCAACTTGGCACGGTCATCTTCTGCCAGCGACAAGGCGTAGGTCAGCGCCCGCATCGATCCGGTCGAAAAATCGCTGGCATAAAAAACGTGGCCAAACCGGTTCGCCGACACCGATCGGACACGAGGTCCAACAGTAAGCACTGGACAAGTGGCGTGTCTTGTCACTCTTTCCGCCGTTGATCCCAGGAACAGCTTTTTGACCCCTCCATACCCTTGCGTGCCCATCACAATGAGATCGACATTCTTGTCCGACACAACCCGTGAGATCGCCTCCCAAGTGTCACCTGACCGTAGGATCACTTCGTGAGGCAGGAACTTCAGGTCTTCTGTGCTTTCCAGGTTTGCCATGCCTTTTTCAGCGTTGTGGCGCCTTACGTGGGTTAGGGCAGGCCATGCCTCACCAGCCACCATGGAGTCTTCCGTGGAAAGAACGTGGGTGAGGAAGATTGTGGAGCCGTAGCGCTTGGCGAGGGAAACGGCACACTGCAGAGCATTTTGCGATTCAGGCGAGAAGTCGGTTGCCAACAGGATGTTGTTGATGGCTATGCGGGAAGTTCTTGCTTGAGATGTCATGGCACACCTCCGTGGCTCTATAAAGAAACACGTCCCCACTTTTATAGATACACCGAGCGTACGAATAAGTCGGTGATCGCAATCACCATGTAGGGTGATAGCGCCGGCAGAAGACGCCCCAGTTACAGGTTGCTGAATGGCTACGGAGATTGCCAAGGAAAGGAAGAAATCGCCCAAACCAAGCGGCAGGGGGGAAACGTACAGATGGGAGCGCACCTAGGGTGCAGCCGTATGACCGTCCCGCGGAAGACGCCGCACACGCGCCAAGCTTACCTATCCTTCTGCAGGCTATCGAATCCATTTTCAAATTGCGTGACCAGCGGAGTTTCGCCGGACTGGAGACCGTCGCGTCCCATGACGCGCCAGAGAAAATTGCCGCGCGGCCACTGGTACGCATCGTACACGGCCATCACGTCTTCCGAAGGCCGGCTCGTCACGAGGATGACGATGTCGGCATCGGAGGCCCGATACACGATCATCAGCTTGCCCCACTCCTGAATCGCGTTCTGCACGGCGTTGATCGCATCACGATCTTCGGGCAGTAGGTTCGGATCGAACTGATCTCCGTCATAGGAGGCAACGTAGACATAGCGCGCATTAGCCAGAATGCCCGGAAACGCCGGTGCTTTCGCGGTATTCTGATTGGACGTAGCGTGGGCTGAAATCGCCACCAGAGCAATCAAGCTGATCGCCACGATAAAGAATCGCTTCATGCAAACGCCTCTCGTTATTAGATGTCTTCCGAGTGTGGCGGAATCTCTCGTTACTCTTGTCCATTCCCATTTCGGGATGCCTGCCTTGCTGCATCGCACATAATTATTGCTTCCAGTTGACATGTTATCAGGCTAGTACTATGGTTATCTTGAATGCTGCATTGCAGCATAACTGGAGGCTATTATGCCAAGACCAATCAAGCACGAGCCTATTACTCATCGGCCGCGTGAGTCATCTTTTGTCTCCCTGCTGTCCGGATGGGTGCAGCAGGGCGTGGAGAACTTGCTTTCCACGCAGCGGATCCTGGTGGACTTGGCGATGAGCCAGAACACCAGAGCCATGAATTTCCTGCGTGAGCGGTTGCAAGATCCCGCATTCCGGCCAGCATCGATTCTGACTGAAGTGGCCAGTGAGGGTATGTCCAACTTCATCGAAGGTCAGAAACTACTGCTGAACCTGGCGCAGAAGGAATACGAAATCGTCACCAAGGGCGTGAAGCAGCGCGTTGGCCGGTATACGGCTGTGGTGGCCGTAACGGACCTGATGCAGCGCAGTTTCGACACCTTCGTCAACATGCAGCAGGATTTCCTGAAGACGGCGGACAAGCAGACGCACACTTGGCTGAACGCGGTCAAGGCCGGCAAGCCGTATGATCCCGAGGGCCTGATCGAACTCGCCCGCGACAGCTTCGACACCTTCGTTCGTAACCAGAAGAAGTTCCTGGACGTGGTATCGGAGGAGATGGCCAAAGCGACGAGCGGCAAGGACCGGGTTGCCAAGAAGCCAGTCAAGAAGACGCAGGTCACTGAACTCGCGCGCGAGGCCACGGATTCCTTCATCGAAGCCCAGAAGAAGCTGATGGACGTCGCTGGCCGCCAGACGAATGCCCAAGTCAAGGCCGTGGAAAAGACGATGGACATGCTGCCGGCGCCGCCCTTCATCAATTGGCCGGAGATGACCCGGGAGAGCGTGAAGAGCCTTGTCGATGCGGAAAAGGCAGTGATCGACACTGTAACCAAGCGCCACATTGAGCCCCGGAAAGTTAGCCGGGCGACCCGCCGCAGGAAGAGATCAGCCCGTACCAAGGTGATGGCACCGGCTGGCGTCTGAGCGATGAGATAGCTTTGGAGGCGTAGTTCGGCGTTGGCCCGTGCCACATGGCCGGTCGAAGTATGTGCCTCTGATTACGTGCCGTTGCGAAACTGCAGCGGCACGTTATTTTGTTTCGTGGTGAAGCCGAGCCAGAGGCGGTCGATGATTGCATGCCGGATGCCGCAGACACAAATTTGCGGTGAGCCGATTATCCCTTGCCGTTCAACATGCCACCGCCGCTCCGGCGGATTCTAACGCTCAGCAGGTCACATGGAGAATGGCATTGGTACTTTCTGCGCGCCGATTCAACAGTTTCATCGCTTCGTCCGTTGGGAGGATGATCAATTCAACCTTGCGGCGCTCAGCCTCACGTCTGACCTCATCCATGACTGGCAGTGCCCCGTTGCCCGTGCCGATCACCAAGCGGCGGCATTTCCACGGTATCTCCTCCTCCAGAGAGAGCGGCGTGTGGCCAAACCTGTCCCGAAACCGCTTGGATGGTTTTTTCTTGCGCTTGCGAATTTTTCCACGGTTGATCACGACGTCGTAGCCGTACTGAATGCCATCGATCCGAATCTGCCCAAAGGAGAACTGCTGGAACTGCATGGCTGGCCTCTGATAAAGGATACAACCGAGGGGTGTCCGGATCATCAGCACTGCATGACGGCACGGTCGGGATTATCCTGTAGGCGCGGGCGGAGGCCCAACTATGATCGAGATCCAGTCGGTTCGCATGGAATTTCCGGCCGATGCCAACATCATTGTTGGTCAATCGCATTTCATCAAGACCGTGGAAGATTTGTATGAAGCGGTCGCCACAACAGCGCCCCAGGCCAAGTTCGGTTTGGCCTTCAATGAAAGTTCCGGAGCGTGCTTGACACGGTCCGATGGCAACGATCGAGAGCTTCAGGATACGGCCATACGCAATGCCCAGGCACTGGCCTGTGGACATACCTTCGTGCTCGTTCTCTCGGTTGTTTACCCGATCAATGTCCTGAACGCCATTCGCAACGTACCCGAGGTGTGTTCGATATTCTGTGCGACCGCCAATCCTGTCGAACTCATTGTGGCCCGGACGGACCAGGGCCAGGGGGTGCTTGGCGTAATTGACGGCGAGTCGCCCAAAGGCGTCGAAGGGCAGCATGACATTGCGTGGCGGCACGATCTGCTGCGGAAGATCGGTTACAAGCGTTAAACCGTAAATCCCGGTTCAGATGGCTACCCGTGTCCTTTGAGGATTTGAGGAATTCGAAGTGGGGCGTGACCCTGCGTGGAAGCGCTGCATGCCGGTTCTTGGCCTCTTCGGTTCGCCCAGGCCGCTCGATCGCGGGCAGAGTGCTCAGCTGGCAGGCATGGGACAGATACCAAATCCGCGCCGTAACGTATGGAGCTTCGGAGAAGTTCCGCGCCTGCAGGAATGCCTCCAGAAAACACGGCTCGTAGATCTCCGGCGAGTGTGCAGACGCCCAGGCGCGCCGCATTCCTGGCAACCGCCGCTTGATGCTCGAAATCAATACATCGACTGGCAGCTCTATCTCAGGGTTCGCTCGATTCTGGAAGTCGAGAATGTGCGGGGGCATGCGTGCCGTGATTCACATCACTGACTCTTCCAGACTCAGAAGCGTAAAGTTAAGCTGTGGATTTATTGTCGGCCAGGAGGTGCTTCGATGGCCGCCAGTTCGGTCCCGAGGCCGGTTGCAATCTCCCGCATCCTCGCCGCAACCGATTTTTCTCCCTGTGCGGACCATGCGCTTTCTTGTGCTCTGGCTCTGACGCGTCAGTGGAATGCGAAGATCTTCATTCTGCACGTCCTTGGGACGGCTTCGGATTCGAAGTTGTCCGAAATCGCCCTCGACATCGAAACAGACCGACGGCAGGCCGAGAAAAACTTCCGGACTCTGGCCAATTCCGGTGTCCTCAAGAGCGTGGATTATTCCATCCTGATTCGGCGTGGACACCTTTGCGATGTCCTCCCGGGCCTTGTGGGTATGTATCAGATCGACTTGGTTGTTATTGGCACTCACGGCCATACTGGATTGAAAAAAATGTTGCTGGGATCGGTTGCGGAGCAAGTCTGCCGAGTTGCTCCCTGTCCCGCGATGACAATTGGGCTGCACGCTGGCTTGCCGGGTTCGGGTTTGCCGTTCACTCGCATCCTGTATGCTACCGATTTTCTGTCGGGCTCACTACGAGCAGCACCGCTGGCGTTCTCTCTCGCCGAGAAAGCCCAAGGAGCGGTCACACTGCTCAATGTGATTGAGGAGGGCGGCCACCGTCCTTCGGCAGCTGCGGAGTCCGCAGCGGTAGGGATCCACGAGAAACTCAGGAAGCTACTGCCAACCCACTCAGCATTCCATGTCTCTCTTCACATCCTGGTTCCTTTTGGACCGCCAGCAGAAATTATTCTGAGAGTTGCAGAGGAAGAGCGATCTGATCTGATCATCATGGGCATGCGCCCAGTCCGGGAGGCGGCACTAGCGACACATCTGCCCAAAGCGGTTGCGCCTTATGTGATCAGCCATGCGCATTGCCCGGTGCTAACGGTGCATGGCTGAGGAGGTCGTATGCCGATTTGTTCCGCGTCTCCGAAGGCGCAAGCACTTGAACGGCGGAGGGAACCAACCCTATGATGCAAGCACAGCCAGAGATGCCCATTGCCTTCAAGAATATCCTTTGCGCGACAGACTTGGCTCCGGGATCCTCGACGATCATCGATTACGCGGTTAGCACCGCGCGGCGCTACAGATCCAAGTTGTACGTAGTCCATGTGATCCCGTCAGATATCTACAACTCCGTTCCCCCGGAAACCTTGCCCCAGGCCGTAAAACAGACTCACCATGAATTGAGGAAGGAGTTGAACAGGTTCTCCCAATCGCAAGGAATGAATCGGGTGAGTCACGAGATGCTACTGGAGGAGGGTGACGTCCGACAGATTCTTTTGCAGCTAGTGCAAAAATACACCATTGATCTTCTTGTCATGGGCACTCGGGCCCATCGAGGTCTTGACCGTTTACTGCGAGGCTCTGTCGCCGAAGATGTTTTTCGTCAGGCGAGTTGTCCAGTTCTTATCATCCCTCCACATGCTTTTGACGAGCCTGGAGCACGCATCCGGACCATCCTCTATCCAACTGATTTCTCCCCGACTTCTTTGCCGGGTGCGGCATACGCATTTTCATTGGCGAGACGCTACCGCGCGCGTTTGATTCTTCTGCACGTCATTTCGGACGTTTTGGTTCGCTCTCAAGAACAGCTGGCGCAATTGAGAGAGCCAATCGAGAGCCGCTTACGTGAACTGGCATTGACCTACGACCACTTAAGGCAAGAGCCCTGGCTGCAAGTAGAATTTGGTCCGACTGCAGAGCGCATCGTAAGGGCAGGCTATGTTTCGCGAGCCGACCTGATCGTCCTCGGGATTTCATCTGCGGAGACGAACGTCTCCCATCAGGCGGAGGGAATTACGTACGCGGTTGTGCGGGAGGCGGAGTGTCCTGTGCTGACCGTTCGTACGTCACCAATTAAGCCAGCATCACCCGTTAAGGAATCGTAGGCCGTGAATAAGCATCCTACTTTGGGCGCGGAAGGCGAGCGCGTCTTGCTGCGCACATGAGTAACAGTTTTGAGGCGCTATTGACCTGCCCCCAAGAAACTCAGCCAAGGAAAACTAGAGTTCTCCCGTAATCTGAAAGGGAGGACTGCGATGAAGAAGAGCCGATACACGGAAGAGCAGATCATTGCGATTTTGAAGCAACACGAGG
>JBARGS010000087.1:0-16610 GCA_049798495.1 Candidatus Korobacteraceae bacterium | reverse complement strand
CCTTGGCCGCGGAGCGAGTGGAGTCGCTCCAGCCATCGGCGGGGCCGACGGCGAAGAGCAGTTCCTGCGTATCGTGAGACTGGTGATACTCGAGGAAGTTCGCGATCTCTTCCGAGGTGAGCTGGCGCCCACGCGAATCGAGCAACACAAGCACCGGTTGCGTGCGCCCGGCGCTCCTCTCCAGCAGCTTCAGCAGCGCACCTTCCGACAACAATTCCCGCGCCTCACAGGCTGCGAAATGGGAGAGCCGCTTCAAGTATTCCGCCGTCAGCGACTGGATGGGAGAGCTCTTGGTGCGGCCAATCCATGCGATGCGAAGCTTCACGTCAGGAGCTCTTGCGCGGGCGCGTGACGGGCTTGCGCGTCTTCTTGGCGGATGATTTGGCTGCGGCGCGTTTGACGGCCGCCTTCTTCGCCGCGGGCTTGCGAATGGGCTTCTCCAGGTCGGCGAGCTCGATATGCGTCGCGGTTTTCCATAGCCGCTCCAGATCGTAAAACTTGCGCGCGCTCTCGGAGAAGATGTGGACGACGAAATCGACATAGTCCATCAGGATCCACTCAGCCTGGGTTTTGCCTTCAATGTGCTTCGGCTCGACGCCCACGGCGCTGAGCTTCTGGTCGATGTCGTCGGCGATGGCTTGCACCTGGCGCGGATTGGCGCCTGAGCAGAGTACAAAATAGTCGGTGAAGCCGCTGGCCTGCGCGTCCAGTTGCAGCACGCGGATGTCAGTGGCCTTCTTATCCTGGCAGGCGCGCACCGCGATGGCGACCTGCGACCTCAATTCATTTTTCTTCATGCGATCACTTTGATTTTTCAGTACTCACCTTCTTCGTTGCCGGGTTGCGATACAAATGTTGTTTCTGGATGTACTCCGCCACGGCGTCCGGTAGCAGACGCTTTAGCGCTCCGCCGCGTTCGACTGCGGCGCGGATCTGCGTTGCGGAGACGTTCTCGTGGGTCTCGGGCAGCATGTGCAGAGTGACGCCCGGCAACACCAGCGGTCCTTCCATCTTCTCTTTGCGGAACAACTTTGTCACCGCCGGTTGCGGACGCAACTTGGACGGCAGCGATGATGCCACATCGGCCAGGGAATATCCCGGCCGCGCCGCCACAATGAACTCGCACTCGGCCAGCAGTTCGTCCGGAAGATGCCAGTTAGCGATGTCCTGGAAGGCGTCCATGCCAATGAGAAAGTATAAGCGGTCGCTCTTGCGCAGTGTCTTCTTCACCCGGCGCACGGTTTCGATGGAGTAGCTTAGCGGCCGCTTGCCGCTCTGGTTGGGGTCGGGCGCCTCCAGCAGCGACGGCAGCAGGTCCTTCTCGCTAGCCAGCGCCAGCGCGATCATGGCGTAACGGTGATAGAAGGACGTGAGCGGCGTCTTCTGCTTATGCGGAGGAATGTCGGCCGGAATGAACCAGACCTGATGCAGATGAAACCGGGTGGCTGCGGCGCGGGCAACGATGACGTGTCCGCGATGAATAGGATCGAAGGTGCCGCCGAAGAGAGCGATGTTCATGCAGGCCGCCGGTACAGTTTGCGGGTTCCGGCGGAAGGATGCAAGGGGAAGCAGCCGTTGGCAGTTGGCAATCAGGGAAGCTCTGATTAAGTTCCGGTTTTGAAAGGGCACGGCTTCAGCCGTGCCGCAAGCGTCGCCAAATCAAAGGGGCTTTAGCCCCTGCGGTAGGTTCGGCAAGTTCAGACCTTCCTTAGCAATTGGCAACAGCAGCTAGCTAAAACCCGTCAACTCCCAGTCTGGGAACGGCTGTGGCCCTTTCCTGGAGATGATCTGCTCACGGATATTCTCCCGCTTGCGAAGTGCGCTACAGTAAGATTTGCACTGCCTTCTCATGGACAGCCTTGACGATCTTTTGCAGCGGGTCTTCCGGTTACCACAATTTCGTCCTCACCAACGCGAAGTAATTCAGGATGTGCTGAACGGCAGTGACGTTGTCTGCGTGATGCCCACCGGCGCAGGAAAGAGCCTGTGCTTTCAATTGCCGGCTCTGCAACTGAAGGCGCTCACCGTGGTGGTCTCGCCTTTGATTTCGCTGATGGCGGATCAGGTGCATCAACTGCGGGCGCTCGGCGTTTCGGTTCTGTTTCTCAACAGCTCGCAGTCCATGCGCGAACAATCGGAGGTTCTCCGGCAATTGCGCGAAGGCTTTGCGGGATTGCTATATCTGGCGCCGGAGCGCTTTGCTTCGCCGATGTTCCAACGCCTCTTGCCGCAACTGAAGACAGGCCTGCTGGTTGTGGATGAAGCCCACTGCCTGAGTTTTTGGGGACATGACTTCCGGCCGGAATACATGCACCTGGCCGAGGTGCGGGCGCAACTGGGTTCGCCGGTCACAATGGCGCTGACGGCAACGGCAACGCCCAACGTGCGCGACGACATCGTTCGCATGCTACGACTGCGGCAGCCAAAACTGCACGTCACCGGCTTCGATCGTCCCAACCTGACGTATGCTTGCCGCCGCCTGGATACGGAAGCGGAAAAAGATGCGGCGCTGATGCATGGTCTATCGAAGCAATCGGGCAGCGGCATCATCTACTGCGCCACGCGCCGCCTGGTGGAGCAATTGGCGGCGTTATTTCAACAGCATTTTCCCCAACGAGCCGTTCGCGCCTATCACGCGGGAATGGATACCGATGCGCGCAAAAAGAGCCAGGAAGATTTCATGGCTAACGCCGGCGCCGTGGTGGTGGCGACCAACGCATTCGGCATGGGGATCAACAAGCCGGACATCCGGTTCGTAGTGCATTACAACATTCCCGCCAGCCTGGAGGCATACTACCAGGAGGCGGGCCGCGCCGGACGCGATGGACGGCCGGCGCAGTGCATCCTGTATTGCAGTCCGCGCGACCGGCATACCCAGGAGTTCTTCATCGACAAGATTGGGGAGAACAACGCCGCGCTTTCAGCGGCGCAGGTGGAAACCTTGCAGCAGCATGCGCGGCAGAAGCTCGACCAGGTTTTCAATTATGCCTACCGCGTGCGCTGCCGGCGGCGCGCCATTCTGGAGTATTTCGGCGACACGACACAGGTAGAGCAATGTGCTTGCGATGTCTGCCGCGGGACGGTTTACGCTCGGCCCGCGGGCGTCAGAATTTCGTCGCGGCGGGTAGAGAAGCGTTCGCCAAGGACGGCCAAGAGCGCCGGGAAAAACCCGGACGCTGGTCCCTTCGATGATGCTGCGGAGCAACGTTTCGCGCGACTGAAGGCGGCTCGGCTGCAGTTGGCGCTGGAACAGGAGTGGCCGGCCTTTTGCGTGGCCCACGATTCGGTGCTGCGCGAGGTGGCTCGCGCCGCTCCCCAGACGCTAGACGCACTGGCGCGTATCAAAGGCATCGGCGTGCAGAAGTTGGAGAAATTCGGGGCTGCGTTTCTGGAGGCGTTGAAGAAAGCGTAGCCGTTATAGAAACTGTGTCGCAACCGGTATCGCCGCTCCTCCACCCCAGCAAGCGCAAAACCGGCGCTCGCCGGGGGCCCCGGCTCTGCGGCTCAACATGATTGTCCCTTTCGACCGGGGGCTGACGCCCCCGTCTAACTTCATCCCGCCGCTTTGCGGCTAGTTCGGCAGGTTACACGCCGGCTCTGGTCCAGTTGGGAGCTTTGTAGTGAAAAGTACTTGACATTCGCTATATCCTCGCATTAATCTTCTTTTCGATGTCCGATCCCCGCCCATGCCGCCGCAAGATGTTCCGCCCCAAAGCCGGGGGCGATCCCGCCGTCCTGGAACACTTGCAGATCATCCGCGACACCATGGAGCGCAGCTCGTCGTTCACCGCCGTGCCGGGCTGGGGATTCTGCGCCATGGGCGTGACCGCTCTCATTGCGGCGCCGATCGCGTTCCGGCAGGCGACCGCCGATGGCTGGCTGGCAGTGTGGCTGGGCGAAGCACTGGTGGCGGCGACGATCGCACTGGTCACGATGCATCACAAGGCGACGCGGCTGGGAACTCATATGCTCTCGATCTCCGGCCGGCGGTTGTTCATTGGACTGTTGCCTGCGCTCGCCGCCGGCGGCCTGCTGACAATTGCTTTGATGTGGAGTGGACCGCTGCGCCTGATTCCCGGCGTGTGGCTGGTGCTCTACGGTGTCGCGGTGATGCAGGCGGGAGCCTTCTCGGTGCGTACGGTGCCCGCCATGGGCGCGGCCTTCGTCGCCGCCGGTGCGATCGCATTGCCGCTGCCCTGGCTTTGGGCGAACGTTGTATTGGCGGCAGGCTTTGGACTACTGCACATTGGCTTCGGCATTCTGATCGCCAGGAGACATGGTGGCTAGACACGCTATTAAAGCAGAAGGCAAGCATGCTATTGAAACCCGCAGGGCTGCGCCTCGGCGGACGGCAAGCGGAGCCGAAGCCGTCAATCTCGATCCCATCATTCACGAACGCGTGCGGCTGGCGATCATAGGCGCGCTGGCGGTGAACGAGGTGCTCAGCTTTAACGATCTGAAGAAGCTGCTGGAGATTACCGACGGCAATCTCAGCGTCCACGCCCGCAAACTGGAAGATGCCGGTTATGTGCGCTGCACCAAGTCGTTCGTGGGACGGCAGCCGCGTACGGAATTCAAGCTGACCGCCGCCGGGCGACGCGCGCTGGAAGGTTATCTGGAGCAGATGGAGGCGGTGATTCGCGGGGCGCGGCAGGGTTAGACATGCCTCCAGGGGTTCCGTAGTCAGGTGCTCAGAGCCAGTAAGGAAATCCGTTAAGGCGAAGCGACGAAAAGCCGAGTCCGCGCGAGACTCGAGAAGCGCGGCAAAAGTAAGAAAGGAACGGACGCCATGCGCGTACAACAAATCAATCGGATGAGCGCGAAGGTCATCATCGTCTTGTCGCTGACGGCTCTATTGATGGTCGTCAGCGGGTACTTTCAGGTGCGGCAAGCGGACGAAGGCAGCGCTGCCCATATCTTTCAACTGTCCATCGCAGCGTTGGTTCCAATGATCCTGCTTTTCCTCGGCACGGCGGATTGGAAACAGTCCTGGCGAAGCGTCCGGCCGCTGGCCTTTCCAGGGGCCGCTCTGGCAGTCGCGTTTGTGGCGCTGTTTTACCTGGAGCACTACCGATAAATTTCGAGCCCGATCGCTTTTTTTTTGCCCATCTAGCTTTATATTGCAAAGTACTCCGTTTTCGAGGCTGCCCATATGTACCGTAACGTCAATCTCGATGCGCATTTGAGCGCGCTGCTGTTTCTGGGCAGCGCCGGACTGCTGGTGCTGCTGTTAATCGCGGTTATCGTGACGCTGTTCTGGCGCAGGCAGTGGTTGCGCTATACGTTTTCGGCGCTCCTGGTGCTGATCGTTGGCTATGGGATTCTCCTGCTTGGTTTCTCGCTGTCCAGCCGCGAGCGCGCCCTGGCGCGGGGCGAAGAAAAGTACTTCTGCGAACTGGATTGTCATCTGGCTTATGCGGTAGAAAGCGTACAGCGCGTAAAGACGATCGGCGATACTCGCGCTGCCGGCGAGTTCTACGTCGTTACCGTGCGTACGCGCTTCGATGAGAACACAACAGCGCCGTGGCGTCCGCGGGATGCGACGGTCACGCCTGACCCGCTCGACTTTTCCGTCGTCGATGGTCAGGGACGTAGCATCCAGCGCTCCTCCGCCGGACAAAGCGCTTGGGATGCGATGCACGGACCATCGCACTCCCTAACTGATCCGATTCGGCCGGGCGAGGCCTACGAGACGACGCTGGTTTTCGATGTTCCGCCGGACGCGGGTGCGCCGCGGCTGCTGGCCTCGTTCGCCGTGTTCCCAACGCAGGTACTGATAGGGGACGAGAATAGCCTGCTGCACAGGAAAACGTATTTCGCGCTTTAGCGAGGGGAACATCAAAACCCGGGGGACCCTCCGCAATAAACCGAAGTTGTGTGCTAACAGATATTCTGCGTGTCGCCCCTGAAGGGGCTTATCAGGTTTCTTGAGGGGACAACCCAGGACTTCGTCCTGGGCTTAGCTAAGTCGTCCCGCCTTGCGGGACTCGATTCTTGTATTTCGAACGCGCGCGCCATAATACGCGCTCGAGCTTATCAACGGCATGTCGGCGGCCCGATAAGGTGTAGTGAACGACTCGCGAGGTTTACGTCCGGGCCTAGCCTTCACGGATACTTGAAGTTGACTTCGACATTGATCGCGGCAGGGACAGGTTTTTCGTGATAACTGGCGGGAAGGAACCTCCAATGCTGCACGGCGTCGAGCGCTGCCAGCTCGAACATGGTGGGCGCGGCGGCGATGACTACGAAGCTTGCCGGCCTGCCCGTGGGATCGACGATAAGGGCCAGCACCACGGTTTTGTCCTGGGGTTTGCCAGCCATACTCGCGGGGTAGGCGGGATCGTGCGTCTTTAGCGGCTTCGGAGGCTCCACAGCGCTCTCCGCAATATAAGCCCGGCTGCCTCCGGGAAAACAGAGTTGTTGGGGAGCGCGATCGTCGCCAGCTTTCTCCTTGCGAACGCTCACCGTCGCCTTCGAGCGCAACATGCGGTCGCGGAAGGCGCTGGCTTCCTCGCTCGAACATTCGAATGCATCGGCTTCGGCAGGCGTAAAGAAGACCCGGTCCAATGCCGCCCTGGTCTGGGGCTCATCCGCATCCAGCGGCAGGTCGACTTCAATTTCGACCTTGCTACGGAGGCCGAGCAGACGAGTCTCGCCCGTTGCCGGATCGAAGAGGGAGACCGGCCGTTCTCCTCGAATCATCAGCCGATTCGCATCGAGCTGCACCGCCTCGACGTAGACCCGACCATCGATGGGACCGAAGCCGCGCGCGCCCTCGCCGGAGATCAGAGTGCCGTCCTGGCCGAACCTGAGTTTTTGCGCGGTATAGAAATTGCGAAGCACGAGAGTGTGCCTGATCAGTTCGCGCGAGAGTTCCAATTGCAGCTGCGCGAAAGACATCGCGGCGCAAAGCAGAAAGCTGGGAAGCGCGATCAGTCTCGTCTTCATGAATCACACATCCTTGCCGAATGCGGTCACGTCACTCCGCACGCAGCGCTTCCACCGGATCAACTTTGCTAGCGCGCTGCGCGGGGATACACACCGCCGCAATTCCTACCGCGATGAGCAGCAATAGCGTGGCAACGGCGGAGAGCGAATCGGCGGGCGCGGTCTGGAAGAGGATGGAACTCAGCAAACGCCCGGCGGCGAACGCGCCGAGGATTCCAAATCCCGCGCCAATCAGAACCAGCGCCGCTCCCTGCTTCAGGAACAACATCACCACCTGCGATCGCTCGGCGCCCAGCGCCATGCGTATGCCGATCTCGCGAGTCCGCTGGGTCACGGCAAACGCCAGCACACCGTACACGCCGATCGCCGCCAGTCCCAGGGAGAGGAAAGCGAAGAATCCGAGCAGCATGGCCGAGAGCCGCGGCCGGGCGAGCGAGTCTGAGAGCACGCCGTCCATGGTCTTCACATCCGAGACGCCGAGATTGCGATCGAGCGAGGCGACGGTTGGCCGGATTGCCGGCGCGAGCGCCAGCGGATCGAGGCGGGTGCGCACCAGCAGAATCTGCCCGTTGGGATAGCCGGCGGTGTAGATGACCGGCTCGGTTTCAGTATCCACGCCGAGATCTTTCGCATCGCCGACCACGCCGATCACCGGAACCGCGGTTGGATGCGGTGTAGTCACGTCCATCATCAGACGACTGCCGACGGGATCGCGTGCGATCAGATAACGTCGCGCGAAAGCTTCATTGACAAGGAATGTGCCAACCTTGTCGTCCACGTCCTTCTGCTCGAACATTCGTCCCGCAAGCAGGCCCGTGCCCAGGGTGCGAAAGTAGGAGGGGCTGACGAAACGCAGTTGGGTCACCGGAAAGTTGCCCGGAGCCGGAGGCGGTGCGCCTTCCACGGCAAAGCGGGTCAGCGATTTCGAAGGCGTGAGCGGCATCGCATTGCTGATAGCGGCGGAGATCACACCGGGAATCTGCTCGACCTGCTGCTGGAGCTGCATGGAGAATCGCTCGACCTGTTGAGGCGTGGCGTAGAGATTGTTGGGCAGATCGATCTTGACGGCGAGCAGATGGTCGGTGCGAAAGCCGGGATCGACGGCCAGCAACTTCTGTAGGCTGCGCAGCAACAGCGCCGCGGTGAACAGCACCACCACGGCCAGCGCCATCTCGCCCGCGGCAAGCAGGTTGCGCAGCGGCTTGCGTCCCGAGGTCGCGGTGCGTTGTCCGTCGCGCAAACCTTCATTCAAGTCGGGAGCAGCTTGCAACGCCGGCAGCAGACTGAAAGCCGCGCCGGTTGCGATCGCCAGCAATGCGGTGAGTGCAAGCACCGGCAGGCTGATCGCGATGGGCTGCATGGACGCGAAGGGCTGGCTACCCATGCGCGCGAGTCCGTAGGTGAGCAACGGCATCGCTGCAGCGGCGAGCAAGGCCCCGGCGATTGCTCCAGCGCACGACAGCACCAAACTTTCCACCAGGAACTGGCGCAACAGACGCGCACGGCTTGCGCCCAGCGCCATGCGAACCGCAATCTCGCGCTCGCGATGGGTGGCGCGCACCAGCAGCAGGTTGGCAATGTTGGCGCAAGCGATGAACAACACCAGGGCGACGCAGCCAAACAGCGTCAGCAGGGTTGGTCGCAGCTGACCGATGAGGGCCTCGCGCAACCCAGTGACTCGCACGCCGAGGGAGCGGTTGGTAACGGGGTAAGTCTGCGCCAGTCGTGCGGCAATGGTATTGAGTTCAACGGCAGCGTCTTCGCGCGTGATGCCGGGACGCAGCCGCCCGATGACATCCGCGGCGTGGTATTGGCGGCTGGTGCGTTCGCCTTCATCCAGTTGAGCAAGCGGGAGCCAGAGGTCGGTATTGAGGGGATACTGTCGACCAGCAGGCATGACTCCGACTACGGTGAAGAACTGTCCGTTCACCTCGACCGCGCGTCCGACGACGGAGGGATCGGCCGCGAAGCGGTTCACCCAGATGCCGTGGCTGATAACTGCGACGTGGATGCCGTTGTCGCGATCTTCCGCCGGGAGAAATGCGCGACCAATCTCCGGCTGAATGCCGAGGGTAGGGAAGAGGTCGGCGGAAGCGAACGCCGCGCGCATGGGCTGGGCCACGCCGTCGATCACGACCTGAGCAAATGTGTGATGCGCATCGCTATACGCCGACAGGCTCTGAAAGCTGCGCGATTGCGCGCGCCAGTCGAGGAAGTCCTGATAGCTGGGAGCGATGATTCCGGCCTGCGGATGTGTCTCACGGATGAGCACGAGCTGCCCCGCATCGCGAAAGGGCAGCGAGCGCAGCAGTAGAGCATAGACCGCACTGGCGATGGCGGTGTTCGCGCCGATACCCAGCGCGAGAGTGAGAACTGCGACCACCGTAAAGCCGGGCGACTTGCGTAACTGCCGGAGGGCGTAGCGAAGGTCCTGGGACAGCCAGTGCATCGGGAAGGCTCCGTTGCTTAAGTTATAGACGTACGAGTCACAATTATGGGTGAGGGTCGGGAAAAAGTTCTGCTCGGGGTGGAGGCGGCTCCCTCCCCAGGCTGAAAGCCCGGCTCGTGAGGAAAAAAATGGTGACTCGTAACGGCGTACCTGAAGGTACGCCCCTTCATATCGTAAGATGTCTGATCCCATGGAACCCAGCCACAGCGCATCACGATACGGGTACTACGGTCTGCTGCTGCTGGTTATCGTCTTCTTTGCCGCGCTGCGCTGGCACATGCGCAACTGTCCACTGGAGCGCGACGAAGGCGAGTACGCCTATGCCGCACAACTGATGCTGCACGGCGTGGCGCCGTATCAGTCGCTGTACACCATGAAGCTGCCGGGGACCTTCGCCGGGTACGCGCTCTTCTTCGCGATCTTCGGGCAGAGCATTGCCGGCGTGCATCTCGGGCTGCTGGTGATCAACGCTGCGACGACGTTGCTGATTTTCCTGCTGGGCAAGCGGCTGTTTGGGCCGATGGCAGGCATCGTCTCGGCCGCCAGCTATGCGTTGCTATCCACCAGTCCCTCGGTCATCGGCTTTGCCGGACACGCCACTCATTTTGTCGTGCTCCCGGCAGTGGCTGGAGTTCTGGTGCTGTCGAGCGCGATCGAACGCCAACGCAGCTGGCTGTACTTCTCGAGCGGCGTGCTCTTTGGACTGGCGTTTCTGATGAAGCAGCCGGGGATTCTGTTCGCTGTCTTCGGCGCAGTGTATCTGGCATATGGCGAATGGCAGATTTCCTCGCGAAACTGGCGGAGCTTGCTCACGAAGGAGATCGTCTATGCCGGCGGCGTAGCGCTGCCTTTTGCGCTTACCTGTATCGCGATGGTGGCCACGGGATCGTTTGGCAAGTTCTGGTTCTGGATCTTCACTTACGCGCGCGAATACGCCACCACCATTGGCATTGGCGATGGACTCGACTTGCTGCAAATGATGCTGCCGAAGGTCGTGCTGCCGGCGTTCTGGATCTGGGTGCTGGCGGGAGTGGGGCTGACGGCGATTGCGTGGAACCGAGTGGCACATGAGCGACGGTTCTTCCTTGTCGCGTTTCTCTTCTTTTCTGGATTGGCGGTCTGTCCGGGTTTGTACTTCCGGCAGCATTACTTTGTTCTGGTGCTGCCGGCGGCGGCCTTGCTAGCGGGCGTGGCGGTGAGCGGCATGAGCGAACGAATTCGCCAGAGAAATCCCGCGACGGCTTTGTGGTTGTTGCCGATGGCGATCTTTCTTGCCGCGTTTGCCAACGCGCTGTACCTGCAGCGTGAGTATCTGTTCGCCGGCAATCCGCTCGCGGCTTGCCAAACGATCTATGGCTCGAATCCCTTTGCTGAGGCGGTCGAGGTCGCCGGCTACATCAAGAGCCACGCGACGCCGGGAGCGCGCATCGCGGTGCTTGGGTCCGAGCCGGAGATTTTCTTCTACTCCGGTCATCCCTCAGCCACCGGCTACATCTACACCTATGGCCTGATGGAGCCGCAGCCGTATGCGCTGGAGATGCAGAAGCAGATGATCTCGGAGATCGAAGCGGCCCAGCCTGAGTACATCGTGTTTGTAAGCGTGCCCGAGTCGTTTGGCCGGCTTTCGACCTCGAACCCGCACATCTTCAACTGGATGAATTACTACCTGCCCGCGCAGTACGACATTGTAGGAGTTGCTGATATGGTTACTCCCACAATGTATGTTTGGGGTGATGAAGCCAAAGACTACCGTCCGCGGTCGCCGTCGTTTCTCAGAGTATTTAAGCGGAAAGCATTCTAGAAGGAACACAGGCTGAGCAGCGGCCATCTTCGCCCGCATGGACCATCAACTGGAGTCCGCGCTTTCGATACCGATGCAGCGAGCCAATCCGGTCGCTACGATCGCGATTGCGCAGTTGTTCGGGACATCGCTGTGGTTCAGCGCCAATAGCGCGGCGCCCGACCTCATGCGGGCGTGGGGCATAGGCGTCTCCGGGATCGGGCTGCTCACGAATGCGGTTCAGCTGGGCTTCATCCTGGGGACATCCACATTTGCGCTGAGCGGCCTGGCCGACCGTTTTCCCGCCAGCCGAATCTTCATCGTGAGCGCGTCGCTGGGAGCAATGTTCAACGCTGGCTTTGCATGGTTCTCCAACGGCTTAGTAAGTGCGGCTGCTTTCAGATTTCTGGTTGGTCTTTGTCTGGCGGGCATTTATCCCATCGGCATGAAGCTGGTGGTAAGTTGGGCGCCCAAACAGACGGGCTCGGCGCTGGCCTACCTGGTTGGCATGCTCACGCTGGGCACGGCGCTGCCGCAGGGCGTGCGGTTCCTGGGAGCTACCTGGAAGTGGCAGGAGGTTATCCTCAGCTCCTCCGGACTCGCCCTGGTTGGGGCTTTGCTCATCTATTGGCTGGGCGATGGTCCGCATCTCGCCGTGCGCCCAAAGGCAACCACGCAGCAAGCCGGAGGCGTGATCGCCGCGTTCCGGTCGGCCAGTCTTCGTGCCGCCGCGCTCGGCTACTTCGGACACATGTGGGAGCTCTACACCTTCTGGACACTAGTACCTCTGATCCTTCGCGCTGCACTACACGGAAGCGCTCAGCAGCTCAGTGTTCCTGGACTGGCCTTTGTAGTCATCGCCATTGGCGCGCTCGGTTGCATTGTTGGCGGCATGTTGAGCCGCACGATCGGCAGTGCGCGGGTCGCTGCCGGAGCGCTTGCCATCTCGGGATCCTGCTGTTTGATAGCCGCGCTGAGTGGGAAGGAGCTTTCTGTCAATGCGTTTCTGCTCCTGCTGCTGCTGTGGGGAGCAGCTGTGGTGGCAGACTCGCCGCAGTTCTCGGCTCTCTCGGCTCAAGCCGCTCCGCCAAATCTGGTGGGAAGTGTGTTGGCTATTCAGAACTCCGTGGGATTCGCCATCACCATCGTCTCAATCGCGGTGGCTACGTCTTTCTTTACTCGCATGGGGTTGAATGTTGCGTGGCTATTGTTGCCTGGGCCGGTGCTGGGACTTATCGGTTTCTATCCGGCGTGGCACCCAGCGGAGAATAATTTGACGAGGCGCTGAATGAGGTTTGTACGGAAGGTCTCGACAACGGCCAGAGTTTCCGTACCCTTGTGGCTGCTAACGGATTCCGGCCAGATCCCCACCCTTTGCGCCAAAAGCGGGCGCAGAAGGATGGGGCACCCAATGGGGCACCCAAGAGTAACTCCCCATTACTTTACCCTCTGCGCAATATAGAGCGACCCTGCCTGTTCCGGATCCAGCGACTCGGCCATGGGGTCGGGGTTGTTGCCCCACGGCACATCGGGAGCTTCGAGCGGCACAGGCTTCCAGGAGTAACGTTCAAGCTCGCGGCGAAAGACGGGCCAGTGTACGAAGCGCACCGACTGCCGCAGGATGACGAACTCGGGCGGCGACTTGGAGTCGTCTTCCACGCGAAAAGCCGCGACGCCGCCGCGAATGGGATTAGGAAGATAGAACATCAGCGGCACGTCTTCGTAGTTGATGAGGATTTCGTCGGTCGGCTTGGAGTTTTGCCGCAGCCACTCCACCACCATGCGATTGGGATCGGGGCGCGGAACGAAGATCTCGGTCGCCGCCGTTTGCAATTCAGGCTTGAGGATGGCGCCGCTGCGGTACCACGGAGGCCGCTGAAGAAAAGGATGCAATGGCTTGCTTAGCCAGGGTGTGAAAATCAGTACCGCGGCGCCGATCCATATCCAGGCGGGACGTGCCTCGCAGGCTCGCACCAGCAGCCATGCCGTTAGCAGGCAGGCAACCGGCGTCACCATGATCACGTAGCGCAAGTAGGAGAATGGGACGGCGGTGGGAATCCAGAGCGAGAAGGCAATGATGATTGTGGACGCGATTGCTATCAATCGCCGCTCAAGGGGCGCGAGAATGCGTCGCCAGCGCATGATCAGCAAGACCATCGCGGCGATGACGACCACGACCGGCACGACGTACTCGTTGATGTTGAAGAGATTGGCCTGGAAGCGGTCGCTCCAGCTGCCCACCGGCTTCGAGGCTCGCCGCCACAATTCGAAGTAGTAGATGAAGGGAGCCATGGCGGCGGTGAGCGCGACACCGACGAGGAACGGCCGCCATGGAGTGCGATGCTGGGCGAGGAAGGCATCGACGAACAGAATCAAGAGCACCGGCCAGATGGTTCCGTAGTCGATTTGAAACCAGCACCACGCGGCGACGACGAATGCCGCCGGGCCCCAGCGCGCGCCCGATTGCCAGCGGGCGTAGGCCATCATAGTCAGCACCAGTAGCAGGCTGGAGAGCGAGTAATAGCGAGCTTGGCGGCTATGCAGAATCCAGTAGCTGTTGAAGAGCAGAAGCAGTGCCGCCAGCCACGCCATCAGCGGACTATTGAAGCGGGCCAGCACGAACTGATACAGCAGCAGGACGGTGGCGATGCCTGCCAGCGCGAAGGGAAGTCTTGCGGCAATGGTCGTTGCGCCCAGCAGCTTGAGACTTACGGCCTCGATGAGGAACTGGCCCCAGGGCTGCCAGCGCCAGGTGGTATCGGGCTTGAGATCGCCGCGGCGGACGTAGTAGTCGATGGCGGCTTTGGGATCGCCGGTGCGTTGCGCAATGGTCGCGGGATCTTCCATCACGATCTGATCGATCGTGAGGAGGTTGACGCCGTCGTAGGCGAGGGGGCGTCCGAAGCGAAGCATGCGCTGGGCGAGGACGGCGGTCTGAGCTTCGTCCTGCCAGAGATAGCGGTTGCTCAGGCCCCAGAGCAAGAGCAATGCCGCCAGGCAGCCGAGGATTATGGGCGCGGCGAGTTTTTGCGAGCGGGAATTGGCAGAGTTCAAATGGCCCATGGAAGGTCGCGATGACAAACGTTCGGCCGTAGTCGGAGACTTCAATCAGCACCTTGTGGCATTGCGATGGCTGGAAGTTCGTTGCAGACTCGCGCTAAAACCCTACCGTCCCTACGGGACTCAGCAATTCTTTCCACCGTACCCAGCGCTGAAGCGCTGGGCTAAGCTCTTCCGCCCCTACGGGGCTCGATTTCGGCTGGACCACCTCACTGATGAAATCCAACCTTAGCCCACGCAGAGCCCGAATCATGGAGTCGGCGCACACCTACCCCGATTCATTCATGCACGACGGTGTTCGTTCGCCGTCGTAATTATTATCATGCGGCTCGCTCGGGACCAAGCCGCAAGGCAACAGGTATGAGGACTCTTGCGCTACGTTACAATGGCGCTCGTTCATGCAAAGCCGCAGCGCGCCAGCTTCATCGTCACTTGTACCCGGCGGCATCCGGCCGCCGGCGAGCTGGTTGCGGCGGCATTGGGACGTTATTGGCGTTCTGCTCCTCGTGATCGCTGCCATTCCCGCGGCGTGGGTGCTGCCGAAGACGCTGGTGCTGGTCCCAAGTCCCGGATTTATGGACGACGACTGGCATCTCGACGCGGCCTTCAAGGCGTCGCGTGGCATCTGGATTGGGCGCGATGTCGCCTTCACGCATGGGCCGCTATTTCAGTGGCTCTCCAGTTTGCCGGCGCGCTCGGCCGGCGTTTCCACCGGCGTGATCTACGCGACATGGAACACCGCGCCCATGGGGTGCGCAATTGTCCTGGTGTGGCTTACCCTGTGGCTGCTGGTCCCGGAGCAGCCTCCGTGGAAGCGTTTTCTGCTCTTGCTGCTACTCTGCGTTTTCTGGTCGCCGTCGCTGCGGATATCGTCCGCAATCCTGCTGTTCGCGGTATTCCTGCGCGGAGTGTACGCCGTGGCGGCGGGGCGACTAAATTCTTTAGCGGCCGGAGCAGTGGCAGCTTTGCTGTGCGCGGTCGCATTTCTGATGTCGGGCGACGCGGGAGTGTACGGACTGACGGCGCTGGTGACGGCCCTCGTTGGTGTTGCCATCGAGTACAGACGCGATCGACGAGCCGTTATGAGAATTGGGTTCGCGCTGGCCGCGGCTGTCGGGTCTTCAGCGTTGCTGATGATCGTGATCAACGCGGCGATGGCCAGGCCATTCGACTTTCAATTCTGGCGTGACACCTTCGCCATGGTGAGTGCGTACCGCTGGGCCACACCGTCGTCGATGACGCAGATGGGAGCGGCTCGTCTGTTGGCGACGTTGTTGTGTGGCGCGGTCATCTTCGTTGTGCAAGCTGTCGTTAAGTCCGCCGGGGCGATGGGAACTACGAAGCGAAGCGGCTTCCTCATCGGCGGGGCTGCGTTTTGCGGAGTGCTGATGCAGAGCGCGCTGGTGCGCTCCGATGAACACCACATCGGCGCTTCTTTGTTGGCGACAGTATTTCTGTCGAGCGCGATTCTGTTCTCGTTCGAGGCGAGGCCGGCTTCAGCTATCGGAGTGTTGGTATTCGTGGGTTGCTCGCTGCTATTCGGAGAGGTGCGGAGTGGTAGCGCGGCCCCCATCAAGTTCGAAGAAGTAGCTTTCGCTCCCGCCATCGGGCGTCATCTGGTTGCTCAGTTGCGAAACCCTTTAACCGAGTGCCCGCCAGGATTCGGCGAGTTCGACCGGGCATGTTTCCCCGAGGAGTTCTCGGGGATGCTGCGGACAGCGGCGGCGTTTCTGCAAGAGCACGCCGGGCCGCAGGATTCGATCGCAATTTTTCCCTACCAAACGCGATATGGACTGGCGGCGCGCAGAAACGTGGCGGGTGGGATGTTGCAGGCGTACATCGCGACCGGGGCGTATTTGTCGCAACGCGAGATCGCCGGTCTGGAGCGAGCCGCGCCTTCGACCGGACTTTACCTTCCAGATGTCGACCCTGCGCAACTTTCGAGTACAGAGCGCGCCCGCTGGTTCAACAGCGATCTGAGCCTGCCGGTGGACGGAGTGACGAACTTCACGCGAGTGCCGGAGGTGTGGCTCTGGATGCAACGTCATTACCGCACCCAGCAGCAGATCAGCACCGGCATTGCCGGATTGCTGCGCGACGATGCGCGCGCTGGCCGCATTTTGACGTACGAGCAATCTCTCGGCCTTCCAGCTCGCACCTATGCGATCCACAATCGCAATGCAACTCTGGATCTGGGTGCGCCAGCGTGGCCGGTTGGCGCCGACTTCCTGCGGTTGCGGCTGACGGTGCATTATCCGATCTGGTGGAAGCTGCGGAAGCCCGAGCGCATACAGCTGGAGATCGTGCGCGCCGACGGCAGCCGTGAACTGCAATGGTTTGTGCTGCCGCCGGGGATATCGAGCGAGGTATGGT
>JBARGS010000086.1:0-3620 GCA_049798495.1 Candidatus Korobacteraceae bacterium | reverse complement strand
GTGCTGCCGCTGTGCCGTGTCGCCTTCGAGGATGAGATTGACGTTGGTGTAGGTCATGCGTTCTGACGAGCGGATAACGCCTTCATTCAACGTGTAACCGACGATCTCGCCCTGATGGTCCATCTCCATTACGCACGAGAGCACCATGCGATCCACCTGCGGGCGCAGGCTGCATAAATCGGTGGAGAGCTCCATCGGCAGCATGGGCACGGCACGGTCGGGGAAGTAGACCGATGTCCCGCGCAGCCGCGCTTCCAGATCAATGCGCGAGCCCTCGTGCACATAATGGGCAACGTCGGCAATGTGGACCTGAAGCTCGAAATTGCCGTTGGACATGCGGCGGACAGTAACGGCATCGTCGAAGTCGCGCGCCGTTTCGCCGTCGATGGTGACGATGGGTAATGAGCGATAATCGCCCCGATGGCGCAGCTGAGGGGAAGGAATCACCGGATCGAACTGCTGCGCCTCCTGCAAAACCTCAACCGGGAAGCGATGTGGCAGATGAAATTTGCGAATGATGATCTCGACATCGACGCCGAAATCGTCCTCGTAGCCGAGAATCTCGATCACGCGCCCTCGCGGACTTTCCGTCGGGGAAGGCCACTCCGTGATCTCCACTTCCACCACCACGCCTTCGAGATCCTCCCACTCGCGCCGCCGCGCCTCATCACCTAAGACTCGGTCGTGAGTTTGCGCCTGACCCCTCGGGTGCCCCGTTCTAGCCTTCCTTTGGCTAGGGCGGGACAGCGTAGATTTCTGCTCAGTCATTTCCCACTCAAGCAAAGGCGGCTTGAGTGGGGCACCCAGGTTACCCGGATGGGGCGCACGGTCCTCGCCCTGCGGCCATTCCAGTCCGCGCGGAATAATGATCTCTTGCGTGACTTTCTCGTCGATCGGCGTCACGAAGTTGTGCCGCGATCCGCGATGGAAGGTCCCCACTACAGTCGGATTGCCCCGAGTAAGTACACGCAGAATACGGCCTTCAGCCCGGCCGTCATCGCGTTTGCGGCCGAGTTCCACCAGCACCTGGTCGCCATGCATTGCCGAACCGATGGCCTGCGGGTGGATGTAGATATCGCCTTCAATACTCCTGCGCTGGTCGGGATTCGGAATCACGAAGCCGTAGCCGTCACGATGCATGGTCAGGCGGCCAGCAATGAGGTTCTGTTTGGCGGCAGCGTGCTCTGCCAGCGTGTAGCGATCGCGTCCGGTCTCGATCAGACGGACAGCCTTTACCAACGCCTGCAAGCGTGCGGCGAGTTGCTGCCGCTCTTCGCCGCGCAAGTTGAGCTCGCGGACAAGTTGCTTGTAGCCGGCGGAGCGATGAGGCTGACGCTCGATGTGCTGCAGAATGGCCTGGTCGGTAAGCATGATTTCGCTTTGTCGATGCGTTGAATCGAAAGCGCGCGCCTTTTCTAGTTCTTTCTCCGTAGTCCGGTCACTAGTTGTGTATTAGGGACGGACAAAATTTAACGTAGGGGTATTCCCTCAGATAAGAACTCGCTGTATGGTAGCAATAATTACATCGCAAGAAGGACGCGCACTTCGCGCGTGCCCAACAACGAGCCCGAAAAAGCCGCACCAAACCAGCAGATTCTGCAGAGGAGCTGTGAAGTTTGGTTTGGCAAAACAAGTGCCTCTGCAACCGGGATCCCTAAACGACCGATCGCTTTTGCGGTTGTCGGGGTGGAAGCCCGGGGTCCCCACCACCGCTGAGTTTGCGGTTTTGGGGCGTAAGCGAGGCGCCCAACTACCGTCAGTCGGCGGTGGTTGGGGTGGAAGCAGTTACGACATCAGAAAGGATTTCAAGGACCCATTATGTGGAAGCCTACGAATGCCCCCTCCTCCAGCCCTACACCTAACCCTGAACCGCAGCGTAACTACGCAACGCCCGCGACAGAGCCGTTGAGCGCTCCCCGGCCGGCCAGTCCGCCGATGAATACCCAGGAGCAGGCCACGCTGGGCAAGTCGCTGGTCATCAAGGGCGAGGTCACCGGCTCCGAGTCGCTTTACATCGACGGCCGCGTGGAGGGTTCGATCAACCTGCCCGGTAATCGCGTTACCGTGGGACGCAATGGTGTAGTCTCGGCTAACATCTCGGCGCGCGAGATCGTGGTACTCGGCAAAGTTCGCGGCAACATGACCGCCAGCGACCGCGTCGACATTCGCGGCGAAGGTTCGCTTACAGGAGATGTGGTCGCCCAGCGCATCAGCATTGAAGATGGCGCGTACTTTAAGGGCGGCATCGACATCCGCAAGCCGGGCCAGAAGGCCAACGGCGAAGCCAAGGAAAGCACGACGACTGCATCCACCGATACGAGTGCTGGAGCAGCCGCGGCGAGGGCGTAGACGTATCAGGCGTGAGCATTCAGCACTCAGCATTCAGCCCGTGAAGGGAGCGCTGAGCTTCCATCGGACGATGAACGGAAGAGTCGTAAGGGCTGAATGCTGACGACTGAGTGCTGAAGGCTACCAAACAAGGTGGGCGCTATGTGGAACCGATTGCTTCAAATGCTCCCGGTAGGCTGCCGTCATCGACACATGTCGCAGCCGTTTTCGGCGGCCTCCTCCAACCGCAAAGCCTCCGGCGGGGGATCGTGGGACCCGGTCTCGCAAACCCAATCCGAGATCTACGTAGTCTGCCTCGACTGCGGCAAACACTTCGAATACGACTGGTCGCGGATGCGAGTAGTGAAGTAGCTCCCAGCCGTCAGCTTTCAGCTCTCAGCCTTCAGCTAAGAATTGACTGGCTCTATCCTTTGCATCACGGGTATGACCCCAGCGACCGTCGTCAATCCAGCACCGTAGGTGCGGCTCAGTTTAGCCCAGCATTTCAATGCTGGGTAAAGGTTTTGTGTAGGTCCCGAGTCGCTTTAGCGACGTCACAGGTTTTTGCAGAAACGCCTCAACAATTCCATGCGACGGCCACCTCCGATCTAGTTCTTACCTCGGCTGCCAATCCCTCGGCATCGGGGGGATGTTCTTTCCAGCTGTGCGCCTCCAGCGTCGCTCTTCAAGGGCGCCAATCAGCATTCCTAACATGAATACTCCCCAAGCAATATTCTCCGCAATATCCAAACGGAGCTTTTCGTCACGAGTCTGGAAGACGACGATGCCGTGGATGTTTCTTGCGTAGACTCTTCCGGTTGTCTGATCGGGGGCGCGAGGGAGAGTATCAAGATACCGGTTCCACATAATTCCTGTATAAAGCAACACCGCAAGGGCGGGAATCATTAGGAGAATAGCTATAGTACGCCAAGGCCTCCTAGGTGTAGTCATTAAATCCTTCCTCGGGTTGCGACCGTGCCCTCCTGCGGGGCCAATTATTAAACTGCTCGTAGATAACGCGATCCGTCGATGCGCTCACGGTTTATTGTAAGAGCAAGCCTGAGAAGTACTGGAGCACGACCTCATGAAAGCGATTTTTGATCCAAAAACCGACACTCTGAGTTTGGTCCTTAAAGGGCGCGACCGTGGCTGATAGCGATGAGCGTGACCTGCCCCCAAGAAACTCAGCCAAGGAAAACTAGAGTTCTCCCGTAATCTGAAAGGGAGGACTGCGATGAAGAAGAGCCGATACACGGAAGAGCAGATCATTGCGATTTTGAAGCAACACGAGG
>JBARGS010000085.1:0-11404 GCA_049798495.1 Candidatus Korobacteraceae bacterium | reverse complement strand
TCGCCTGGAGCAATGTTTCGCTCAAGCCGGTCGCCAACAGGCCGATGTTCCACATCCGCCCTCCGAAGTACGTAACGCCTGATTTGCTGGAGTTTGTGCGGGGAAGATTGCAGAACCTGTTAGCAATTAGCTAAGCCGCGCCTGGACTGCAAGCATGAAGGTGCATTCGTGCTCAATTCTGTCTTTCTTTCTTGTCGGTGAGAACCTATGCCGCGCGCGTGGGGGAGCTGGCCTTTTTGCGCCTGCCGTCAGCGGCCGGCGGCTTTTGCGATGCACGGGATTCGCATCGCGTTCCGCCTTCGCAGGCGATACGCGCGAATGTGATGTCGAGCACCAGGGCGCTAAGCGCCTGCACAAATTCCTCGTTGGTTTGCGCCAGCAACGATAAGCCTTCCTCGGAAAGGCCGACATCCAGCAAGTGCGAAATGTCGGTCTCGACTTTCACGGGAAGCTCGCTGGCCAGACCCCATGCGCTCTCCACGATGCGAGACTGGCAATCGGCGTACAGCGGTGACTGCAAAAGATCTTTCAGCAGCGACCAGTATTCCTGGTAGAAGCGAGGCCAGGTCGCCAGTGCCCGATGCTCGTCGGAAACGAATGCCAGCGACAACATCTGCTGCCGCTCGCTCCAAATTCCATGAACTTGCGGCGTAGCGTCCTCATCGTTGAGCAAGGTTGGAGCAATCGGGAAACAGGGATGATGGGCGGCATCGCGCTCTGCTTGCGCTTGTCCAATGGGACCTTCGAGAGCTCGCATTTGCGCCGTGGCAATCAACAGCAGGAGAGGATCCAGATACTGGTAGTAATCGAGCACCTGAGATATCGGCAAGGCGCCTGCCGCTTCACGACGCGAGTCGCGCGACGCCATCCCCCGAACCGCGAAGTAGTTGTGCGCGCGGGTGTAACACTCGGCAGCCAGGCGGGCGCCCAGCAGGAAAAATTGGCGCGTCTCCAATACAGGCCGAAACGCTTGCCAGTGCAATTCCAGAAACTCCGGAAACGCAGCATAGCCCTGATATAGCTTGGGAACTACCGGCGAACCCAACGCGTGACGAACCTCGTCGAAAATCTTGCGGGTCGGCGGCGGCGCCTCGGCCTCGCTTGCCAGTTTCAGCCGGTTTCCGCGCTTCCATCTCATGAGGCATTGGATGACGAGGCAGAGAAGTCGGATGTAAGGTGAATCACTGGGTTGCCGCCGAGAACGCATGTAAGAGCGGATTACGTTGCAACAAGTAGGAATGCCGGTGCGCTGGCGGTCTCCGAACGGGCGACCCACGCGCTACCATCGGATAGAATCGGCGAAGAGAATCGCCCTGAACGCTCCCGCGCCAATCCGCCGCTTCGAAGTTCTGTTCGATCACGCCGAGCCAAGTCCCATTCAAGGTGAGGCTTACGGCCCGTACGGTAATCTGGGCTTCCCCCCGCCTCCGGCCGATCGTCCGTGGATTTACTCCAACTTTGTGCAGTCGCTGGACGGTGTTACAAGCCTGCTGGGCCGGCATGCCTCAGGGGCCGACATCTCGCAGTCCCGCGAAGATCGCTGGCTGATGGATTTACTGCGCGCCCATGCCGACGGGCTGCTCATGGGGATGAACACTCTCCTGGAGGAACAACGAAACCGCGGCCCGGAGAGCCGCGGGATCGTCTTCCGCGTCGCCGATCCCACATTGCAGGAACTGCGGCGCAAGCTGGGCAAGGCGCGCGAGCGAAATATTTTCGTCACTCACGCTGTCGATCTCGATCTGTCTCAGCTAAAGGTGTTCGATGGCGATACGGTCGATGCCGCGATACTCACCTCGCCGGCGGGAGCCGAGCGCCTGCAAGCCCAGGGCAAACACCCGCATGTGGCGATTGTGGCTGCGGGCGACCATGAAAATTTCGACCTGGTACGAGCGATCTCCAAGCTGAGAGAAGAACTTGGAATTCAGCGCTTGCTTTGCGAGGGAGGTCCCACATTGTACGGCAGCCTGGCCCGCGCCGATCTGGTGGACGAAAAGTTCATGACGGTATCTCCCGTGGAAGTGGGACAGGTGGCGCCGCAGGAGCAGGAGCGCCTGGCGCGAGAAGCGACAGTTCCGGTTCTAGTGCGGCCCACGGTCTTCGGCGGAGCTGGATTTACGTGGGAGCACATCACGCACTGGAGGTGGATGAGTTGCCGTAAAGCCGGCGATCACCAGTTCCATCGCTACCGCAGGAGCGACCGGCGAGGTGGATCGTGAAAGCGTGAATCGTGAATCGTGAATCGTGAATCGTGAATCGTGAAGATTGCTATAGGCGACTTTTGCTGCTTGATTCACGTCGTGGATTTGCCGGCATTGGGTAGTGTCCACCATGCACGCTCACGACCCACCATTTACCATCAACGATTCACGAACAACGACCCACGAACAACGACCCACGAACAACGATCCACGACCCACGATTCACGAATCCACGCTTCACGATCCACGATTCTTTCGCGACTCCAGGAAGGATTGCAGAATCAGCACCGCCGCAAGTCGATCGACCACCTCGGCGCGGCGGCGAATGCTCATCTCGCTTTGGCGGAGAACGCGATTGGCTTCGACCGATGTCAGGCGCTCGTCGAAGAAATGAACCGGCAGCTTGAATTTGCGCCGCAGCTCGTCGGCGAAGGCGTGAACTTTTTCCGCCTGAATGCCCTCAATTCCGCTCATCCGCAGCGGAAGCCCCATGACGAACTCACTGACGCCGTATTGCCGGATCAGCCGCCGCAGATGATCGAGGTCGTTCCTCTTGTTGCTGCGCCGGTAGGTTGGCAGCCCCTGCGCCGTTAAGCCGAGTTCGTCACTAACCGCCAAGCCGATGGTGTGGGAACCAAAGTCAAGCGCCAGGATGCGGGGCGGCGGGGCAGTGGAATCAGTTGTGGGATGGCTTTCCATCTAGGGAGCCTCTGATTAACTCACGGTTTTGAAAGGGCACGGCTTCAGCCGTGCCGCAAGCGTCGCAGAATCAACGGGGCTTTAGCCCCCGCGGCGAGTTCGGCAAGTTATTCAGAGCTTCCCTAGGTACGGCATCGTTGCATACGCAAAAGTATCATGCTCGAAGTTTCGTGGTTGCGAGTACCATAGCAAGCAATGCCAGACCGGCTGCTGGACAATCCGAAACCGGTCCGCGGACACCATGACGACGCCGAGGTGGAAGCGCCCAATCTGCCGGCGCAGCAGATCGTCATCAACCGCGGGACTGCGGCCGAAGTGGACCGGCGCCGTATGTTGCATCTGCAAACCGCGGCCGTGGTGATTTTGGCAGCGGCCGCTGTCTTTACTCTGATCTATGTCGCCAAGCTGATCCTGGTTGTGATTCTGCTCTCGATCCTGGTTTCGTTTGTTCTGGCCCCATTGGTGGACCTGATGGTCCGGTTCGATATCCCGCGCGCCGTGGGCGGCCTCATCTCGGTGTGCCTGCTGGTGATTGCCCTGGTAGGAGCCAGCTATGTTTCCTACAGTCGCGCCCTTGCCTTTATGTATGAGCTCCCTCATTACAAAGCGAGGATTCAGGCGCTGGGAGCCAAGTTCCGCGAGCAAGCAGCGGAGATTCAGCAGACGACCGAGACGGTGCTGCCTTCCTCGGAGGAAGACAAGAAGACAGTCACCGTGAAGCAGTCGAGCACGTGGACGGATCTGGTCAGCAAGAATGCCAGCTCGGTGTCGGAGGTCGTGCTGGCGATCACGTTCATCCCGTTCCTGGTGTTTTTTATGCTGAGCTGGCAGGACCACGTGCGATCGTCCTCGGTCATGCTGTTTCGCATGGAGAACCGCAACACCGCCTACGTGATGCTGGGCTTGATCGCCCGCATGATCCGCTCGTTCATCGTGGGGAATTTCATCATTGGCGTCTTCCTCAGCCTGTGCAGCATGGCGCTGTTTGCGCTGCTCGGCCTGCCGTACTTCTACTTCCTCGGAATCATCAGCGGATTTCTTAGCCTGATTCCTTACCTCGGCGTGATTCTCGCGCTGGTCCCGCCGCTGATCGCGGGTCTAGGACAGCTTACGACGGCGTTGTTCGTGCTCATCGTGATTACGGTGATGGGGCTGCATCTGGTCGCGATGAATGTTCTCTATCCCAAGATTCTGGGCAAGCGCTTGCAGCTGAATCCCCTGGCGGTGACGCTGGCCTTGCTGTTCTGGGGATGGCTGTGGGGCGCGATGGGATTGATCCTGGCGGTGCCGATCGCGGGGGCGTGCAAAATCATCTGCGACCACATCGAGCGGCTGAAGCCGTATGGGGCGTGGATGGGGGAATAGCGGCGAGCTGCGAGCTGTTAGCCCTTAGCTCTCAGCTTTTAGCAAGCACGGCGAGTGTATGCATCCGCGTCTGTTTTCGATCCTGATTTCTGCGCAAGAGGACTCTTCGCCCAGACATATCTCCGCCCGCTAAGAGCTAAAAGCTAAGAGCTGACAGCCAAGAGCTAATGGCCAATTCCGCTTCTTCCGCATTAGAATCGATGCTTAGCAATCATTCCGCCGCTGGCGTGAGGAGTTCTTCAATGGCCCACATGGTGAAATGCGTAAAGATGGGACGGGAAATGGAAGGGCTGGACGAGCCGCCCTTCGATAACGAGCTGGGACAGAAGATCTATAACAACGTGTCCAAGCTGGCGTGGGAGCAGTGGCAGGAGCACATGAAGATGCTGCTCAACGAATATCGTCTGCAGCCGTGGAAGAAGGATCACCAGGAATTCATCGTGCAGCAGATGGAGGCGTACTTCTTCGGCGAAGGCTCGGAGAAGCCGAAGGAGTTCGTCGCACCGACGCAGTGATCCGCGACGTTGGCAGTCGCTTGGAGCGTTGAAAAAGATCATTTACCACTGAGATCACGGAGACCACGGAGAAAAAATGGCAAAGAAAACTCCATGATCTCTGACCGCGGGGGCTTAGCCATCCTGGCCCGATGACCTCTTGCTGGTGAGGCGCGCGAGCGCTGCCAGTTCCTTCAGGTACTCGCGCACCGGACGCGCGGGCGTTCCCCAGAACAACCTGCCTTTACCGTGCAGCACCTTGTGCGGCAGAATTCCAGCTTGGCCGCCTAGCATGGTGCCCGCCTCGACCTTGGCGTGGTCGCCGATGCCGACCTGGCCGCCTATCACACATCCATCGCCGATTTCCGAGCTGCCGGAGACGCCGGTCTGCGCCGCGATTACCACGTTGGCTCCGACGATGTCGTTGTGGCCGATGTGCACCAGGTTGTCAAGCTTCGTTCCCGAGCCAATGACGGTCTTGTCCAGCGCGCCGCGGTCGATGGTGCAGTTGGCGCCGATCTCGACGTAGTCCCCGATCACCAGTTCGCCTACCTGGGGGAACTTGTGGTGGCGGCCGTACACATCGTCACGCACGTAGCCGAAGCCGTCGGAGCCGAGTACCGACCCGGCATGAACAATGACGCAACGGCCCAGCGTTGTGCCGGGGTAGACGACGACGCAGGGGTAGAGATCGCAATCGTCGCCGATGATCACACCTTCCCCGACACTGCAACTTGCGCCAATATGCGCTCGCTCGCCGATCACCGCGTTCGCTTCGATCACGGCATGAGCGTCGACCGCCGCACTGGAGGCTAGTTTGGCGGAAGGGTGAACGACTGCCGTGGGATGAACCCCGGCCGGGTATGTCTTCGGCGGATGCAATAGCGCGCCCGCGCGTGCGAAGGCGAGGCGAGGATGTTCGGCGATAAGCAGAGGCTTGGCTCCGGCGGAGGACGCGGCAAACTCACCGGCGATCACGGCAGTGGCTCGTGACGCCAGAGCTTCTGCGAGGTCTTTCTCCTCCTGAACGAACACCAGATCGCCCGGTTGAGACTGCGCGATGCTGGCGACCTTGCGGATCTCGACGCTGCCATCGCCGATGAGACGCGCGGATATGAACTCAGCGATGGCTTGCAGGGTATGTGGCATGGCTATAGTCTCGAGTTTCGGGTTTCTAGTTTCAAGTTGCGACTGCCGGAAATGCGAAATCGTCTGACTATCCTGGTCCCTTGCCGCCCCTTGAAAGGGGCACTGGGATATTATGCGCGGACAAACCCAGGACTACGTCCTGGGCTGAACTGAGCTGTCCCGCACGGCGGGACGCGATCTTCTCGGGTCGCGGATTCCCTACGAATGAATGGCCTCACGATTCACGATTCACGAACAACGATCCACGATCCACTGCTTCAGTACAGTCCCGCATCTTCCGCCGGCCGCGTCTTCCACCGCCGATGAACCCACAACCACTGATCGGGATAGCGGCGGACGTATTCTTCCATGATTCGCGTGAAGGCTGCGGTGTTGGCGAGGACATCGGCATCATCGTCGCCGCTCCGCACCAGCTCCACGGGACGATCGAACTCGACACGATATTTGCGCAACACTGGATCCCAGATGGTGAAGGCAGGCACGACCGTCGCGCCGGTGTGCACCGCAATGCGCGCCAGGCCGCTCGCGGTGCAGGCGGGGATGCCGAAGAAGGGCACAAAGACTCCCTGCGGCGGCGTCATGTTGGTGTCCATCAGGATGCCGACGGTCTGGTTCTCGCGCATCGCCGCGATCAGGCCGCGAGCAAAGTCGTTCTTGCCGATCATGGTGTTGCCGTGCAGGCCGCGGTAGCGCGTGACCAGCGCATCGACGTAAGGATTATCGAGAGGGCGCACCACGATCTGCATGGGGTGTCCCATGATCGAGTGGAAGAAGGAGCCGACTTCCCAGCCTCCGAAATGTCCAGTGAGCAGGAGCACTCCCTTGCCGCGCTGCTCTGCAGCTTCGAAATTCTCAAAGCCCTGGTAGACCGCGATTTCGGAAGCGTTGCGCGGAGTGTAACTGGGAAAGAGGCAGGCTTCGCCGAGGAGGCGACCCAGCGAGACGTAGACGCCGCGCAGAATCCTTCGCCGCTCTGCTGGCGGCTTCTCCGGAAATGCCAATTGGAGGTTGCGAAGACCCACTCGCCGCAAGCGCGGATGCAGAAGGTACACCAGCCTGCCAATCAGGATGCCGGCACCGTGGGCCAGCGGGCGGGGCAATGCGCCGATCACGCGCACCAGCAGCGCCACCGGCCAGTATTGCAGTCGATTGCCCATCAAAGGTATCGGCTTTGACGGTAGCACCCGGAAAAATCGCGGTCAAACCCCCGAAGCCGCGAAACGTGCAAATGAAAAGCGGTGGCCGCAGCCACCGCTGGCAAGTTGGCGACAGATCTATCTTCCGCCGGGAGCGCCTGCGACAGGAGCTGCCGACGCGGCAGGAGCGGCGACGGGATTCGTGTTTGCAGCCGGCGCCATTGCCGGGGAAGATGTAGTTGCATTCGAAGCTGGCATGGTTGCTGCCGTGGGAGTCGGGCTTGCGGCCGATGTCGGAGTACTTGGCGCTGCTGTGCCAGCAGCCGGCGATGCGGCGGGAGCAGCCATCGCTGCCGCTGTCTCTGCGGCTGCCGGGGCTGCACTTGCCTCCGGCGTGGCCGATGGAGTCGAAGCCAAAGCCGGCTCCGATACCTCGGCTACGACAGGCGCCGGTGCCGGACTTGTCACAGCTGCCGACGTCGGTGTGGCCTTCGGCCTCGGAGTGGGAGCATACTTTTCCACCGTTTGCAGCAAAACCTCGGCCTCCTTCGGCGGAGGAACCTGGCCATTCAGCAGCGAGTAGAAGGTCCAATCCTTGCCGTAAAACGCTGTGGTGTCGTCCTGGTCTTGTTTAATGACGCCGCCGCTGAGGGAGACGCCCAGAAACAGTCCGCGCGAACGGGAATACGTAAGCACCTGGGCGCGCAGCGTGAGATCGGTCATCGCCTGCGCGTCGCGCCCCACGGGGCCGGCAGCGGCGGAAGCGTCAGCCCCGAGCTTGAACTTGCTTTGCAGCATGTGTTGCATGCCGTCGTCGGTGCGGATGATCAAGACCAGGTCGGAGGCCTGGCCACCCGCCTGAAATCCAAAACTGCCGCCGGTGAGCTTGAAGAACGCCGGACTGCTCCAGCCATCTTTGGTTCTGCAGGTGGCTACGCCTTTACCGTAATTCGCGCCGAAGACGAAGCTCGCCTTCAGCATCGAGGGCATGATGGCGATGCATTTCGCTCCCGACATGATCTCGTCAGGGATGGCGCGGTCGGGGGCGGACATGATCTGGTTGAGAACGGTACTGGCGGTCTGAATGCGGTCAATGTCAGCGTCGCGCCGGTCCGACGCGACGGCGTACATAGCCATTGAAAACACAATTAGCAAGCCCACAGCGGTTTTCTTCATCGCTCGACTCCGATCAGGGCCAACGCCCCTGCGACCAGCCTGTGCTGGCCGAGTTCATCTTAGAGCTTTTTGATGGCTAGTCGAGCCGGAAGAAAGAACTGGGCTGGTTACTCTTTAGTGACACCGGCTGTTGGAATCACTTGAGAGTAGCCAGCCCGCCCGGAGGGTAATTCAGAGTCCGTCACCGCAAAAACAAGAGGGTTGAGAGAGGAGACCCTCGTAACCTCTCCCAACCCTGTCTCCCAGGTTCTGTGGTAGGTGAGAACAGTATGGAGCGAACGAGTAATCCTGGCAAGATTACGGAAGTACAGGTGTAGTAATTGTACTTTAGTAACTGAACGCTTGTTCGGTAACCTCGGAATCCGAGGGCGCTTTTCCCGGAATTATTGCTGCGAGGAAAGCAAAGCGTGGGTTACCGCGTGAACCGAAAGAGCAATGCGATTCTGCACTCCGACTTTGCGCAGCAACTGGGCGACGTGGGCCTTGACGGTGCGTTCCTCGATTCCCAACTCATCGGCGATTTCACGATTCGAGCAGCCCGCAACCAGCAGTCGCAGCACTTCCCTCTCACGCTCGCTGATGCGATCGTCCGCTTGTAGCTGCACTCTGCGAACCGAAGTGCTGGCGCGCTCGATGAAGGTGGCAAGCACGCGACCGGGAGCCCAGACCGAACCACTATGCACTTCGCGAATAGCGCGCGTGAGTTCCTCCGGTGATGCTTCCTCCGGAACGTAGCCCTTGGCGCCGGCGGAGATCGCGCGCAGAACGTCTTCGTCGCGACTTCCCGCGCCGGTGACAATGATGCGTACGTCTGGGCGCACGACCTTCAGAGCCGCCATGGCGGCTTGGAACGCGGAGCTCTTGCCGACGGGGATCAGGATCACGTCTTCGTTCGGACTATGCAAGAGCGCCGCGACGGTGGCGGAGCGGACCTGCATGTCCGGCTCGGCATCGATGATGGCTCGAACCCCTACGAAGCGGACCGGATCGCTTTCGATAACAGAAACGCGAATGATGTTCTTCGACGAAGTTTTCATAGTCGGCCAGATGCTCAGGCGGCGTTGCCTGTGCGTACCATAGCCAACAACAACTTTTGGGGTAACGCAATAGCTCTAAGGTGGCATGAGGCGATTACCGCAATATTCCATCTAGAAAACAGTGCATCCTTGGTCGCTGAACTGAGCCGTTTCGGTGCTTACGAATAGCATTTGGGTAAGGCTGGAAAGGAGACGCAATCAGCGCCCGTACCGGATCCGTCGAGAGCGCTCGCGTAGTAGTCGCATCGGAGGCTCTGTAGAGTCTGCGCAAGGCTTCAACAGCGTGAGGTTGCCCTCGAAAACCTACATCATGGGACACCCAACTGCGAGGGCCAACCTCAAGCGAGAAAACGCCGGGAGTGACTCGCTCTCAGAACTATGCGGCGGGCTTCCGGCGTGACTTCTTCACGTTCTCGCCCTTTGCCACCACTTTCACTTCCGACGCGCGTTGCGCGGCTTCGACGCGTTGCGGCGGCTTCTTCGGCATCTGCGCCAGACTCTCTTTGAGCGCCGCCATCAGGTCGACCACGGGAGCCATCTTCTTCGGCTTCTCGACCGGCGTGACCTCCTCGCCTTCCAAACGTGCCTTGATCAGCGTCTTGAGATTCTCTTCGAAGGTGTCTTTGTACTTCTCGGGCTCATACTCGCCGGCCAGAGCCTCGATGAGCTGATGCGCCACCTTCACCTCGGCATCCTTCAGTTCGACGTCGGGACGGCCGAAGCCTTCGAGGTCGCGCACCTCTTCCTTGTAGTACATGGTGTGGAGCATCATGCCGCCCTTGTAGGGACGCAGGAAGACCGTGTATTCGCGGTTATGCATGGTGAGCTTGGCGATGGCGACGTATTCGCTCTCTTCCAGCGCTTTTGACAGCAGCGCGTACGGGCGACGGCCGGCTTCTTCCGGCATCATGAAGTAGGACGACTCGAAGTAGATGGGATCGACCTCCGCGGCCTTGACGAACTCGAGAATCTCCATCGCCTTAGCGGTCTTGGGCTCGATCTTCTTGATCTCTTCGGGCTCGATGATGACGTACTCACCTTTGCGGTACTCGTAGCCTTTGACGATCTCGCTGCGCTCCACCACGCGCTCGTCATGCGGGCACCAGAGCTGCTGCTTGATGCGCGTGTTGTCGTCGCGGTGCAGCATGTGGAAGGAGATGTGATTGCCGCGAGCGCCGGAGAACAGCCGTACCGGCATCGAGATCAGACCGAACGTCAAATATCCAGACCACACGGAAGAAGCCATGTTTTCATCCTTTTCCGGGAGAAGCGCCCTGTGGAAAACTGGGCACAATATGATCCGGCGCTGCGCCGAGGTTCGTCAAGAGCTATTTGTCCAAGTGCGGGGTGTCGAGGCGGTTGCATTCCAGATTGGTGGGATGCGCAGCATCGCTGATGGGCGGTATTCCAGTGTTCGCGGTGTACCGCCGAGCGGCGCGGTCCGTGCGATACTGGCCAGATACGCGTGACCAATCTCCTCCATTCCAGGGGCTTACCGGCGGCGGTGGTGGCCATTGGCTTCGCCGTGGTGGCGCGAGCCATGGGCGCGGTGACTGATGGCGGCGCGCTTGCCGGCGTAGTCGTGGCTTTCGTCCTGATGCTGGCGGCTGGCTTTGCCGGGTTTATTCCCTTGGTGACCGTGTTCTTGCTGACGGTGATCACCACGCGATGGGGCTATGGCCGCAAGCAGCGGCTGGGCGTGGCCGAGCGGCGCAAGGGAAGGACGGCATCGCAAGTGATTGCCAATCTGGGAGCCGCGACGGCTTGTGCGCTGCCGGTAATCTGGTTTGCCGAGCTGAGCGACATCCTGCTGCTGGCCGCAATGTCGGCGCTGGCCGAGGCGGCGGCTGACACCGTCTCCAGCGAGCTGGGTCAGGCGACCGCCCGCGGGGCCTACATGGTCACCGACTTCCGCGAAGCTCCCATCGGCACCAACGGAGCCATCAGCGTGGAAGGCACGCTGAGCGGATGCGTGGCAGCCTGCGTGGTGTCGTGGGTGAGCGCGGCGTGTGGCGTGGTGGATTGGCGCTGGACCCCGGTGATCGCCTTCGCCGCAATTGCCGGCATGTTTCTGGACAGCGTTCTGGGTGCGACGCTGGAGAACGCGGGGCGACTGGGCAACGACTCCGTGAACTGGATCAGCACCG
>JBARGS010000084.1:0-7997 GCA_049798495.1 Candidatus Korobacteraceae bacterium | reverse complement strand
CGCTGAAACCAGCCGCCGGGCATCGAACCGGGGCTCCCCTTGGCTGCGGGGGACGCGTTCGAGTTGTCAGTCACCAGCATGGGCAGGCACCGCGAATTCGCTTACCACTACTTCCGGTTCACGGAGCGCCGGGATGTTTGCCTTCTCCTCGGGGAAGATCGGCAGATACTTGGCGACTGCGCCGAAGATGGCGAAGCCGAGTGCGACGAACATCGCGGTGATCACCACTTCCGTCCACTTCGGCGTGTAACGCGCGCCGACCGCGTTCTCCACTCCGGTGATAGCCACGTTGAGACGATTGGTGACGAAGCCCAGGAGCGTGAACACCGCTGCCAGATACAGACCCTGCGCGCTCTCGCGAATCCTCGGAACCAGCAAGAGTCCAAGCGGAACCAGCACGGAGAGAAAAATCTCCAGCAGGAAGAAGTGCTGTTCGTAGCTTGAGGTAAAAAGCAGCTTCAGGACGCCGCGATGGTAGAAGTCTTCAAATTTCAGGATGCCGTACAGCGCCAGCACCACCACCAGCACGCGACCCAGGTCGCGCAGAATGGGCAGCT
Organism: Candidatus Korobacteraceae bacterium; assembly: GCA_049798495.1. Classification (GTDB taxonomy): domain Bacteria; phylum Acidobacteriota; class Terriglobia; order Terriglobales; family Acidobacteriaceae; genus Bog-257. The sequence continues at coordinate 7,440 of JBARGS010000084.1, read as the reverse complement.
CCAGCTCGCGGCCAAAGTACTTCGAGCTCATCGAGGATTCGAAGATGGTCATCGCGAGGCCGACGGCAATCGCCGAAAGGAAGAAGAAGACCGGCAGCAGCGGGCTGTACCAGAAAGGATGCAGCTTGTTGGGCATGATGAGGTATAGCGTGCCCAGCGACGACTGATGCAGTGTGGACAGCAGCACGCCCAGAATGACGAAGACCACCATCACGCTGCGCACAATCTTCAACGGCTTTTGCAGGTTGAAGTGTTCCAGCACGATGGGCGAGAACTCCAGCGCCAGCACCGCGGTGTAGAGCATCACGCAGTAGGCCACCTCGAACATCACCGAATGCGGATTGCGCATGACCAGCGGATGCCAGATGTTCCATGGCAAGCCGAGGTCGTACATCAGCGCGGCCGACACCAGCAGATAGCCGAGGAAGGCAGTGAGAATCGTCGGCCGGACGATGGAGTGGAAGCGCTTGATGTTGAAGATCTCGACTGCGGCAGTCAGGGTGAAGCCGCCCGCGGCGAGCATCACGCCGCACATCACGTCGAAGCCGATCCACAGGCCCCAGGGAAATTGGTCGCTGAGGTTGGTGGAGGCGCCCAGGCCGTGGAAGAAGCGGACGAAGGTGCAATACATGCCGGCTACCATGATGACCGCGAAGACGGCCTTCCAGAAAGTGAAGCGAACGCGGGGAACCGTCATCGGGCACCGCCTTTATGATCTTTTTCCTCGGCTTCGGCCGCGGCCACGTCCTCGCGGCGATGGGTGATCCAGTAAATGCCGCCCAGCATGGTGCCGAACAGCGGCACGAAATCCGGAATACGCGACAGCACCTGGTAGGTGTACAGCGGAAGCGCGCGCTGCGTCAGGTCGGTCTTGAAGCCGAAGTTGGCGAAACCGATGGACGACAGCAGCATCACCGACGTGCCGCCCACTTCGGTCTCGCCGAAGATGTGGTGCAGATAAGTGTCGGGGTTGTCGTGGATGCGCTTCTTGGCCTCTTCCAGCAATGTGTCGCGGTCGCCGAACAAGGTGGCGCCGGTGGGGCAGATCTCCGCGCAGGCCGTCTGCTTACCCTCGGCTACGCGCTTCGAGCACATGATGCACTTGCGCACGCCGGGAATGGCCTTCTCCCATTCGTACTTGGGCACACCAAACGGGCAGGCTGCCATGCAGTAGCGGCACCCCATGCACTTGCTCTTGTCGTAGGTCACCGGCCCGAGGGACGTCTTCTTTAGCGCGCCGACCGGGCAAACCGAGGCGCAGGCCGGGTCCTCACAGTGCATGCACAGCTTGCGCATGAACTTATCGTCTTTGGTGAGGATGGCGGTGTACTTATGGGCGGACGTGACCTCTTGGGCTGCGATTTTGTCGTCGTACGGCAAGCCGTTTTCGGTGGCGCAGGCCTGCTCGCACTGCTTGCAGCCGATGCACTTGGTGGCATCGTAGAGGATTCCTTTGCTCATGAACTTTCTCCTGGGCCGTGACTCGCACCAGTGCGCGCGTCATGACCCGATCGCCCAGGCGGGACAGCCGAAGTTCGGCGGATGTTGCGGCGCCGATGGACAGCGCCGTCGGGCGATTCGGAATCGGGGGAGGGCCTGCTTCCCGGCAAACCGCCGGGCTTGGAGTTCAGACTCACTCCAGACCGGTCTGAAGATTTTCAGCCGGTCTGGAACGGAAACAGCCGTACCCTACTTCAGGGTCTTCACGTAAGCGGCCAGCTTAGTGGCTTCCGCAGCGCTGACACCCTTGTTGGCGAAAGCGTGCGAAGCCTTCTTCTGCGGTCCGCCGTTCTCGATGAAATCGGCGATCTCGGCATCGGACATCTTCTGAACCGCCGGAGCAGCGAACGCCTGCGCGCCCATCTTCTGACCGGCTGCGGTGCCTTTACCGTCGGCGCCGTGGCAGGCAGCGCACTTGGCCTTGTAAACGTCTTCCTGGGCCCAAGACAGATTCGGAAGCGCTAGGAACAGCGCGAAAGCGATAACTAAGACAGCTAGGATGACCTTCTTCATGACCTCTCCAGTTGAGTATTTATAAAAGCTGGACAACCGACTCACGGCTCCCGCTACTCTGGGTTTAAGCCGCACTTGCTGCTTGCGCGGCCCCTATGAGTACGTCTTCAGTGTGGAACAAGGACTTGAGGCGCGCTGTGATGGGGGTCACTCCGGAGAGTGATGGATTTCGCAACAGCCGGGGTCACGCGAACCGAAGAGGTGAGGCAGTTTGCCACAGTGGGGAGGAGAAACGCAGCAATGACTGCGTTCAACTTTGTGACAGATCGGGCTGGAACTTCCGTAACCTGAGAACTTTTGCAGCAGTTATTTTACTTGCCAGACGGATGCTCGCCGAGGGAGAGCCACCGCGGCCGCTCGCGGCAAAATTGTTTTCGCGGGGAGAAAGCGACCCAGAGCGATAGACATCACGCGACGGTTCACGGAGCATTCGCCAACGTCTGGCGGCTGGCGAGAGAAGTGTTGGAGATGCCGTAATCGCCGGTTTCCACTTACCCGCTTCAATGGGGACTTGTATCAGGGCACGACTTCACAGGCTGCTGAAAAAGGAACCAAGCTAGTAATTTCGGTCATTTCGACGAACGAAGATTCAATCACTTGCAGCCGATTTTTCGTCCGACATGACCCCAAAATAGACTTTTTCAGCAGCCTGTTCAGTCGTGCCGGGCGAGATAGTTTTGAATTCCGGCCTTCAGAGACTGTGTCGCAACCCAGTGTCGCCGCTCCGCGGCTCTCTGTTTGTCCCACTTGCCCGCGGGCTTACGCCCACGGCTAACACAAATGTCGCCGCTGCGCGGCTGGTTGCCTTGCGATTCATACGGTTTGTCCCACTGAGAAATCCGTGTTTCGGTTGCGACACAGTCTCTTTAGCCCCTGCACACTGTTGGCAGGGGCTAAAGTCCAAAATCTTCCTGGCTCATTGCGGCACGGCTGAAAGCCTGCCCTGCTACAAGGCTGTTTATGAAACGGCCATTCGTCGGGCTGCACCCCGTTCCTAATCCCCGCTGGTGGTGGGCGCGAGCGCGCGTACGGCGGTCCGCTTATCCGTGGTGCGGACCGGATCGAAGAAATCGAGAAACTTGCAAATGACCCAGTATGCCGCCGCAATTCCAAAAGCAAACGATCCAACAACGGTAAGCAGGAACAGGGTCGAGAGAAGAAAGGTCATCATACGTCGCTATGGTTGTGCGGTGCCCTTGGGTTCCCGGGTGTTCCAGAGGACACTCCACTCCGATGTTGTTACTTTACCCTGCGTTGACTGCCTTGGGTGTTGACAACTAAGATACGTGAGTAGAATTGCGCTCTCACTCTTCCGGACTTTCCAGAGCAGTTCATTGCCGGCGAACGCAGGCTGGGGAACGCTTCCCGGCTGATCTTCCGGCAATTTGGCGTTTTGCGGACGAGGCGAGCCACAGGGGTCGAACCAGAGTTGTCCATGGGAATTACCAGTATCAGCGTGCGTGGGGCGCGCCAGCACAATCTCAAGAACATCTCCGTCGAGATTCCCCGCAACACCCTGACCGTCATCACGGGCCTCAGCGGCTCGGGCAAATCGTCGCTTGCCTTCGACACCATCTATGCCGAGGGCCAGCGCCGCTACGTCGAGACGCTCTCCGCCTATGCCCGCCAGTTCCTCGATCAGATGGAGAGGCCCGACGTCGACGCCATCGATGGCCTAAGCCCGTCGATCGCCATCGAGCAGAAGACAACCAGCCGCAGCCCGCGCTCCACCGTAGGCACAATCACCGAGATTTACGATTACCTGCGCCTGCTCTACTCCTCAGTCGGCGTGCCGCATTGTCCGCAGTGCGGGCGCCAGATCTCGCGCCAGTCAGCCGACCAGATCGTGCAGCAGGTAATGGAGTTGAAGCCCGAGGAGCGGGTGATGGTGCTGGCGCCAATCGTTCGCGGACGCAAAGGCGAGTTCAAGAAGGAGCTGGACAAGCTGGCACAGCAGGGATACGCGCGTGCCCGCATCGATGGCGAGCTGCGCAATTTCGCCGACGACGAGATCAAACTCGACAAGCGCAAGAACCACACCATCGAGCTGGTGGTGGACCGTCTGCTGGTCAAGCCAGGGATCGAGCGGCACCTGACCAACTCAGTCGAGTTGGCGATGAAGATGGCGAATGGGCTGGTGCAGATCGCGGTGGTCGGCGGCGACGAGCGGCTCTACTCCTCGAAGCTGGCGTGTCCGGAGTGTGGGATCAACGTACCCGTGCTGGAGCCGCGCTCGTTCTCTTTCAACAGCATTTATGGCGCCTGCCCGGAGTGCAACGGGCTGGGCAGCAAATACGATTTCGATCCGGCGAAGGTCATCAACGACTGGTCGAAGCCGCTGCTCGACGGCGCGCTCGGTCCGGGATCGGCGTCGCAAAATCTGATTCGCATCTTGCAACTGGCGGCGCTGGCGTATGGGTTCAGCCTCACGACGCCCTTCGAGCAACTGCCGCGCAAGACGCAGAACCTGATCCTCTACGGGCCCGAAAAAGGCGAGGCCAAGCGCGGCGGATTTCTCGGCGTGTTCGCTTATTTGCGGCAGAACATGGAGGAAAGCGGGTCGGAAGCCTATCGCGAGTGGCTGCTGGACCACATGTCGGCGACGACCTGTCCGGCATGCCACGGCAAGCGGCTGCGGCCGGAGAGTCTGGCGGTCAAGGTGAACGGCATGTCCATCGCCGACTTCACCGCGCTGCCGGTATCGCGCGCCGTCGAAGCCGCGGCGCAGATCAAGTTGAACCCGCGCGAGGAGCGCATCGCCGGACGAATCCTGAAGGAGATCGCCGAGCGCCTGGGGTTCCTCAACGCTGTCGGACTCGGCTACATCTCGCTGAATCGGTCGGCCGCGACATTGAGCGGCGGCGAGGGCCAGCGCATTCGACTGGCCACGCAGATCGGCTCGAAGCTGCGGGGCGTGCTTTACGTGCTGGACGAGCCGTCGATCGGGCTGCATCATCGCGACAACGATCGCCTGCTGCAGGCACTGGAGGCGTTGCGCGACTTGGGCAACACCGTCCTGGTGGTGGAACACGACGAGGACACCATTCGCCGCGCCGATTACGTCATCGACCTGGGGCCCGGCGCCGGTCGTCATGGCGGCGAAGTCGTCGCCAGCGGAACGCCGGATCAGATTGAAGCTGCGCCGCGTTCGCTCACCGGGCAGTACATCTCGGGACAAAAACAGATCACCTACCGCTATGCGCGGCGGCAGACGAATGGCAAGGCCGTCACGATTCTGGGAGCCCGCGAGAATAATCTGAAAAGCCTTGATGTCAGCTTCCCTCTCGGCGTCATGACGGTCGTCACCGGTGTTTCGGGATCGGGCAAGTCGACGCTGGTGAACGACATCCTGTACCGCGCGCTGGCCAAGGCGCTCTATCGCTCGCGGGAGGAGCCCGGCGAACATAAATCGATCAGCGGCACCGAGAACATCGACAAGGTCATCCGCATCGACCAGTCGCCTATCGGCCGCACGCCGCGCTCGAATCCGGCGACCTACACTGGCGTCTTTACTCATATTCGCGATCTCTATGCCATGTTGCCGGAGTCGCGCGAGCGCGGCTACAAGGCGGGACGCTTCTCCTTCAACGTCGCCGGTGGACGTTGCGAAGCCTGCCAGGGCGAGGGCCAGCGCCGCATCGCGATGAACTTCCTGCCCGACGTCTACGTACTTTGCGAAGTGTGCGGCGGCAAGCGCTACAATCACGAAACGCTGGCGGTGAAGTATAAGGGCTACTCCATCGCCGATCTATTGGAGACTCCGGTGGGCGACGCGCTGCCCATCCTGGAGAACATTCCGCAGATCAAGCAGAAGCTGCAGACGCTGGTGGACGTCGGTCTCGGATACATTCATCTGGGACAGTCGGCGGTAACGCTGTCGGGCGGCGAGGCACAGCGCATCAAACTGGCGCGCGAGCTGAGCAAGCGTCAGACCGGCAAGACGCTCTATCTGCTGGACGAGCCGACCACCGGCCTGCATTTCGATGACGTCAGCAAACTGCTGGAGGTGCTGCATCGGTTGACGGACCTGGGGAACAGCATCATCATCATCGAGCACAACATGGATGTAATCCGCAATGCCGACTGGATCATCGATCTGGGACCGGAAGGCGGCGAGGAGGGCGGTCGCATCGTGGCTCAGGGCACACCGGAGCAAGTGGCGCGAGTGAAGAAGTCCTATACCGGACAAACCTTAGCCAAATTGCTGCCCAGCGCGTCCAATAGCAAAGGTAACGGCGAGGCTGCGGCTAATGCTCGTAGTGAGAGTGCCGGCTGAGGAGCATTTGCTCGTCGCCCTCAACGATTGTCATTACGAGCGAAGCGAGGAATCTGCTTTCTTGTGCGGTGGGAACAAAGCAGATTCTGGTGCGACCTGAAACCCGGTCGTAATGACAAATCTACGTATCCGAGCCAATATTGCAATTGCCGCACCCATAATGGTGTAACTGCATGTCACTGCCACTGAATCCGCCACCTGATTCTGAAGGCCTGCTGCAACCAGCGCCATCCGAACTCGAGCCGATCCCGGAGACGACAGGCGAAGCCGTTCCTCTCCCACCGGCGCCGCGCTTCCCCGCCTGGAAAGGCTGGGACATATTGGCGGTGCTGCTGTTTACCGTGGTTTGCATTTTCCTATTCAGCCTGATCGCGCTCTTTGTTGCGAAAGCGTCGCCCGCCTACCGCAACATGTCGTTCACCGATGCGGCGTCCAAACTCTCTACCAACGCCCAAATTTTGGTGAGTGCCCAGGGAGCAGCTTATCTCTTCGTTCTACTGTTCATTTTCATGTTGGTGCGGACCCGCTCGCGTGAGCCGTTCGCTCAGGCGATTCGGTGGAACTGGCCAGGTTCGTGGGCGCCCGCGTTTCTGCTCGGCGGCGTGGTGTTGGCGTTGGTGGTCGACGGATTGTCGCGCTTTCTGCCCATCCCCAAGTCGCTACCCATGGACAATTTCTTTAACGATGCCACCAGTGCGTACATGATGGCTGCGTTCGGACTCACCCTGGCGCCCCTGTTGGAAGAGCTGTTCTTTCGCGGGCTGCTGTATCCTCTGCTGCGCCGGGCCATGGGACTGGTGGCCTCGGTGCTGCTGACGGCGCTTGCCTTCGCCGCCATTCACGGTGCGCAACTCGGATATGCCTGGGCGCCGGTGCTCAGCATTTTTGTGGTGGGCGTGGTCTTCACCGTCGTGCGCGAACGCCTGAACTCGGTGGCAGCGTCGTTCCTCATGCATTGCGGCTACAACTTCACCCTGTTCACCATGCTGTGGCTGGCCAGCGACCACTTCCACCATCTGGAGAAGGCCACGGGCTGACAGTGATATCGTGAAATTATGGCAAGCTCACGCGAACAACTCCTGTCGCTGCTGGCGGAGAAGTCATTTCGCCTGGGGCAGTTCAAGCTCTCAAGCGGCGGCGCCAGCGACTAC
>JBARGS010000083.1:0-13881 GCA_049798495.1 Candidatus Korobacteraceae bacterium | reverse complement strand
TGGCGGGCGCGCCTTCGATGGTGCCGGTGGCGTCGATGTAGCTGACGATGGCATTGGTCTGGTCGGAGGTGTAGCCCAGCTTGAAGAGCGCGGCGGGCACGGTGTTGTTGACGATCTTGATCATGCCACCGCCGACCAGCTTCTTGTACTTCAACAGCGCCAGGTCGGGCTCGATGCCGGTGGTGTCGCAGTCCATCATGAAGCCGATGGTGCCCGTGGGGGCCAGCACCGTGACCTGGGAGTTGCGATAGCCGAAGCGCTCGCCGTGCTTGAGGGCTTCGTCCCAGGTGTCCTTGCTGGCCTCGTAGAGAGCCGTGGGGACGTTGGTGCGGTTGATGTTGTTGACCGAGGCGCGATGCATGCGGATGACGTCGAGGAAGGGCTCGCGGTTGATGTACCAGCCGGGGCAGGCCCCTCCGGGGCAGTTGTCAGTTGTCCGTTGTCGGTTGTCAGTTTTCCCACTCAACGCGTCAAACCCGGACGCGTTGAATGGGGCACCCGGTTCTTCGCGGGGATAGGGGTCCCTCGACTCGCTTCGCTCGCTCGGGATGACAGACGTTCTTTGGTCGCGCTCGCTCAGGATGACAGCCGTTTTTTCCGTTGCCGGAGTGAGCGGCTGGCAGAGTTCGGCGATCTTGGAGGACTGGAGATAGGCCTCGCCGCACATGATGGCCGTCACGCAGGCTGCGTAGTCGCGGCCGGCGTCAGAGTCGTAGGGCAGGCCCGCGGCCATCAGCAGCGCGCCCAGGTTGGCATAGCCCAGTCCTAGCGGACGATAGTCGTGCGAGTTCTTGCCGATCGCCTCCGTCGGATAGCCGCTGTTGTCGACCAGAATTTCCTGCGCGGTGATGATGACGGCGCAGGCGCGGCGATAGGCCTCGACGTCGAACGTCCCGTTGGGCGCGAACTTCAGCAGGTTGAGGCTGGCCAGGTTGCAGGCCGAGTCGTCGAGGAACATGTACTCGCTGCACGGATTGGAGGCGTTGATGCGCGCCGTGTTCTTCGAGGTGTGCCAGCGATTGACCGTGGTGTCGTACTGCATGCCGGGATCGCCGCAGTGCCAGGTAGCGTCGGAGATTTTGCGCAACATCTCTTTCGCCCTGAAGGTGGTGATGGGGCGGCCATCTTTGACGGCGCGAGTCTGGAAGTCGCTGTCGCGCAGCACGGCGTACATGAAGTCGTCGGTAACGCGTACCGAGTTGTTGGCATTCTGGAAGAAGATGGAGGAGTAGGCGTCGCTGTCGGGGCCGCTGCCGTCGTAGCCGTGCTCGATGAGCGCCCAGGCCTTGGCTTCCTCCTTCTGCTTGCACTCGATGAACTCGACGATGTCGGGATGGTCGATGTTGAGGATGACCATCTTGGCGGCGCGACGCGTCTTGCCGCCCGACTTGATGACGCCGGCGAAGGCGTCGAAACCCTTCATGAAGCTGAGCGGGCCGGAGGCGGTGCCGCCGCCGGAGAGTGACTCGGTGGAGGAGCGCAGCGGGGAGAGGTTGGTGCCCGTGCCCGATCCCCACTTGAAGAGCATGCCTTCGGTCTTGGCCAGGGTGAGGATGCTGTCGAGCGAATCGTGTACCGAGTTGATGAAACAGGCGGAACACTGCGGCGTCTTGTAGCCGGTGACGCCATATTCGACACGCTGCGTCTCGGAATTCCAGTGCCAGTTGCGCGCGTCGGAGTCGGGCTCGATGCGATCGCAGCCAACGTTGAACCAGACGGGCGAGTTGAACGCCGCTTTTTGCTGCAGGAGCAGGTGAGCGAGCTCGTCGTGGAAGATGGCCGCGTCGTCGGCGGTGCGGAAGTAGCCGCCCTTGATGCCCCAATCGCGAATGGTCTCAGCGACACGGGTGACAAGGGCGCGGACGCCGGATTCGCGAGCGGGCGTGCCGATCTGGCCGTGCAGATATTTGCTGGCCACGATGTTGGTCGCGGTCATCGACCAGTCCTTGGGGACCTCGACGTTCTCCTGCTCGAAGATGATGCCGCCCTGCGAGTCGGTGATTTGCGCCAGGCGCAGCTCCCATTCGAGTTCGTCATAAGGCGAGACGCCGGCGGTGGTGAAGAAGCGCGTAAAGGTTAGGCCGGGCGCCTTCTTCTTGGTCGCAGGGACGGCGGCGCTCGTGGTGGTGGTAGTCGTTGTTTCGGCCATGGGCTTGCTCCTGAGAGAGATGAATACCGTTATGAATGTCGCGGGAGTGAACTCCCGCTGTTTCGTGTTCGATCGCGGGGTCGCGTACGTCCTGCTGCAAACTGCGTACAAAGGTTGCGGGGGCCTCTTCTCTCGCTCGCGCTTCGCTGCAGAGAAGAAGCCCCCGGTTGATGTCACCGCAAAAACATTTCGCCGACGGCACGCGCCGCACGGCGGTTGAATCGACTTGGAAAGGAACACCTTCACCCCAGCAACCGCAAAACCGGCGGTTGCCCGGGACCCCGGCGCAGATGCCATCGTCTAGGCGATGACTTCGTCGGCTAACATGCACCCACCCACGATTGATCGACGGACGCATGCCGCTCTCGCAACCTGAGGAGAGCTACCCTGGATTCGGCACTCAGTTCGCTTGGCGCTCATCGAAGAGCGCGTCGGAAAAACCTGACTGCCATTTGCCGTCGCGGTCACCTCTGCTCGCTTCGGCGCTTACGGGGGAGGAATCCTCGAAAACCCAACCTGGAAGCGAACAGTACTCCCGACATCTTGTGGATGTCAAGAGACGAATACAACATATTGTTATTTTACCATGCCGGCAGCGAACCAAGATGGTAAACCGCGACCCTGGCTGGCAGTCCCCAAGCCGACTAACCTAGGGCTTAGCAGCCCTTCACCACCGCGTCAGGATCAACCTCTGATACGCTGCACTCCGCGCCGCATGAACTCACTCTCGCACTCTAGTCCCCCGATTTCCCGCATTCAATGCCCTTCCTCGGTGCACTCATGTGAATCGCTGTGGATTGCGAGGAAAACCCGTCCGAATCCGCGACTCAGCGACTCGTACCCGGTGCCGACTGTCACGACTTATTCAGCGCTCTCCGCGAGAAAGTCTCACCCGCGATCGCAGCCGTCATGTATCCTCGTGAGCACGAGTCCATGTGGGGGAGTCGTCTGCGGAAGCCACTGCTATCATCTTCAGCCGCTTTCTTCGCCAAGTCCCGCCACCCGCGAACCTTGGCGGCATTGATCGTCCTGATCCTCTCCGCTTTGCCGTGCGCCGTGGCTCATCCCAAGCCATCGCGCCACAAATTCCTCCTCACCTCCGACATTCACTTCGATCCCATGGCCGATCCCGACTTGGTGCCCGAGCTGGCCAAAGCTGCTCCCACACAGTGGGAATCCATTCTGCGGCATGCGCAGCTCACCTCTTTCAGCCGCTATGGGTACGACACCAACTGGTGGCTGCTCGACTCGGCTCTCGATCAGATGCGGACCACGCTGCCTCATCCCGCTTTCATCATGGTCACGGGCGATCTCCTGGCGCACGACTTTCCCAAGACTTTTCTCGACGCCACCCACGATGACGATCGCAACCATTACCGCGACTTCGTGCTGAAAACGGTGGAATTCCTCGCGCTTGAATTCCGTAAGCGCTTTGGCGATACAAGAATCTTCCTCTCGATTGGCAATAATGACGAGGAGTGTGGGAACTACAGCGTTCGTGCCGGCGGCATCTTTCTTGGCGACACGGCTGAGCTAGCGCGCACGCTTGCCCATGGCGACGACAACTTCACTGCCGAGTGGAAGGCTTTAGGCAGTTACAACGTACCTCATCCGACGCTTCCGCATGTTCGCATCTTCTCTTTGAACACCGTCTTCTTCTCCTACCGCTATCATGCGGCCATGTTCTCGGCGGGATGTGCGACCGTCCCATCTACTGGCGGTAAGGACCTTTTTGCGTGGCTGGAGTCGAATCTGGCCAAAGCCAAGGCGGACAAAGACAAGGTATGGCTTATATTCCATATTCCGCCCGGAATCGATGGCTACATGACCATGCTGAAGTACATGTCTCTAGCGAAGGAAAATAGCTTGTCGGGGCAGGCGTTATGTTCCAAAGCTATCGTTCCGATGTGGGTTCCTACCTGGACCTCTGAATTCGATAGTTTGCTGGAGAAATATCACTCTACCGTGACCGTAAGCCTCGCAGGCCACACTCATACGGACGATTTCCGCCTTATCGGCAGAGAAGGTGTGAATCAGACTTTTATTCTGGTGAATCCCCCGATCTCCCCGGTCTATGGCCAAAATCCCGGCTTCCGTGTAGTGAAGTATAGAGATGATGGGACACTGAGCGACCAGACTACCTACTATCTGACCAATCTCAGCACTGCCAGCAGCACTGTCCCGGGAGAATGGGAGCGGGAATATACCTTCTCACACAGATGGAAAATGAAAACCCTGGACTACGCCAGCCTTCAGGCAATCTACAACGCGGTCTCAACTCAGCCGAAAGCTCGCGACGAATGGTTCAAGCTCTACAACGTCTCGCATCCTCCCGAACACGTACCGGCGGAAGGCTTGCGTGGTCTGTACTGTGTGATGAGCTCTCTCGACCCTAAGAGCTATGAAGCCTGCTATTGCCCCGCGGCGCCATGGAACCCGCGCGGTCTAAGCTCGCAACCATGAGGCGGAAATCTATACAGGTGGTAGAAACCTCCCGTAGAGGAGTGGCGCAGCTTCGCCAGGCCTCTTCTATCTCCCCCTACGGATTCAGTTCGACGTAAATCGCCAAACCTACCCAGGCGAAGTTGGATCCAAGTACCATGTGCATGGGGTCAGGTGTGACGACATCTGCGTTGCGATGGAAGTATTGCGTCCCGGGCGTGATATGGTTGTGGCCGACCTCTGAGTTGCCGGAGTAGGGGCCGTGACCAGGCAGGTAATCGGTACCGTCGTTTCTGGGACAGTTTGTGTTGGCCATCAGGCAGGTCAACTGATTTGGGCCGTTGCTCAGCCAGTTCTCCCAATAGGTAATCGGCGTGGCCGTGAGGTTCACCTCAAGCAGAGCCCCCAACTGTAGATCGTTGGAGAATGCGGTGGTAGCAGTACCGGCGCTCACATCCGGGACAGGACCGCCAGTGTAACTACCAGAGGTGGTGCTCATGGTTTCCACCGTGCCATTGAATTTCGGCACATCATAGATCTTGAGTTCGGCCGGATTCGAGCTGGCCATGGTCGCGGTGACAGTACAGGCCACGCTGGTATTCGAGGTTCCTCTGTACCAGGCCACGATACCCTGGTTGGAATTGACGGCTTGCGACGCAATCAGCGACCAGGCTCCCATGCCTTGTGCCGGGACACATCCGCTGACGGAGGCGGGAAGGCTGACGGGGTTCGTGCACGTACCGTTTGTATATACGGTACAGGGAATCGATACCTCAAGAAACAACGGATCGCCGCTATTCGGCGTTATGGAACCGGAGGTCAGGGAGCTACCGGAATCGATACGACCGCACGCACTATTGGTTACGTACTGGTCGGTAAGGGGAGGAGAACAATTACACATGCCGCTTCCGTCGCTCGTAAGGGTGCAATGGTTGGTGGGCGGAGGGTTCCAGCGGCAGACGATGCCATTGTCGCCGGAGCCCCTCTGACTACCGGCGGAACAAGGCCAATCATGGCCACTCGATTGCCATTGTTGAGCACCTGCGTTTTGAATCACGCCAATGCCAAACTCGGCGTATTGGTCATTGATGGATATGCTGCAGTTATTGCGGTTTTCTGAGGGCATGTAATTCGTAGGGAGCGAATCACAAGCGGGAAGAGACTGCGCTGGTGTAATCGGAGCTTGGCCTCTTCCTCCCGGGGAAAAGACAATTTGATAGATGGGGGCGTCACCGCCGAATACTTCAGGATCGTTAGGCCACGTGTAGGCGCCATGAAGTACAGAATGCAAGGTGTCGTCGCCAACGCACGCAACCGGCTGGCCGGTTCCGCTGAAGATTACGTTGCTGCAACTACCGACGATAGGCTGGTCTCCGTAGTCGTATTGATTGGCGCCGCCCTGGTCCAGCGGGTTGATGGATCCATAGGTGTTGTTGCAAGCCACGGTAGAGGCCGGCGCGGCGAACTGGGGATCCTGATGGTTATTACATTGGCTGACTTTCCCTTTGTAGAAGGCGCGGATCTCGCAGACGCCTTTCTCGGTTGGACCATATTTCTGGAAACACGCAACGTTTAAGTTCTGCCCTGGCTTATTCTGCGGGCAGTCTGCGTCCGAGCTACACTTTTGACCGTAGGTTATGTTTGGATCACCTGCACAAAAGGTGTCCCAGGCGTAGCAGTTCTGGTCTGTCATCGGGTTGCAGCCAGCTGATCCGAGCTCCATGGGGAACTTGTACTTTCCGCAGTTACTGAGACAGGCGAGTACATTGTTCCCGGGGGGCATTGTGGGATTGCCATTGCCGTCGACAATGACATACCCCAATAAGGGATAGTTGGGCAGGATGCTGACGGTTTTATCGATGTCCGAACGTAACAGCTGGAAGACGCCGGTGGTCGCGGTCTGACACCTCATGGGCTCTCGCAGATCGGCTCCAGAGACGGTGAGCGGCCAGTTATAGGCCAACCAGTGAAAATCTGTCTTAGTGGTGGGATTCATGGCGTCACCGCCGCGCGGGTAGACGTCGATGGTAAGGTTCGCCCCGTTGACGGCACTGATATCGGGAAAATCCATGTAGTAGCCCGCGGACAACTGATAGAAGGTCCATTCTGACAAGGAGGCGCCCGGCGGCGCTCCCAGGTTGGCGGAGCTGCAGTCATACTGGCCACCACAAGCGCCGGTTTCGCACTGGGCCCGGTTGGTAATGGGATCGTAACGGCAGCCGGTTCTTGCCCAGAAGTTCGACGTTTGACCCTTAACGTGCTGGCCGTACCACTGGGGAGGAATGTCAATGGTGAGCACGTTGGCGGTGCTCCCTTGGGTGTAAGGTTGCATCACCCACGTACCCGACTGGGGAAAAACTGGCCACCCTGGAGAACCTGCCGCGTGCGATGCGGTCGCCGCTCCCAGGACTACCTGATCGGAGCAGTTGATCAATTGCACCTGTCGCTTGATATTGGAATCCTTGGGTGGCGGAACTACCAGACTGTCCAGGTATGCCTTCGAACCGCACGGTGGCGGGCCCTGAGCTTGAGCGCGCACGCTCAGGAACAACGGTAAAACGAAAGAGAAGGCCAGGGCGAGGAATGTTGCCGGGGAATTGGCTGGTCGACGAAAGTGCATGACGCGACTCCTGGCAGTCTCTGCGATCTGGATTGCAAACATAGAGCCGCTATCGGCGGCTACGGATCTGTGCATTTTTAGGTTCAGAAGTGAGGAGCACCGGATTGTCGTACGAGGAAATCTGGACTGTCAACTAGATTCTGAACAATCGAGGAGCCTTATCCAATCGGATACAGCTTCACTATCCGAATAGGTAGCCCTGGGTTGTTCCTCACCCGCGACCAGAATTCCGTCTGCCTTATCCCTCAATTGCTTATCGAATGCTGCCCATCTGGCGGACAACGTGCTCCAATACCAACATCCGTAATTTTGACGGTTTACCAACGCTAGCCGGAGGAGGCCTGGGCATCCGGGACTTCCTTCTGTCGCAGAGAGAGAGAGGAGAAATTCAGATGGCGAACTACCGTTTCGGAAAGCATCCCCCCAAGGTCGACTACCGGACTTTGCGGTTCAGCAACTATCTATCCCCGTCGATCGCTGCGCCCCCAGCGTCGGACAATGTCCTGACCCGCGTCTACCAAGATCTCAACACAAGCGATCCTGCGCAGCTGTTTCCCATGGACGGCAACGACACCCTTGGCGACTGCACTATTGCCGCCCTGGCGCACGCCATCACCGTCTATCGTGGACTGCTCAAGAAGAAGAAGATCATGTCGAAGGCGGACGTAGTCAAGTTGTACATGCACCTGACCGGCGGCGTGGACAGCGGCCTCAACGAGCTGGACGTGCTGAACTATTGGCGCGCGCACAAGGTGTCGGGCGACGAGATCATCACCTACGTTGCCCTCAATCCCAAGAACCACACTCACGTTCAGCAGGCGATCCACATGTTCGGCGGCGTCTATCTGGGCTTCCAGGTGCAAGAGAACTGCATTCAGGAGTTCGACGCCCACAAGCCGTGGACTCCCGGCAAGCTCACCAACGACGGCCACGCGGTCTATGCGGTGGGTTACGATCAGAGCGACCTGACCGTTCTGACCTGGGGCAATACGCAGCAGGCGACCTGGGCTTGGTGGGATGAGTGCGTCGACGAAGCCTACGCTATCCTGCCGGCGGAAGCCCAAGGCAAGGACTTTGCGCCGGGCTTCAACTTTGCTCAACTGAAAGCGGACTTGGCTGCGGTCGCAAACTGACTCGGCGATCGTTCGTTGGGATCGCTGCAGCCTTGGAATCAGTTTCGTGAGCGTCCAACTTCCCTGCGGGGACGCCCCGTTCTAGCCGTTCTCGGCTAGGGCGGGGCGGTTTCGATGTATTCTTCCCATCTGTTCTGGTCGACTAACTCCGTTCGACGGGATCCAACTCGAACAATCTGGCTTTCTCAGCGCAACGCCAGACCTTTCTTCGGGGAACCGCCGCCACCCTTATTCCGTTTAACATGTTGTACCCTTACCTGTCTCAGGAGGATCTGTCCGCGTGAATCGTCGTTGCCGCTTTTCTATTTTTCTTCTTGCCTTTTCTCCCGCGTTGCTTCTCGCCCAAATCAATGAATCCGGCAAATTCCGGCTGCACAAATTTGAGCAGCCGATCGGCGAGGAAACCTACACCATCACGACCGACGGCGGTACCCTCACCTTGAAGGACGACTTCAAGTTCACCGACCGCGGCGCCCCTGTCCCGCTCACTACCACGTTGCGCACCTCCGACAGCTATGTGCCGCAGAGCTTCGTCATCAAGGGCAATACTTCGCGAATGTCGAGCATTGATACCGACGTCAGCATCGGCGGCGGCAGTGCAACGGTCCGTCAGGGGAAAGACACGCACACCGTCGGTGCGCCGGCCAGTTTCTTCACTATCTCCGGCTACGCCCCCGTCGGCGTGCAGATGGAGTTGATGCGCTACTGGCGCACCCACGGCTCTCCTGTGGAACTGGCAACACTGCCCTCCGGCGCGGTCAAGATTCACGACCGCGGCTCCGACAGCATCGATATCGATGGCCACAGCATTCAGGTTGAGCGTTACACCGTCGAAGGCCTCATCTGGGGCATGGAAACGCTGTGGATGGACCGCAACAATAATCTCGCGGCGTTAATTTCCACGGACGCCGAGTTCGATCACTTCGAAGCGGTCCGCGAAGAGTATGAGCCCGCGTTGGCCAAGTTCGTCGCCAGCGCCGCCCACGATGAGATGGCCGCGCTCACCGAGCTGAGTCAAAAGCTTCCCGGCCGCCGTACAGGCGCTTTCGCCTTCGTCGGCGCAACCGTCATCGACGGCACCGGCGCACCGCCAATCCCAAACGCTACCGTCATCACCAGCGATGGCAAGATCGTCGCCGTCGGGCCGAGCACGAAGGTGAAGATTCCTGCCGGCGCGCAGCGCATCGACGTCGCAGGTAAATACATCATTCCCGGCCTGTGGGACATGCACGCTCACTATGAGCAGGTGGAGTGGGGTCCGATCTATCTCGCCACCGGTGTCACCACGGTGCGCGACGTCGGCAACGAATACGACTTCATCACCCAAGTGCGCGATGCCGTTAACAGCGGTAAGGCGCTGGGCCCGCATATGCTGTTGGCCGGCATCGTTGACGGCGATGGTCCGTACGCCGTCGGCATCACGCGCGTGAACTCGCCCGCCGATGCCCAGACGTGGGTGACGCGCTATCACGACTCCGGCTTCCAGCAAATGAAGATCTACAGCTCGGTGAAACCCGAGAACGTCAAAGCCATCTGTGCCGATGCCCACAAGCTCGGCATGACCGTGACCGGCCACATTCCCATCGGCATGAACGCCTACGAAGGCGTCGACGACGGCATGGACATGATCAACCACATCCATTACATCTCTGACCTCCTGCTGCCCAAGGACTACGATCCGAAGAAGGTAAAGGGTCTCGAGCGATTGAAGATTCTGGCTTCCATCGACATCAACTCCGATGCAGGCAAGCAAGCAGTCGCGTTCTTCAAGCAGCACCAGACCGTCATCGATCCCACCATGGCGCTGTTCGAGTTGAGCTTGCGTCCGGCCAGCGAGCCCGCGACCAATACCGAACCCGGGATCGCGCGCGTTGCACCCGAGTTGCGCGAGCAATTGGTGAATGGCGGCGTGCCTCCGGAGGCGGCGCCCTACGCCCAGAAGATTCGACAGAAGGATCTGGAGATCATTGGCGCGCTGCATCGCGCCGGCGTGCCCATTGTTGCTGGAACGGATCAAGCGGTGCCCGGCTTTTCGGTCTATCGCGAGATCGAGTTGTACGCGGAGGCTGGTTTTACGCCGATGGAAGCTTTGCAGGCGGCGACGATTGTGCCGGCGCGCGCCATGAAGGTTGAGGCCGACAGCGGCAGCCTCGAAGCAGGGAAGCGCGCCGACCTAGACGTTCTCGACGCCAATCCGCTAGACAACATACACAACATTCGCAGCGTGCGGATGGTGGTAGCCGGCGGCGTGCTCTACGATCCAACTCCGCTGTGGGAGAGTGTCGGCTTTAAGCCGCGGTAACCCTACTCGTAGCGTAGAGCTTCCATGGGATCGACGTGAGATGCACGGTAGGCTGGTCCGCACGCCGCCAGCGCCGCGATCATTGTCATCGCGATCGCGCCGAAGGCGATCGGCGCTGCGCTCTTTGCCGGCAGGTCAGCGATCAAGCTCGCGGCGAAGTGCCCAGCCCAGAATGCAGCCACGCCCCCAATCGCCAGGCCTATGCAGACGGTTGTGAGCGCGCCGCTCAATACCATTCGCATCACCCGGCCGCGCGACGCCCCCAATGCCATGCGGATGCCAATCTCGTTGCTGCGCCGCGCCACGGTGTAGGCGAGGAGCCCATAGAGGCCGATGGCGGCCAGCAGCGCTCCCAGCGCTCCGAACCACCCTGATGCCGTCGCCATTAGCCGCTCGGGAACAATCGAGGCATCGACCTGATCGTTGAGCGTAGTGGCCCGGCTGATCGTCACCGTCTTCAGCAGATCGCTCACTTCGCGCCGCACGTCGGGCAGCACCGCCTCAGGGTCGATGCTGGTGCGCAGCGCAAACTGCGACACGGCTTCGTGCTCCTGGAATGTGTTGAGATACATTGTGGGATAGGTAGCCTCGCGCAAGGCGAGATACTTGGCGTCGCCTGCAACTCCCACAATGTGGTACGGCTGCTTGTCGCCATCGAAAACGATCTGCCGCCCCAGGGGGTCGTGGCCGCCGAAATAACGCCGCGCCATGGTTTGGTTAATGATGGCCACGCGACCTGTATCAGCAAAAGTGAAATCGCGCCCTGCGACGATCGGCGTCCCCAGCGTTTGAAAATACTTTGGCCCGATCCAGTTCTCCATTACGTTGCGGATCTCTCCCGGCCTGGCCGCATAGCCTTCTACTGTCACCCCACGATTGGCGCCTGCACCCTGAATGGGTGACACTGCGCAAATCGAGGCCGAGCGTACGCCGGGAATCGCCTCCAGCCGCGTCAGCAATTCCTGATAGAGGCGCAGCAACTGCCGATCGTCATATCCGCTATGCGCCGTGTCCAGCGTGACCAGCAGAACGTGATCGCGCCGGAATCCCAACTCGGCGTGTTCCAGATTCGCACAGTAGCCGACAAACAGATTGGCCGCGCTCAGTAGCACGACGGACATCGCGACCTGCGCCACCACCAGGCCCGGGCCGGAGAGCCGGCCGAATCTCGTCTCGCCCGCATTGCCGGTATGTTTCAGCGCAGGCGCGGGAGCGGTTGCCATTGCCCGCAACGCCGGAACGACTCCCAGCAGCAATCCTGTCAAAAGCGCAACGGCGACCGTAGCCATCAGCAGCCGCCAGTCAGGATGGATGTGGAGTTCCACTGGCGGACCGGGCCGCCGCACGGCACTGATCATCCGCACCAGCACTTGTACTCCGAAATATGCCAGGAACACGCCGAGCAGACTGCCGATCGCCGACATCGCCAGCGACTCCGTCAGCAGCTGCCGCATCAGGCGCAGCCGCCCGGCGCCCAGCGACATTCGCTGCGCCATCTCGTGCTCGCGCGCGGCTCCGCGCGCCAGCAGCACCATGGCCAGGCTGGTGCACGCAATCAGCAACAAAAGTCCGGCGACTGCGATGAGCGCCAGCAGTGGCTTGCTCCACTGCTCCCGCAACCGCGAGAGTCCCTCACCTGCCGGCAACAGCTCAAGCTTCACCTTGCGCACGAAGGGATTTTTGGTAGCCGCGGCTTGCTCTTCGAGCGTAGAGCGGTAAAGCACCGCCAGCTCCGCCTGCGCGAGGTCTATCGACACACCGGACTTGAGTCTGCCGACCAGCGACAATGGTGGCCGCTCCAAACCGGATCGCGTGACGCTCGGCCGCATCGTCAGTGGCAACCATAGATTCTGCGGATTCTCGATCTGCAATCCCGAAAACCCGCGCGCGGCCACTCCAACAATGGTGACCTGCGCATTGTCGATGACGATTTGCTTGCCCAGAATCTTCGGATCGAGATTGAATCTGCTCTTCCAATATGACCAGCTAATCACCGCCACTTCGGATGGATTGTCCGCTTGATCGTCGTCGGAGGCTATCAACCTTCCAAGTGCAGGTTCCACGCCAAGCAGCGCAAAGAAGTTGCCATCGACGTAGGCGCCATCGACTGTCTGCGGCTCCAGCTTTTCGGCGGGCATCTGGAAGCGCTGGTTGATGGCCGCGGTCAGCCCGGAAAGCACATGATTGTGATCCCGCATAAGCTGATACGCCGGCCAGGAGAAACCTTCGAGCGCAGGCTCACCGGGAAAGCGGTGCATCACGGCCACCAGTTGCCGCGGATCGCGCACCGGCAGCGTGCGCAGCATCAGCGTGTTGATCAGGCTGAACAGCGCTGTGTTCGCGCCCGTGCCAAGCGCCAGAGCCAGCACCGCAACCGCCGTGAATCCGGGGCTGCGCCGCATCCTGCGCAGCGCGTAACGCAGGTCACCCCACAGCTCATCCCACAGGCGAAGACCGAGCGAGGCGCGCATGGAATCCTTGTGCGATTCGAAGTTGCCAAACTCCAGCCGCGCCTTTCTCATCGCCTCCTGCCGGGGGATGCCAGTCCGCACCAAGTCGTCGGCGTGGCTCTCCAGGTGGAAGCGCAGCTCCGTTTCCATCTCTGCTTCGAGCCGTGGCCGCCGCACGATCCACTTCCATCGCGACCGGAGTTGCGCCCACAGCCTCACACTTCGTCTCCCGTTGTACGCAGAATCCCCGCCACTAGCGACGCCATGCGGTTCCACTCCTCGGTCTCGGCGCGTAGACGGCGGCGGCCTGCTGCCGTCAGACGATAGAACTTGGCTTTGCGATTGTTTTCCGATTCGCCCCACTCGCTGGCGATCCATCCCTGATGCTCCAGACGATAGAGTCCGGGATACAACGAGCCTTGCTGGATTTCGAGTTGATTGCCGGAGATCTGCTGGATGCGCAGCAGGATGCCGTAGCCGTGCAAGGGGCCGAGCGAGACTGCTTTCAGGATCAGCATGTCCAGCGTGCCTTGCAGCAGATCGATGCGTTTGCCCACGGTCTCTCCCAGAACGTCGAGGAGAGAATAGCGCTGTTTTCCTAGACCGTCAAGGAGAGAGCCGCGGCTTCCGGGAGCTGAGCTCGGCTCTTCCTGGGCGCTGGCGGCGGTTGCTTGCTGAAGTTGTAAGGCGCGCCGGCCTGGATGTCCTCGCGCCAATCCGCTGGACAACATCCACAACATTCGCCGCGTGCATTGGGTGGTCGCCGGCGGCATACTCTACCATCC
>JBARGS010000082.1:0-42857 GCA_049798495.1 Candidatus Korobacteraceae bacterium | reverse complement strand
ACTGCGATCACGGTGAAGTTGCTGCGCAAACCGGAGCTGGTTGCTACGCTGTTGGGCATCTTCGAATCGGTGGACGACGCAGCACGCACTGTTTCCGCGATCACCGCCGCCGGCATCACTCCGGCTGCGCTGGAGATGCTGGACGGCTGGACGCTGCGCACCGTCGAAGCCTTCTGCCATGCCGGTTATCCGCTCGACGCAGGTGCGGTCTTGCTGATCGAGTTGGAAGGATTGCGCGAAGCCGCGGAAGAGCAGGCAACGGCGGTGCGCGATGTCTGTCTCGCGCAGAAGGCGCGCGAGGTTCGCCGCGCCAAGAACGACGACGAGCGCGCCCTGTTATGGAAGGGCCGCAAAATGGCCTTCGCAGCGTTGGGCCGTGTCAGTCCTTCGTATTACACGCAAGACGGCGTAGTGCCGCGCAGCCAGATTCCCGCCGTGCTGCGACATATCGAAAACGTTGCCAGGAAGCACGACCTCGTCATCGGGAATGTCTTTCACGCCGGCGATGGCAATTTGCATCCGCTGATCCTCTTCGACATGCGCAACCAGGAGCAGTTTCAGCACGTGATGGAAGCCAGCGGCGAGATCCTGCAATTCTGCATCGACGTTGGCGGGTCGATCACCGGCGAACATGGCGTGGGTATTGAGAAACGCGACATGATGCCGCTCTTGTTCACCGAAGAAGATCTGGACGTGATGACCAGCCTGCGCAATGCATTCAACGGCAATGAAATTCTGAATCCGCAGAAGATGCTGCCGGTGCCGCGCATGTGCCGCGAAATCTCCGGCCCCTCACAGAATGCCGTATTGGCGCAGGAGGGAATGTGAGCGCGGCCGGCACGATAACTCGTTTCGGCCAGGAACTGCGCGCGATCTGCGGAGCAGAGCACGTCGTCGAAGATCCCGCGCAGTTGCAGGCCGGCACCATCCTCGGGGTTGCCCCTACGGTGGCTGTCTCGCCGGGGTCGGCGGAGGAAATCGCCGCCGTACTGCGCTTGGCGAATCAGCATGGGCTCAGTGTCGTTCCCGCCGGAGGCTTCACGCAGCAGCAAACCGGCAATGTGCCTCCGCAAATTGATGTGCTGTTAAGAACCTCACGCCTCAAGGCAGTAGAACATTATGATCCGGGCGACCTGACCATCGGCATTGGAGCCGGCTGGTCGGTTGCGGATCTGGCATCCAAGGTCGGTGCCGACGGACTGCTCTTCGCCGGCGATCCATCTTTTCCTGAACGTGCCACGATTGGAGGATTGCTGGCGACCGGCATCACCGGCCCCTTGCGCCACGGTTACGGAGGCCTGCGCGATTACTGCATCGGAATCAAGTTCGTGACCGGCGACGGCCGCAAGGCCAAGGGCGGCGGCCGCGTCGTTAAGAACGTTGCCGGCTATGACCTGATGAAGCTGCTTATCGGCAGCCAGGGAACGCTGGCAATCATTACCGGCGCCAGCTTCAAGTTGTTTCCCACGCCCAGACAAACCCGCACCTTCATCGCTCATTTCCAGACTGCGGACGACGCCTTGAAGTTGCGCGATGCTGTCTTGCATTCACCGCTATCTCCGATGTGCGTGGAACTTGTGTCGCCCGGGGCGCATGTTCTGCTACCGGACCAGTCGGAAGCGTGGTCGGTCTGTGTTCGCGCCGCCGGAAGCGATACTGTTTTGGCGCGCTATCGTACGGAATTGGGGATGGCGGTCTCGCGAGAGATAGAAGATCAAAGCGAACGCGACTTGTGGCGAGGTTTGTCGGACTTTTCTCCCACCTTTGCCGCGCGGCACACCGATGCGGTGCTGATCACGTTTTCTCTGCCGCTGACCAAGGTGCGGCCCGTTCTGAATAGCCTTGCGGGCATGGCTGAAGGCAATGGTCTTGAGCTGGCTGTGATCGGTAGGGTCGGCGTCGGTCATCTGCTGGCAGGTTTGTGGCCGGCGGACAGTGCGACAACGGCGCACATGAGTTTGATCAACGCAGTCTCGATGTTGCGCCAGCAGCTTCCGGGCGACGGCAGCATGGTGGTTTTGCAGGCGCCGCAAGAGGTAAGGCACAAGATGACGGCATGGGGTCTGACACCGACTCACCTCGGCAGCATGCGCGCTGTGAAGCAAGCGATCGATCCGAATGAAGTTCTTAATCGCGGGAGGTTCGTCTTCTGAGCTTCGCAACGCCTACCGTCGATAACCCTGTCTCCAACTTCTCGCCCGGCGAGAAGCCGACGTGGGAGCTGTACTCCAAGTGCGTGCACTGCGGCTTGTGTCTCGACAACTGTCCCACCTATCGCGCGTTGGGCACGGAGATGGACTCGCCGCGCGGCCGCATCTACCAGATGCTGCAAGTGGACGCGGGCCGGCTCGCGCTGGGAGACTCCTTCGTCACTCATATCGATCGCTGTCTCGGCTGCATGAACTGCCAGACAGCGTGCCCGTCGGGCGTGCTGTATGGAAGCCTGCTGGAGGCCACGCGTTCTCAAATTGAAGAGCATTATCGCCGCTCCTGGATGGCGACCCGGCTGCGCCGATATTTCTACGGTCAGGTGCTGCCATCGTTCATCAAGCTTTCGAGGGCCGCGAAGCTGCTGCGCCTCTATCAGCGTTGCGGTTTGCAGAGCCTGGCGCGAAGCAGCGGACTGCTGAAACTGTTTGGAATGGACCAGGCCGACGCTCTTTCGCCGCGCATTGACAGCGTCTTCTCCTTCGCCGATCTCGGCAAGGTGTTTCCGGCCGAAGGTGTTCGTCGCGGGCGTGTGGCTTTTCTCATCGGCTGCGTCAGCAGCGTTGCCTTCGCCGAACTGAATCGCGCGACCATCCGCGTGCTAACCAAGAACGGTATTGAAGTCTGCGTGCCCGAGGGACAGAGCTGCTGCGGCGCCTTGCACGCTCACGCCGGATATCTGGAGTTGGCGCGGGCGCAGGCCCGCAGAAACATCGACGCCATGCTCAGCCCGGAGTTCGATGCCATCGTGAGCAACGCAGCCGGCTGCGGATCGACTTTGAAGGAATATGCAAGCCTGCTGGAGCCCGATGCGCAGTACGCGCAGCGCGCGAAGCAATTCGCCGCCAAGGTCCGGGACATCACCGAGTACCTGGCGGCGGTCGGGTTGGTAGAGCCTAAGCGCAGGCTCAATGCGCGCGTAACCTATTCCGATCCCTGTCACCTGGCACATGCTCAGGGCATTCGCAAGCAGCCGCGCGAACTGCTAAAGGCGATTGGTGTCGAGCTAGTCGAGATGCCGCGTCCCGATACCTGCTGCGGCAGTGCCGGAGTTTACAACGTTGTCCAAAGCGAAATTTCCATGAAGATACTGGACGAGAAGATGGACTTCGTCGCCATGGCTGAGCCGCAGATTGTGGCGACTGCAAATGTCGGCTGCATGCTGCAACTGGCCGCAGGCGCCAAGCGCAAAGGCCTGAACGCCGAAGTGTTGCACGTAATCGAGCTGCTGGATCGCGTGTATTAGGGTAGTGGGCCTTTGAAGGGGCGCACCTTTAGAGCCTGCCCTGAGCTTGCCGAAGGGTGCGGCGTTGCAAGTGGTTTTTGTCATCCCAAGGAGGCCTTCAGAGACTGTGTCGCAACCGAGACACGGATTTTTAAGTGGGACCAACGGTATGAATCGCAAGGCAACCAGCCGCGCAGCGGCGACATTTGTGTTAGCCGCGGGCGTAAGCCCGCGGGCAAGTGGGACAAACAGAGAGCCGCGGAGCGGCGACACTGGGTTGCGACACAGTCTCTTCAGGCCGACGAGGGATCTGCTTTTCGACTTTTCCGCCGCCTCTGAAGTTGTGCCCTGATACGGCCTGCTTAGAACGATCCGCTGACTCTGCTTATTGGCCCGCAATAGCCTCTCTCAACAGATTGCTCAACTCCTCCGCACTGCTCACGGGCGGCCGGCACGCAAAATTCGTACACACAATCGCTGTCGACTTCTTCTCTTTCAGCGCAGGAAGGTTCGGTACCGTTTCCGCCAGAACCGGCGGCAGGTTCTGCGCTACCGCCTCGCTGTCGGTCAGGTGCACTACGGACTTGTTGACGGCGAACGGCGCAATCGCAGCTCTCAATAACGCATCGGCATTTTCGTCTTCGCCAACCACCACTGCCTGCGTATGCGGGCGCGACAGCCACGTCGCAGCGATGCCGTATGTCCCGGCGTAAATCCCAAACTGCTCGGCTACACCGGCAAAGACGGCGAGCGTTCCCTCGGCCTTCTCGCGATATCTCGCCTCGTTGGTATAGGCGTACAGCCGCAACAGCGCGATGGCGGCACTTGGATTACCTGCCGGAGTAGGCGCATCCTGAAAAGGTTTACGCCGCGCCGACAGCGCTCCCAGTTGCAGCTTCTCCTCCAGCGACGCTTCCGTATCGAAGAATCCTCCGGCAGCCGGATCGCCAAACCGGCGCAGCATCTCTTCTGCAATCAGCCGCGCAAAGTTGAAGTAGCTCATATCGCCGGTAATCTCGTAGGCGTCCAGGCAGGCCAGCACGGTAAACGCGTAATCGTCGAGCAATCCGCGAACCAAGCGCTTTTCGGCAGCGGCTTCGGCATACGCGATCACGTGAGACAGACCCCGATCGCGATCCCACGCCTGCGACAGAATCCGATCGAGCGAGCGCAATGCGAACTTGCGCGCCTCCTCCAGTCCCAACACCTGTGCGGCTTGCAGATACGCCGAAACGCACATGGCATTCCAGTTCACATAAATCGTCTTGTCGACGAATGGAGTTGGCCGCTTCAGTCGCGCCTCGTACAGCTTTGTCTTCGCCGACGCCAACAGATCGAGCGCCTTGGCAACATCGATTCCCATGCGCGAAGCAATTTCCTCCGGCAGAGCTCGCACCCACAGCACGTTCTTCGCGGGATTATGGTGCATCTCGCCAGTCTGTTCGATATCGAAGTGCAGGGCCGCCGCCTCAAACTCCTCATCGCTCAAGACAGCCGTAGCTTCATCGCGCGTCCAGGTGAAGTAGTCGCCATCGTCGTCGAGGTCGATGTCGGCATCCTGCGAGGCATAAAAGCCGCCATGCTCGCGGTCGCTCAGCAACTCATCCATCCAGCGAACGATGTCACGCGCCACGTGGGCGTAGAACTCGAAGCCAAAGACCTGGTAGGCGTGTACATAATTCTTTAGCAGCTCCGAGTTGTCGTACGACATCTTCTCGAAGTGCGGCACAATCCAGCGCTCGTCCACCGAGTAGCGATGAAACCCGCCCGCGAGCTGGTCGTAGACGCCGCCCTGCGCCATCTTCGTCAAAGTCGTTGTAATGACTGTCGCCACTCGCTCTTCCCGCGTGCGCGAATACCAGTCCAGCAGCAGATCAATCGAAGCGGGATGAGGGAATTTGGGCGCGCTGCCGAAGCCGCCATTCGTCTCGTCGAAGATAGGCAGCGCCGACTGCACCATGACTCCAACAATGCCAGGGGAAAATTCCGTTTGCCGACCGGCGAAGCTCTCCGCTCCAGCCAGCACACGCATCGCATCCTCGGCAGACTTCAGCACTTCGTCGCGACGGTCGCGGTAGGCGTCCGCGATGGCCAGCAGAATCTTCTTGAAGCTGGGGCGTCCCCACTGATCGACGGGCGGGAAGTACGTGCCGCCGTAAAACGGCCTGCCATCGGGAGTGAGAAAGACCGTCAACGGCCAGCCGCCAGTTCCGGAGATCGCGGATACCGCCAGCTGATAGCGGCTGTCCACGTCCGGCCGCTCATCGCGGTCGACCTTCACCGCAATAAAGTTGCGATTAATAATCTCGGCCGCCTCGGCATTCTCATATGACTCGCGGTCCATGACATGACACCAGTGACACCAGACCGCACCGATGTCCAGCAGGATAGGCTTGTCCTCGCGCTGCGCAGTTGCGAACGCCTCTTCACCCCACTCGTGCCACCGGATGGGCTGATGCATGGCTGAGCGCAGGTAGGCGGATGAGGCGCGAGTTAGGGAATTAGTAGCTTCGGACATGAGAGGTTCAGTCTAGCAGGCAAGCCCGAGCAGTCTTGGGACGGTACACTGTCTGTTCCACACAACCCTTATCCTTGTGACGTCTATTGGATGATGGAGGCAGCTGTGAAGAGTCAGGAAGCTTTGGCAAAGATCGTCGACGGCGTCTTGAAATTCCAAAACGAAGTCTTTCCTTCGCAACGCGAGCTCTTCCAGGGACTAAAGCATCGGCAAGACCCGATTGCCATGTTCTTTACCTGTGCCGACTCACGGATTTTGCCCAACCTGTTGTTGCAGGCTGGGCCGGGAGAAATCTTTACAGAGCGCACGCCGGGAAACATCGTCCCGAAATATAGCGACCACGTTGGCGGAGTAACCGCTAGCATGGAGTACGCCATGCTGGTGCTCCGCCTACCGCTCATCATCATCTGCGGCCATACGGATTGCGGTGTCGTTAAGGCGCTCGCCGAGCCTGAGCAGGCGAACGGAATGCCGGCATTACAAAGCTGGATGCGACACTCCTTTGATTCGCGCGATCGCCTGTTGCGGGAGCATCCCAACGCCTCCCACGACGAGAAGATCCAGTATTTGACCGAGTACAACGTCCTGACCCAACTGGCAAATCTGAAGACCCATCCGTCCGTGGAGGCTCGGCTGGCAAGCGGGGAACTGCAACTCCAAGGATGGATCTATGACATCGCGGATGGTTCGGTGCGTGTGGCCGATCCGGAGAGCGGACAATTCGTAATGCTCGGCGGGGTCGGGCGCAAGTAGACGCAGCTCATTTCGCCACGAAGATCCCCACGCTGCGCGCCTTCACCAGGTAGCTTTCCTGCGAGAGTAACGGAAACTCCTGGTCTGCTTCCGCGATATCCTGCGGCGATGCCAGCGCGGTATCCACCAGCCGGAACCACTCCCGTTCGCCGATCTGCGGCAACTCGAAATCGAGATCGCCGGAATATGCATTGGCGATGAAGTGAAGATCGTCGCGGTGGTTGCCGCCGTATAACTGCGTGAGCTGCATGGCCACGGTGCGCGACTCGGAACTCCAGTCGGGCTTCGCGCGCTTCACGCCATGCCAGGTAATGTGAAATCCGTTTTCCCCGTTGAGCTCGAAGGTGGAACGCCGTACTAGCGGGCAGCGCTTGCGAAAGGCGATCATCAACTGAAAGAAGCGCAGCAGATCGGCATTGCTCTCGGCCATTCGCCAGTCCACCCAACTGATCTCGTTGTCCTGACAGTACGCGTTGTTGTTCCCCTGCTGCGTGCGTCCTATCTCGTCACCGCCCGTGATCATGGGAACGCCATGCGCGAACAGCAGGATTGCGGCAAAGTTCTTGCGCTGCCGCCGCCGCAGTTCTTTGACGACTTTGTCGTCCGTCGGGCCCTCGATGCCGCAATTCCAACTGTAATTGGCATTGCAGCCGTCGCTGTTATTTTCTCCGTTGGCAAGGTTGTGCTTCTGGTCGTAGGAGACCAGATCGTTCAAGGTGAAGCCGTCGTGGCAGGTCACGAAATTGATGCTGTGGTAGGGTTCGCGCGCGCTGCTCAGGTACAGGTCGGGGCTTCCCACCAGCCGCGTCGCCAGCTGCGAGGTCATGCCGGCGTCGCCCTTCACAAATTTGCGAACGTCGTCGCGGAAGATACCGTTCCACTCCGCCCAGCGGCCCCATGACGGAAACGTTCCTACTTGGTAGAGGCCCGCCGCGTCCCACGCTTCCGCGATGAGCTTGGTATTCGCGAGCACGGGATCGTACGCCATACTCTCCAGCAGCGGCGGGTTCTTCAGCACCGAGCCGTCCTGCCCGCGCCCGAGAATCGATGCCAGATCAAAGCGGAAGCCGTCAACGTGCATCTCCATCACCCAGTACTGCAGGCAGTCGACAATGAAGTGACGCACCACGGGGTTGTTGCAGTTCACAGTGTTGCCGCATCCGCTGAAATTCTCGTAATTCCCGGCGCCATCAACAATGTAGTACGTGGAGTTGTCAATCCCGCGGAACGACCACGTCGGCCCGTTGGCGCCTCCCTCGGCGGTGTGATTGAACACCATGTCGAGGATGACCTCGATGCCCGCTTGATGCAGGCTCTTCACCAGCAGCTTGAACTCGCGCACCTGCTCGCCGTCGGCGCGATTCGAGGAGTACGCCGTATTGGGCGCGCAAAAGGCCGTCGGCTGATATCCCCACAGATTCAGCAGCGGCTCACCAGTGGATGGATTGACGCGGTCGGTGTCGGACTCCTCGAACTCGTTGACGGGAAGCAGTTCGACTGCGGTGACTCCCAGCTTCTGCAGATAAGGGATCTTCTCAATCAAACCGGCAAAGGTGCCGGGATTCGCTACTCCTGACGATGGATGGCGGGTGAAGCTGCGCACATGCATCTCGTAAATGACACTGTCGACCAGCGGACGATTCAGCGGTTGATCGTGCTCCCAGTCAAAGTGATTTTCTACCACCACATTGTTGCGGTAGGGGCGCGTTCCCGGCTTGTACTGGCCCCACGCGCCTCCGTTGGAGAGCACGCGCGCATAGGGATCGAGGAGGACGCGGCTGCGGTCGAAGCGGTGCACGTTGGGCTCGGGATTGGGCTGCATATCGAAGCGGTAGCCGTACTGGATGCCTGCGTCCAACCCTTCAACGAAGGCGTGCCACACCTGTCCGGTTCGGTTGCGGTGCGGATCGAGTGGAAATTCGACGAAGGGATCTTTCGCTCCCGCTCCAAACAGCACCAGCGTGCAGGATGTGGCGTAGCGAGAGAAGATGGAGAAGTTGACTCCATGCCGGTGCACTGACGCGCCCAGTGGAAGCGGTACGCCGCGTTTTACGCGGTGGCTGGGGATGGCGGCAGCAGCGGTTTTTTTCGGCACGCTTTTGGTGAAGGCGGCAGTCGACATAGGCGCGTCGCCAATTGTGCGCTACGAAGAAAAATTGGTATAGCAAAAAATTGACAAAGACTTACGTCCGCTCTGCCAGAAGCTGGCGCGCGATCCCCCCGTACAAGCCGATTGCATCCAGCAGCTGCCGCTTCTCGATGTACTCGCCTTCCGTGTGGGCAACATGGATGGAGCCAGGGCCGATCAGCATAGGCTGTCCCCAGCGGGTGAGTGCCGGGATATCGGTGGTGAAGGCGGCGATCATGGTGTCGATGCCCGCGACGGTTTCGAGTTCGACATAGGGAATTTCGAGCTTGAAGTGAGCGTCGGCTTTGCTGGCGACTGCTTCCGTGATCTGCCGGCGTAACTCTTCCGCAGGCTCGACCAGCCGGAAGAGCAACTGCGCAATCGCATGATCGGGAATGACATTGGGTGCCCGGCCGCCCTCAATCTGGCCAATATTCAAGGTGCACGGCCCGGCTTTCGGATTGATGGGTAGCTTCAATTTGCGAACGGCTTCCAGCGCATCGAGCAGCTTCTCGATCGCCGACTCGCCCAGCTCGGGATAGGCGGAATGTGCCATCCTACCGCTGGCGATCAACTCCACACGCAACGTGCCTTTCGAGGCGAGCGCCAAACGGTTTTCCGTGGGTTCGCCATTGATAAGAAATTTCGTTCCGCGCGGCTGCTGGTTCGCAGTCTGCGCTCCTTGGCTGTCGCGCTCCTCGCCGACCAGAAAAAGTAGGCCGACGTAAATGCCTTCGCTCTTCAACTTCTCCGCAGAGGCAATTTGCGCCACGATGATGCCCTTGGCGTCGCACGAGCCACGCCCGTAGATGCGGTCGGCAGTCTCTGATGAAGGGATGAATGGGGGCACCGTATCCATGTGGGTGGAAAGAGCAAGCTGCGGGTTCGGCTTCGCCGGATGCGTCGCCCAGATGTCGAAGCGTTCGGCCTCGACGGGGATGCGCTCGACGTTGTACCCGAGCTGCATCAGCTCAGCCGCCAGCGCCTCGCCGACGGCGGCTTCCATTCCGGTGGTGGATTCGATGTCGATGAGCTTGCGAGTAAGAGCGAAAACGTCCATCTCGCAAGCATAGATGATTTTTCACCACCGAGGCACGGAGGCACCGGGGGCTACTCTTGAGCTCTTGCGGCCTTCGAGTGCGCCAACCCCAATCCGTGCTCGAAGCTGAGATAAAAGATCATGCCGACCTGCCCGGAGCTGAGGCCGACGCCAATCGGCACGCCCACGCCGGGCACAATTTGCAAGCCGTTGCGGAAGTTGTGCGCCCAGCGGACTCCGGGGCTGACGTACAGGTTGTATCGCGGAGTAGTCACGCCCGGACCGGCGACTTGCGGACTGTTTGTCCAGAACGTCTCCAGCAGGCCGTTGAATCGGTTGTTGACCAGCCACACGAACGACTGTCCAAGGTTCGCGCCCAACGAACTGGCGGTCTGGTGCAAGTTGTTCTGCGCGCGTGGAGCCCAGGTCGCGCCGGCATTCCAGTGCGTCACGATGCGCTTGTTGATCGCAAAGCTGATGGGCAGGTTGGTTTGAAAGCCCACCCCTCCCATGCCGCGGCCGCTTACGGCATCGCCGGTGGGGAGCAAAAGAGAAAAGCGAGGAGCGACGGCCAGGCGAGTGTCGCCGTTGCCTATGAGTTGATAGCGGTAATTGATAAACGTGTCGCCCCATCCCGCGCCGGAGTAGCCGTCGGCGTGCGTGGCCACCAGGGTCAGGCTCAGCTGGTGCTTGATCGAACGCAGCGGCCATTCATCGGTTTGGGTGAAGGCCCAGTCTCCGGTCGACAGCTTCTGGAAAAAGCTGATGTGCTGGATGACGCCGTCCTCCTGGTTGTAGGCTTCCTCGACTAGAAAGCTATTGTCCTGGATCGGTGCGGAATTGAGCTCGGCCAGGGAGCGGCCTTCGGAAGCGGGCGCAACGGGAACTGTACCGGCTTCGCCCGGGCTGGCGTCGGCGGCTACGGCGGCGAGGTTCAGAACAACGATGAGAGCGGCCAATAAACGAAAGCGATGGGTCATGATTGCGGTCTCCGCTGGATGAAATTGAAATTCATTTTCAATTAGACCGGCCCGGTATCGCCGCTGCCGTGACCGTCGTCACAGCTTCGCGTGATGGAGACGCCGCTCGGCCATCCCACCGCCGGTAGGGCGGAGTTTTGTCGGGCGCATCGGTCAGCAGCGGAGACTGGGGAGATCAGTCTTGCCGGGTCGCAAAAAGCGGGAATGGTGACGGGGAGGGTTGCGCAATAGAGCGGCCGGAAGGGAAGACGAATATGCCGGGTACGAGTCGGTCCGTGGCTCTCATCTTCGGGCTCATCTGACTCCAAACGAAGTGCTGAGGCGCCGGCAAGTGCGCGATCCACTTTGTTCCACCCGAATCGAACCTTACCCGCTCGCCGCGAGTGCCCGTAGCACTTTGGGTCCGTGCGAATGCCGGAGTGCAGTCCCTAAATGACAGATCAGGCCTGATCGATTGCGTTGGCTCCGGTCGGAACCAGAACAGTAAACGCGATTGGTTGGGTCGCACCGATCGGAAATCTACCACGAATTGTGCCGCGACTCCGCGGCCCAGCTCTGCCCCAAAAAACCGCACTTTCCGCTTGACACACAACGTTTTGGGAGTAGGATACGTCCTAAGTGGGATGAAGTGGTAGGTTGTGGGAAGTGATCCTAACCCCCTAAGGAGCAGCCGATTCGAGATGGTTTCATTGCCCAACCCGCTATGCAGCCAGATCGCCTGTGCTTTCGAGGGGTGCTGATGTTCGCCTCCGTTTTGAGTTTCGCAGTTAAGGCCGAGCGCTATGTTTCGCGGCACCCATTTAACCCGGCTGGACGACAAAGGGCGTCTGAAGATGCCCGCGGAATTCAAGCGCGTGATCGACGAGAACTATTCCGCGCAATTCTACATCACCAGTTGGGACGGCAGGAGTGCCAAAGTTTATCCCATGCAGGCGTGGGAAGAGATCGAGCGCAAGCTGGCGGCGCTGCCCGAGATGCACAAGACCAAACAGAAACTTCTGGAGCGCACCAGTTACTACGGACAAGTGGTGGACTTCGACGGGCAGGGACGCTTGCTGATGCCGCAGATTCTGCGCGACTCCGCCAACCTCAAGGGCGAGGTGGCGGTGATGGGCAATTTGAAGCACCTAGTGGTGCGCAATGCCGAAGAGCTTCGCAAGTCGGTGGCGGAACCCTTCACCGAGGAGGATGAAACCATCCTCAGCGGACTGGGCATTTAGAGCGGCGAAGGTTCTAGGTTCCATTCGCGATCTCGGAACGGGAGTGAGTGGACAACGGGTTTTCAGAAGCGACCGGCGCCCTTGGGCGCGGACATGGCGAGGGCAGTCGGTTTGGCCATGTACCGGTTCTTTTACAACCAGCGATCGAATTCCTGGCCGTACGGCGCGGCGGGACCTATATCGACGCAACCCTCGGTCTTGGCGGACACAGTTGGGAAATCGCAAGACGCCTCGGCCGCGAGGGTCATTTGATTGGCTTCGATAAAGACCCAGCGGCATTGGAGCGAACGTGCGAGCGGTTGACGAAGCCGCCAGCAGAGTGGGCCGATGACTGGCCGCAGATTGAGTTGGTGCACGCCACTTTTGCAGAGGTGGCGCAGCACGTGGTGGCGGCATCCGTGGACGGGTTGCTCGCCGACCTGGGTGTCAGCTCCATGCAACTGGAGAACGCGACGCGCGGATTTAGTTTTCAGGCGGAAGGCCCTTTGGATATGCGGATGAATCCGCACTCCGGGCTGACTGCCGAACAAGTGGTAAATCGCTTCGACGAGCGCGAGCTTGCCAATGCGATTTACGAATTCGGTGAGGAAAGGAGGTCGCGGAGAATCGCCAGAGCCATTGTTCGGGCGCGGCCGATTCACACTACCGCACAACTGGCGGGTGTGATTGCGGCCGCGGCCCGGCCAATGAACCAGGCTGAAAGGCGTATTCATCCGGCGACGAAGACTTTCCAGGCACTCCGAATTCTGGTGAACCGTGAACTCGATGATCTGCGGGCGCTATTGAGTGAGGGTGGAGCGCCGCAGGTTGTGAAGCCGGGCGGCAGATTGGTTGTCATCAGCTTCCACTCGCTGGAAGATCGCATCGTGAAAGATGCGCTGCGAGATGGAGCGCGCGACAGTCTGTACCGCGTGCTGACCAAGAAGCCGGTGACCGCCGACGAGGGAGAGATCGGTCGCAACCCGCGCTCGCGCAGTGCGAAGCTACGAGCGGCAGAGCGGATGTAGATGTTGGGTAGAACTGGCCTTCAGGCCAGCGTTCCGAGATTGCTAATTGATTCGAGCCGGCTTCAGCCGGCGGCAGATTGGTTGGAGAGTTTCGAAACTCCGCAACGATGGGTGTGAGCGCTGCGGAAAAGGCTGTGAGAAATGTGAATAACTTCAGGGTCCCTGAAATTCGGCCCGTGTGACTGAAAATTCAATCGTAGTTGTCTGGCAGGAGATAGCGATGGCAGCTGGAGTTCTTTACCCGACCATGGCTCAAGCTGGTGAGTGGAACCAGCAGGCGGCCGTGCAACCGCGCGGCATGTTCCTCGGCACGCCCGAAATCTATTTCGCCAAACGCATCGACAACTCACGGGTCATCAAGATAACCGACCCCAAGCGCCGCCGCGAGATGATTAGCTTCGGCATCACCCTGGCCATGCTGTTTCTGCTCGTAATGGTGTATTTGTGGCAGCATTTCAGCGCCATTGAATATGGATACAAGATCGAGCAGCTCAAGGTGCAGCGCGACACCATCGCCGAGTCGAACCGCACTTTGAGTTTGGAGGAAGCGTCGTTGAAGGACCTCTCGCGCATCGATCGCCTGGCGCGCGAGATGGGCATGCAGCATCCCATCGACGGTCAGTGGCAGCCAATGGATACTGCGACCGCGGATCCTTCGACGCCGGTGATGGCGAAGGCAAACGGAATCATGGTGGTTTCGGCCTTGCAATAGAGGCTTCCAGGTTAGAACGAAGAATTGGATTCCACCCGGCGGTCCGTCAGCAACGGACCGCCTTCGCCGCGTAAAGGCGGGTTGCGCTTTGGTTCGCGCCGAGCGCCGAAGCGCAGCAGAACGGAGTCACCAGGGAATGCGGGCGAGCGCTCCTAAGACGCCAAGTCGAAGGCTCTACATCTTCGCCGCCCTGCTTTTTCTCTGGATTCTCGCTATCTGTTTTCGTCTGGTTCGGCTGCAGGTCGTCAAGTACGGCGACTTCGTGCAACGGGCGCAACGCCAACAGAATCGCACCATTCCCGTCGAGCCCCGCCGCGGCAACATCTACGACCGCAACGGCTACGCGCTGGCCATGTCTATCGACGTGGAGTCGGTCTTCGCCGTTCCCAGCGAGATTCACGATCAGGACACGACCGCCGCTATCCTGGGCAGAGTCCTGGACCTGGATCCGCAGGACATCGTCGCCCGGCTGCAGTCCTCGCGCAACTTCGCATTCATCAAGCGCAAGATCGATGCCGAAACCGCCGACCGCGTGCGCCAGCTCAATCTGCGCGGCATCTACTTCCGCAAAGAACCGAAGCGCTTCTATCCCAAACGCGAGCTGGCGGCGCAGGTGTTGGGCTACGTCGGCATGGATGACGAAGGACTGGGCGGACTGGAGCGCCAGTTCGACGACGACCTGCGCGGCATCCCTGGCCAGGAATTGATCTCGGTTGACGCGCGCCGCAAGTGGTTCAGCCGCGTGGAGCGGCCGCCGGATCCCGGGCAAAATCTGGTGCTCACGATCGATCAGACCATCCAGTACATCGCCGAAACCGAACTCGAGAAAGGGATGGAGGACACCAAGGCGATTGCTGGAACAGTAGTGGTGGAGAACCCGCGCACCGGTGAAATTCTCGCGCTGGCGAATCGGCCCACCTTCAATCCGAACGTCTTCAACAACGTTCCTACCGAGTCGCTGAAGAACCGCGCGGTCAGCGATGTCTACGAACCAGGCTCGGTGTTCAAGATCGTCACCTATTCCGCCGCGATCGATCAGCACGTAGTGACGCCTGAAGATCACATCGATTGCCAGCACGGCGCCATCGATGTTTTCGGCATGAAGATACACGACCACGAAAGCCTGGGCGTGGTCACGATCGCGGAAGCGCTGGCGCATTCCAGCGATGTAGCGGCGATCAAGGTCGGTATGAAGCTCGGCGACCAGCGGCTATATCACTACATTCACGACTACGGCTTCGGGCAGCAGACCGGCATTGAGTTGCCCGCCGAAACCCGCGGGCTAGCCAAGCCGGTGAGTCGCTGGTCGAAGGTTTCGATTGGCGCCATCTCCATGGGTCAGGAGATCGGCGTGACTCCGCTACAGACCATTTCTCTCGTCTCGACGATCGCCAACGACGGCGTGTACACCCCGCCCCGCATCATCGCCGGCGAACTGCCGCCCGACAGCAAAGCGCTGCCGGTGGTCTTTCATCCAGCGCAGCAGCATCGCGTCGTCGCGACCATGACGGCGGCGCAGATGAAGAAGATGATGGAAGGCGTGGTGCTTTTCGGCACGGCCCGCCGCGCGATCCTCGACGGCTATACCATCGCCGGCAAAACCGGCACGGCGCAGAAGGTCGATCCGGCGACCGGCGCCTATTCCAAGACGAAGTACGTGGCGTCATTCATCGGCTTTTCGCCGGTGAATACTCCGGCGATCACCATCGCCGTAATCCTCGATTCGCCAGTCGGCCTCCATCAAGGCGGGCAGGTTTGTGCGCCCGTGTTCAAGCGAATCGCGGAGCAGGTGCTGGAATACCTGCACGTGCCGCACGATCTGGACGTGAAGGGCCCGCAGCGGCAAACGCTTGTGGCCTCGGCGAAGGACAGCGACCTGACAGACGAGTCGCCGGATCATTTGGGAGCTCCGCTGCAGGATGATGCTGCGCCGGTATCGCCACCGCGAACCGCTGCCGTAGCGCGGCAGCCTGCAATCCGTGCAAATTCGAGCGAAACTGCAACCACAAAGCCACCTGAGGCAAAGGCTCAATTGCCCGCTGGGAACGAGATCGCGCAAGCTAGCGGGTCTCCGCAGCAGCCGGCAGCTCCGGCTCAGGGTGCCTCGAACGGCACCGTTGTTGTGGATGTGGATAGCGGAATCGTAGTGCCGTCCTTCCTTGGCAAGCCCCTGCGATCGGCGGTCGAGATCGCGCAGCAGTCAGGATTGGAGATCAATGCCATCGGCAGCGGGGTCGCGCGGGAACAGTGGCCGTCTCCTGGAGCACACTTGGCATCGGGTCAGCACATCACGGTGCGGTTTGCGCACTAATCAGTTAGCAAGCAATTGGAAGGCAGAAAGTTCCGCGAGAATGTTCAATTGGATAAAGCCGTGTGTCAAAGCAGTTCGAATCCAGGCAGCCGGGCCGCTTTGCGGTCGAAGGTTATGGTACGCGAACAACCGGCTCGCGAGTTGATGGCGCCGATGAGAGCGTCGCCAAACGAGCCATTCCCCTCCCAAAGCGCTGTCAAAGCAGTCGCGACTTCTGCTTCGTGCTCCACGGCCAGTGCGTCGGCCTCAAGGATGTGCTCAACAACTGCGGCAATCTCCTCACTGCGGAGTCTGTACGAGCGCTCCAACACCCACATTGTCTCGGCGAGAGCGACAACACTGACGAAGCCTGGCGTTTGCGGTGACAAACCTCGTTCCATCAACACCGTAGCTTTGCGTGACTGCACTGGATCGTCCTGCGCAAAGTACCGGACGAGAATGTTGGTATCGAGGCCAATCATCTTCGCACCGCTGCCCGATACCTTTCAGTGATGCCGGCAGCAATAGCTTCGTCCATCTCTTCGAGGGTCACTCGCCGTCGCGATTTGACAATCCCTCGCAAGGCAGAGACGGGAATCTTGGGCAGCAGAAAGACGGTGCCATTCGGGTGAACGAAAAACTTGACCCGGTCTCCGGGCTTGACGTGCAGATGCTCGCGAATGGCCTTTGGGATGGTGATCTGACCTTTGACGGTGATTGCTGACTCCATAGTGGCTCCATTACTTTATGTAAAATGTAATACCATCCTGATGGCATGTCAAAGGTTGGCGTAATCTGGTCAGAAGTTCTCATTCAGAAGTCATGCATTTTCTCGATCTGTTAGACGGCTCGGAATACCTGGCCCAGCAGGGCGATCCCTCCATTGCCGGCCTGGACTACGACAGCCGGCGGGCGAAGCAGGGTTGGTGCTTCGTCGCCATGCGTGGCGAGACCAGCGACGGCAATCAGTACATCGACTTGGCACTGAAGGCAGGAGCAGTGGCGATCGTCAGCGACTCGTTGCCACCACGGCCCGACGTGGCTTGGGCACAAGTTCCTCATGGCCGGCGGGCGCTGGCTCGATTGAGCGCCAACTTCTATGGTCGCCCTGCCGAGCGGCTGTCGATCACCGGAATCACGGGCACCAATGGAAAGACCACGACCTCATTCCTGTTGAATGCGATGCTGCGCCGCGGAGGCCGCAAGAGCGCGCTGGTCGGCACGGTCGAATATCGTATCGAGGAGGAGAGCTTTCCTGCTCCGCACACCACGCCTGAAGCGCTGGAGCTGAATCAGTTCTTTGCGCGCGCGGCCGAGGCCGGCTGTACCGAGGCGGTGATGGAAGTCTCGTCGCACGCACTGGAGCAGCAGCGGGTCTACGGCATTCCCTTCGATGTGGCGATCTTCACTAACCTGACCCGCGATCACCTCGATTATCACCACACCATGGAAGAATACTTTGCATCGAAGACAATTCTCTTTCAGGGATCGGGCGTCGAGCCGCCGCGAGTCGCCGTCATCAATGGGGAAGACGAATACGGGCAGAGATTGATGAAGCTCTGTAGCAAACAGACAACGCTGATTACTTACGGAATCGACAGCGGAGACTTCCATGCCAAGAACGTCCAAATCGAGACCGGTGGGACGCGCTTTGACCTGGTTACGCCGACTGGCGAATACCCCATCTGGAGCCCGCTTCTGGGACGCGTGAACGTTTACAACGTGATTGCCGCATCGGCGGCGGCTTATGCTCGCGGTATTGAAGCGCGGGCGATCGCAGATGCTGCTTATGAATTGCGCCGGGTCGCTGGTCGCTTCGAGCGGGTGGACGTCGGCCAGCCCTTCACGGTCATCGTGGATTACGCCCATACGGATGACGCCCTGCGCAATCTGACGGCAGTCGCCAGGGACTTCCTGGCCCAACGCGGAGGTCAGGGCCGCATCATAACCGTCTTCGGTTGCGGCGGCGATCGCGATCGCAGCAAGCGTCCGCTAATGGGCGAAGCGGCGGGGGCGGGCAGTGACTTCGTGATCCTGACCAGCGACAATCCTCGCAGCGAGAATCCCATCGACATCATGAACGATGCATTGCCCGGCTTGCAGCGCAGCGGCGCGAAGTATCAGTTGGAACCGGACCGGCGCAAAGCCATTGTGCTCGCCATCGAGCAGGCGCAGCCGGGTGACATCGTGCTCATCGCCGGTAAAGGGCACGAGAAAGTGCAGGTCACCGCTGCGGGAACGGTGCCGTTTGACGACATCGAGGTGGCGCAAGCGGCGCTACTCAAGGCGGGATACGGCACTCCTCAAACCCGGACGGCCACATCATGAGACTACCTCTTTGGCGCGCTGCCGAATTCATGCAGGCCGCGGGCGAGTTCGATTCCGAAGTTGTCGCCGGCGGTTACTCTATTGACTCGCGCACGGTACAGGCGGGCGATCTGTTCTTCGCCGTTCGGGGAGAGCGCCTCGATGGCCATGAGTATGTGGAGGATGCGATCGCCAAGGGCGCCATCGCAGCTGTAGTCGAGAACAACCAGATCGGGCGCTTTGCGTCGAAAGCCCGGTTACTGGCGGTTGATGACTCTTTGCGAGCTCTCCAGAACCTGGGCGCGGCGGTGCGGCGCGTGTGGGGCAAGCCGCTGATCGGAGTAACCGGCTCTGCGGGAAAGACAACCACCAAGGAAGCGATCGCGCACGTTCTGGGAACGCGGCACCACGTTCTGAAATCCGAGGGCAACCTGAACAACCATTTCGGTCTGCCGTTGCAGTTGCTCAAGCTCGAACCGGAGCATGACATTGCGGTCATCGAGATCGGCATGTCGCACGCCGGCGAGATCACGGCGTTGGCGAAGCTGGCGGCCCCGGATTGTGGTGTCGTCACTATGGTTGCGCCCGTGCACCTGGAGTTTTTCGCTTCGATGGCGGACATCGCCCGCGCCAAGTACGAGCTGATTGAGTCCCTCCACGCCGGCGGTATTGCGGTGCTCAACGCCGACGACGAGTATGTCTCGCAGTTTGGCCGGGACTTCCACGGCCGCGTGGTGACCTTCGGATTGCACAAGCCGGCCGAGGTGTCGGCTCATAACCTTGAATCCCGAGGCCCGTTGGGATCGTCGTTCGACGCTATTGCCGATGGAGCCACCGCTAGAGTAGACCTGCCGCTCTTAGGCGAGCACAACATCTACAATGCACTGGCTGCGCTTGCTGTGGGATTGCAGTACGGAGTGCCGTTGGCGACCGCTGCGGAGGCGCTGGCCACGTTATCACCCAGTGACAAGCGAGGCGAGATTCTGCACATCGGTGGGGCCACCGTCATCAACGATTGCTACAATTCGAATCCGAAGGCGCTGGACAGCATGGTTCGATCGCTGGCGCAGATTCCGGCGCAACGCCGCATCGTAGTCGCCGGCGAGATGCTGGAACTCGGTCCGTCGGGCGCAGCCATGCATCAAGACGCCGGCGAGCGGATTGCGCAGCACGGTATCGATCTTCTGCTCGGCGTGCGCGGAATGGCCGTGGTGATGGTTGTAGGCGCAAGGCGAGCCGGCTTGCACGCAAAGTTTGTGGCGACGCCGGAAGAAGCGGGCGAATGGCTCCGCCACGAGATTCAGCCGGGCGATGTGGTTCTGTTGAAGGCATCGCGCGGCGTCCGTCTGGAGCGGGCGCTAGATGTCTGGAAGAGCGCTTCCGGGCAGTAATCTATATAGAGTGCTGCAACGGTGCACCGGAAGGTACGCTCCTTCAAATCGGAACGAGGAAGAATTTGCTCTATTGGTTGCTATATCAAAAGGGATTTGTCGTCTTTCATATCGGCCCGTTCCGAATCTTCCGCTATCTTACGTTTCGTACCGCCTTCGCCAGTCTCACTGCCCTCTTTATCGGCCTGATTATCGGTCCGGCCGTAGTTCGCCGATTGCACGAGTTCCAGATCGGCCAATACATTCGCGAGGATGGTCCGAAGGCTCATCTGCAAAAAGCCGGAACACCGACCATGGGCGGCGTGCTGATCGTGGTTGGCATGCTTATTCCCACGCTGTTATGGGCCGACCTGGGCAATCGCTTTGTGTGGATCGCGGTGCTTTCGACACTGGCCTTCGGCGCCATCGGTTTCGCCGACGATTATTTGAAGGTCGTGCACCGGCGCAATCTTGGTTTAACGGCCCGCGCCAAACTGCTCTACCAATTCCTGGCAGCCATTGTCGTGGGCGCGACGTTGAGCGCCCTGGAAACGCACGGCTTGTACTCTACTCGTTTGATCGTGCCCTTCTTGAAGCACTTTCGTCCCGACCTGGTCATCGGCAAACTGCATCACGGCTATACCTGGCCGCTGGCCTTTCTGCCGTTCATCGCATTCGTGGCCATCGTGATTGTGGGATCGAGTAATGCCGTCAATCTTACCGACGGTCTCGACGGGCTGGCGATCGGCTGTACCGTGATTGCCGCCGGCGCGCTGACCGTCTTAACCTACGTCAGCGGGCACGCCGTGTTCGCCGACTACCTCGAGCTGCCCAAGATGCCGCAGGTCTCGGAGGTCACCATCTTCTGCGGATCGATGGTGGGCTCGGCGATTGGCTTCCTGTGGTACAACGCTCATCCGGCCGAAATCTTCATG
Source organism: Candidatus Korobacteraceae bacterium (assembly GCA_049798495.1). GTDB lineage: Bacteria > Acidobacteriota > Terriglobia > Terriglobales > Acidobacteriaceae > Bog-257. The sequence continues at coordinate 22,165 of JBARGS010000082.1, read as the reverse complement.
GGCGATGTGGGCTCACTTGCCTTGGGCGGAGCGATTGGCACGGTCGCGGTGATCATCAAGCAGGAACTCCTGCTGCCGTTTATCGGCGGGATTTTCGTGATCGAGGCGCTCTCGGTGATCCTCCAAGTAGGCTCGTACAAGCTGCGCCGGAAACGCATCTTCAAGATGGCGCCGATTCACCACCACTTTGAGCTCCTGGGATGGAGCGAATCCAAGGTGATTGTGCGCTTCTGGATCGCTTCCCTGGTGTTTGCACTCTTTGCTCTCACCACCTTGAAGTTGAGGTAGGAGAGCAGGGAACGTGGGACAATGGCGGGTTAGCTTGAAGAAATCATTTCGCTAATAGAGGTCCTTCGACTGCGCGCCCGCCGGGCCCGCAATAATGGCGGGCCGGAAGACCTGGCGGGCGCTCCGCTCAGTATGACAAATTGAATATTGATGGACGTTAAGAACAAACGCGTGCTGGTGGTCGGACTGGGCAAGTCCGGCGTGGCCAGCGCTCTGTTTCTGGCGGAGCGCGGAGCGCACGTTGCTGTCTCCGATGCGAAGTCGCCGGAACAGCTACGCGAGGAGATTCCTGTCCTGCTCGACCATGGCATCAGCGTAGAGACCGGACAGCACGCCGAACGCACCTTCCGCGATCAGGATCTGATCGTGGTAAGTCCCGGAGTCCCCTTCGACGTGCCGCAACTGGTTCATGCGCGCGAGCGCGGCACTCCCGTGATCGGTGAGGTTGAGTTGGCGGCGCGATTCCTGAAGGGACACATCGTGGCCATCACCGGCTCCAACGGTAAAACCACGACCACGACTCTCGCGGGCGAGATTCTCTCTGCCGGAGGACGGAGGACGCAGGTGGGCGGGAACATCGGAACACCGGCCATCACCTTCGTCGATCGCGCCACCGATGACACCTGGATCGTGCTGGAGATCAGCAGCTTTCAGCTGGAGACGGTGGAGACCTTCCATCCTTACATCGCGGTCGTGCTCAACATCACGCCCGATCATCTGGATCGCCACCATACCTTCGAGAATTACGCTGCTGCCAAGGCTCGCATCTTCGACAACCAGACTGCCGCCGACTTCGCGGTGCTCAATGCCGACAACGAACCGTGCGTCGCATCGGCAGCGAAGACTAAAGCTTCCGTGAACTGGTTCAGCCGCCTGAAGGAGGTGCCAACGGGAGCCTTCGTTCGAGAGGGGCGCATTGTATGGCGCGACGGCCAAGGCGAGCGCGAGATCATGCCGGTCAGCGAGATTTTGCTGAAAGGCACGCACAATGTGGAGAACGTGCTGGCGGCTGTTGCGGTGGGCGTCCTTGCCGGCGTTCAGCCGGAGCAGATTCGCCGGGCGGTCGCTGACTTCAAAGCCGTGGAGCATCGCCTGGAATACGTGGCAACCGTCCGCGGAGTCGAATACTACAACGATTCCAAAGCCACCAACGTCGACGCCACCATCAAGGCGCTGGAATCCTTCCCCGGCCGGATTCACCTCATCCTGGGCGGGAAGGACAAGGGCAGCGACTATAGTGTCCTGAACGATCTTCTGAAAGCGCGTGTGAAGCGCGTGTACACGATCGGGGCGGCTGCGGCGAAGATCGAGTCGCAGGCGCGAGGGACGGAGATCGTCAGCTCCGGTACGCTGGAAGCCGCGGTGCGACGGGCCAGCGAGTCGGCCGCCTCGGGAGATGTCGTTCTTCTCGCTCCGGCATGCGCCAGCTTCGATCAGTTTGACAGCTACGAGCACCGCGGGAGCGTTTTCAAGGAACTGGTTCGGCAATTGGCGGCAAGGAAGCAGGAACGCGAGCGCGTGGGTGCTCACGGGAGCGGTGAGTAGATGGCCAAGCGGGTCAGCGTCGACAAATGGCTGTTCACGGTTACATTGCTGCTGGTCTTCATCGGACTGGTGATGGTGTTCAGCGCCTCGGCGGTGATGGCGAAGGAGCGCTTTGGCTCTCCGTACGGCTTCCTCATACGGCAGATGGCGTGGGCCGCGGCCGGATTCGTGTTCATGATCGGCATCATGAATATCGATTACAAGAAATTCCGCCGCCCACCGGTGGTCTTTACCTTCGTGGGCATCACATCATTGCTGCTCATTGCCGTATTTCTATTCCGCGACTCGCACAACACCCATCGCTGGATCAAGTTTGGAGGCTTGTCGTTCCAGCCTTCGGAGGTCGCGAAGCCCGCGCTCATCTTGTACCTGGCTTACTTCCTGGAGTCGCGCTGGCAGCAGATCACCGATTGGAAGAACGTGCTGCTTCCGGCTGCCGCGCCGACCCTCCTCTTCGCGTTGCTTATCGTGAAGGAGCCGGACCTGGGTACCGCCATCGCGTGCGTCGCCATTTCAGCCGCCGTCTTGTATGTGGCCGGGATGAATATGAAGTATCTCGGTTATGCTTTTGTCGCATCGCTGCTGCCGTTGTATGTGCTGATCGTGCGTGTGCCTTGGCGCTGGGCGCGCATGCAGGCCTTTCTCGATCCCTTCAAAGACCCGCAAGGCAAAGGCTTTCACATCATTCAATCGATGATCGCCGTCAGCACGGGCGGCCTGACCGGCCTCGGTCTGATGGAGGGCAAGCAGAAGCTTTTCTATCTGCCGGAGCCGCACACCGACTTCATCTTCGCCGTGACGGCCGAAGAGCTGGGGCTGTGGGGCTCGCTGTTGGTTGTAACGTTATTCGGCATCTTTCTGTATCGCGGTATCCGCACCGCGCTTCGCACCGACGATATGTTCGGCAAGTTTCTCGCCACAGGCATCACGGCGATGGTAGTGGTGCAGGCGCTGTTCAACATCAGCGTCGTGCTGGCGATGATGCCGGCCAAGGGCATTCCACTGCCGTTCATCTCCTACGGCGGATCGTCGCTATTCATTACTCTGGCAAGCGTCGGAGTCCTGCTCAACATCTCCCAGCAAGCGGAATAGCCATGCGCGTGATCGTGGCTGGAGGCGGCACCGGCGGACATGTGATTCCCGCTCTTGCCATCGCACAGGAGTTGCGCTCGCAGTATCGCGCAGAAGTTCTGTTTGTCGGCACGGCCCGCGGGATTGAGACGCGATTGGTGCCTGCCGCGGGATTCGAGCTGCGACTGATCAAAGTCGGCGCACTCAACCGAGTTGATTTCGCTACACGCCTGAGGACGGTTCTGGATTTGCCGCGCGCGGTGATGACTTCGTCCCGCCTGATCCGCGAGTTTCAACCGAACGTGGTGATCGGCGTGGGCGGCTACGCCTCTGGCCCGGCGATGCTGGCTGCCGCGATCAGCAGCGTTCCGAGTGTCGCCTTCGAACCCAATGTCGTTCCCGGGTTTGCCAATCGCATCGTCGCGCCCACCGTGCGCGCGGCGGCGGTGCACTTTGAACAGACCTGCCATTACTTTCGCAACTGTTATGTCACCGGTGTACCGGTGCGGCGCGAGTTCTTTAGTGTGCCGAAGCGGCCAACCGACGCGCGTCCGACGTTGCTCGTCTTCGGAGGCAGTCAAGGCGCGCATGCCATCAACCGCGCGATGCTCGACGCGCTGCCCAAGTTGATGGAAGCGGTGCCCGGCATTCAGATCATTCATCAGACGGGCGAACGGGATTACCCGGAGGCGCAGGTGGTCTACCTGCAAACGACGATTTCGGCGGAGGTGTCGCCCTTCATCTTCGACATGCCCGGGGCATTCGCGCGCGCCGATCTTGTGCTGTGCCGTTCCGGCGCCAGCACGGTGGCCGAGATCACGGCGGCAGGGAAACCCGCTATTTTCATTCCGCTGCCAACAGCGGCGGACGATCACCAGCGCCACAATGCGGCCACGCTAGCCACTGGCGGTGGGGCGCGACTGCTGCCGCAGGCGGAGCTCTCCGCCGAGCGACTGGTGACGGAGGTCGCGTCTCTGTTGCGTGACCGGACCGCTCTGGAAAAGATGTCGCAGGCAGCGCGTCGCTTTGCCCATCCCGGCGCGGCTGCTAAGATTGCCTCTCTCGCGGCGCGGGTGGCTGGTATCCGGAGCCAGCACGCGATAGCCTAGAGAACGCTCTCCCATGTTTGCCAAGATTCAGCGTATCCATTTCGTGGGCATCGGCGGCATCGGCATGAGTGGCATTGCCGAGGTCTTGCTGAATCTTGGCTACAAGGTCTCTGGCTCCGATCTAAAACCTTCTGCGTTGACGACGCGCCTTGCGGCAATGGGAGCAATTGTTTGCGAAGGGCACTCCTCCGAGAATGTGGCGGGTGCTGAGGTGGTAATCGTCAGCTCGGCGATCAAACGGGACAATTCCGAGGTACTCGCCGCGCACGAACAGCACATCCCCGTGATCCAGCGCGCGGAGATGCTGGCCGAATTGATGCGTCTGAAGTACGGCATCGCCGTCGCTGGCATGCATGGCAAGACCACGACGACCTCGATGATCGCGGCCGTGTTAGCGGCCGGCGAACTCGATCCCACCGTGGTCGTGGGCGGGCGCGTCGATTCCATGGGCTCAAATGCGCGCCTGGGCAAGTCACAATATCTGGTGGCCGAAGCTGACGAAAGCGATCGCTCCTTCCTGAAGCTATCGCCGATCCTGGCGGTGGTGACCAACATTGATCGCGAGCACATGGACTGCTATCGCGACATGGACGACGTGGAGCGGACGTTTCTGCGGTTCATGAATTCGGTGCCTTTCTACGGAATGGTAGTGGCCTGCAACGACAATGACGATCTGCGAAGATTGTTGCCGGGCGTGCAGCGCAGGACCGTCACCTATGGAGCACGGGAGGACTCGGACTTTCGCGTCTCAAATGTGCAGTGTGGGCCGGCGGGCAATGGTACAGCGCTGAGCGGCTTTCAGGTCAGCTATCGTGGCAACGATCTTGGCCGCTTTCGCCTGCGGGTGCCCGGCGCGCACAACGTCAGCAACGCAACGGCGGCAATCGCGGTGGGCATCGGTTTGGATGTGCCTGTGGACGAGATTCGTCGTGCGCTGGAGAGCTTCAACGGAGTAGACCGACGCTTTCAGCTCGTCGGCAGCGCCAAGGGTGTCACCGTGATCGATGACTACGGCCATCATCCGACGGAGATTCGTGCCACGCTGGCGGCAGCGCGGCAATGCGGGTTCCGCGAAGTGCACGTAATCTTTCAGCCGCACCGTTACACCCGAACCCAGTTGCTGCTGGATGAATTTGCCACCGCTTTCCGCGACGCGGATTCCGTTCTGGTGCTCGATATCTATGCAGCCAGTGAGCCGCCGATTCCCGGTATCACGGCAGAGCTGCTGGCCAATCGCATCACCGAAGCTGGCGGCCAGGAGGCGCTGTATGTCCCCTCATTCGCCGAAGCGGCGAAATTGGCGACCACCGCCGCGAAGCCGGGCGACATGATCCTGACGCTGGGAGCGGGAAGTATCTGGCAACTGGCACCGCAGATTGTGGAGAGGCTGAGGCTACGGGAAGTCGAGCAGATCGTATAGGAGTGGTCGCTGAACGCGTGATGTTTGTTGAGAAGGTATATCTCCACCCTAGGACGGCCCGGATTCGAGGTCTTCTAGAAGTCTGTGCACCTCACCACGCAGGACAGGGAGATCAGTATGCACCACGCTCCAAACAATTTCATGATTGATAAAACTGTACGCGTGAATGAGAAAGTTCCGGAATGAAATAATCTCCACATGTCGGCTGATGTGCAAACCGGTATCCGGAAACCGCCGCGACAGTTGGGCCAGCGCTTCACCGATAATTTCTAGTTGGCGTTCGACCGCGGAGCGTAACATTGCGTCCTGCTGATAGTCGTTTAAGGTGCGGTTCGCGACGAATTGTGAAATTAAATCGGCGGAGTTGCAGATGTCCCAAAGATAGGCTCTCTGGTCACGCTGCATAGATCGGCACTCGCGAAGTTTCAATGTTGCGCCGAATATATGGGTTGTGAACTGCCGACGCTTCTACCAGATCGATCCTTCTTTGAAAGAGGTGTTCCAGCTCCTTGAGGAGCTTGAAATAGGATCGAGCATGATCATCGGGAGCCATGGGCACAAACTCAACAACAAAGTCGAGATCGCTGGACTCCGGTTGGAAATCGTCCCGAGCGGCGGAGCCGAACAGACTCAGAGTCAAGACTCCCAACTGTTGGCAAATGTCGGCGAGTTCGTCTTTGTGATCCTCGACTAGGGCGACCATAAAGGAATCATAGCGCAATTGCTTGCTTCCTCGTCCCGATCCTATGTTTATGGGCTATGCCCTGCGTGGTATTGCTTTTAGCGATCGATCGACTGCAACTGGGCCGCGGTATAGCGGTCGCCGGCAATTTCATTCTCCGGAACTGCGGCCTCCAATTCGGCAACCTCTTCTTGCGTCAGCTTGATGTCCGCCGCCGTGGCATTCTCCTCGAGATACTTCCTGCGTTTAGTTCCGGGAATCGGCACGACATCTTTTCCTTTCGACAACACCCAGGCTAGGGCCAGTTGTCCTGGTTTGACGCCCTTGCGGTCCGCGATAGCACGAACCCGGTCCACCAAGGCTCGATTCTTGTCGAAGTTCTCGCCGGAAAACCGCGGATAGCGTTGCGTGCGGAAGTCGTTGTTTCCCAGATCGCTCGGTTTGGTAATGGCGCCCGTCAGGAAGCCCCGGCCCAGAGGGCTGTAGGGGACAAATCCGATGCCCAGCTCGCGCACCGTCGGCAGGATTTCCTGCTCCACGTGGCGCTCCCACAGCGAATACTCCGTCTGTAGCGCCGTAATCGGGTGCACTTTGTGTGCGCGCCGAATCGTCGCCGGCGATGCCTCCGACAGGCCGAGATACTTCACTTTGCCGGCCTTCACCAGATCGGCCATCGCGCCGACGGTGTCTTCGATTGGAGTATTGGGATCGACTCGGTGCTGATAATAGAGATCGATGTGGTCGACTCCTAACCGTTTCAGCGACGCATCGCAGGCGGCTTTGACATATTCCGGCCTGCCGCTGATGGACCACGACGTAGGGTCGTCTTTCTTGCGGATGTTGGCAAACTTTGTGGCGAGGAAAACCTCGTCGCGCCGCTCGCGAATTGTCCTGCCAACCAATTCCTCGTTGTCGCCGATGCCGTAGGTGTCGGCTGTATCGAGGAAATTGATGCCAAGATCAAGCGCCCGCAGTATTGTGGCGGCCGATTCCCCGTCGTTTCGCTCGCCGTAGAACTCGCTCATGCCCATGCATCCGAGTCCCATGCGCGACACGATTGCGCCTTGCGTACCAAGCCTGACTTTTTCCATGCTCATGTCACCTTAGATGGACGGCACAGGCAAAAGAATCCGCTGAAAGGCCAAAAGCTTGTTCAGTTCGCCCACTTTTCTTCCCGAGAAGGAAATCAGTCGTCGGAAACATCCCGGAAGCAGAGCGTCGCTACGGTCCGACGTTACTGGTGTGGTTCCTCTTGCCTCGCACACGCGTTGAGGGCGAAAAGCGTCTCCTGAATCCATGCGAAAACAGTTATAGTGAGGGCAATTGGCCGGAGTTGCAGGCATTTTATCGGAACTTCATGGCGCGGAAAAACTCATCGACCATCTCGGACGAGGAACTGGAACCCTCGGCAAACGAGTCCGAGACACGCAAGAATCGTCTTGAGGATTCGCCACTCGACGCCCGCATGCTCGACTTGGATGATGAGGCTGAGTCGCCATTTCTGCGTGGGCAGAAGCGCGTTCCGGTGCGGCGCGGGGGATTGCCGCGCAATGCGGCCAGCCGGGTCAAGATCGTACTCGTCCTGATTGTGATCGTCGCCGCTGGAGCGGTGATATTTATCCCATTACACCAATATATGACGCAGTCCTGGCGCTTCCGTCTCGATTCCAGCGACGACATTACGGTCACCGGCATGGACAATGTGAGCCGCGCGCAAGTACTCGACGTGATGGCCAGCGACATCGATCGCAACATCTTTTTTGTGCCGCTGGAGCAGCGCAAGAAGCAGTTGGAGCAGATTCCTTGGGTACAATCGGCATCGGTGATGCGGCTGCTTCCCAACCGATTGAACGTCGCCGTCAAGGAGCGCACTCCGGCCGCTTTCGTTGAGGTCAACTCGCACATTCAGCTCATCGATGCCGACGGCGTGATCATGGATCTGCCGGCGGGCCAGAGCGCGAAGTACTCCTTTCCCGTCATTGTGGGCATCTCGGACAGCGACCCGCTTTCGACCCGGGCGGCGCGGATGAAGATTTATTCGCAGCTCATCAAACAGCTCGACTCCGATGGCGCGCGCTATTCCGGCGATCTAAGCGATGTCGATCTCTCCGATCCCGACGACGTGAAAGCGACGGTCACCGATCCGCAGGGGGCGGTGCTGGTGCATCTTGGCTCGTCCAATTTTCTGGAGCGCTTCAAGACGTATGTAACGCACGTGCAGGAGTGGAGAACGCAGTTTCGCAAGCTGGAGTCGGTGGATTTGCGCTATGAGCATCAGGTGATCGTCAATCCGGATTCAGCGACTGCCGAGCCGAAGCAAAGTTTACCGGATAGCACTACGGCCGGGAACTCCGAAACCGCGAAGCCGGATGCGGAGCACAAGAAAGCGGCTTCAAAGAAGACCAGGAAACATAGCTAAACCATGGGAAGCCAGACAGAGAACCTGCTCACGGTGATCGACGTCGGTAGCGCCAAGACGTGCGTCATCGTTGCCGAAGTGAATGACTATGCGCTGCGCTATCGCGGGCACGGTACCTCCGATTCGCGCGGCATGCGCAAGGGCGTAATTGCCGACCTCGACAAGGCCGTGGACTCCATCAAGAAGGCGGCGGAGGAGGCGGAGAACATGGCGCAGGCGCCGGTGGAGCACGCGGTGGTGGGCGTCGCCGGCTCGCACATCCGCGGCGTGAACAGTCATGGCGGCATCACGCTGGGTTCACGTTCGCGCGAGATCAGCCGCGACGACGTGCGTCTGGCGGTCGAGAAGGCGCGCAGCATCGCCATGCCGGAAGATCGCGAAGCTCTGCACCTGCTGCCGCAAGAATTCATTCTCGATGGACAAGGTGGGGTTCGTGATCCTGCCGGGCTGATGGGCAGAAAGCTGGAAGCGCGAGTTCACATTGTGACCGCGAGCGCAACGGCGACGCAGAATGTCGTCTCCGCGCTGAATCGTGCTGGAATTCATGTGGACGACACCGTGTTCGAAGCGCTGGCCTGCGCCGACTCGGTTTTGCAGACGGACGAAAGGGAATTGGGAGTTTGCCTTGTCGACGTGGGCGCCGGATCGACCGACCTGATTGTGTATTACGAGGGCGTCGTGATCCATACCGGCGCGATCCCGATTGGTGGCGACCACTTTACCAACGACGTGGGCGTCGGATTTCGCACGCCACTGCCCGATGCCGAGAACATCAAGAAGATGTTCGGCTGCGCCATCGTGACCCGCATTCCCGAGGGCAATGAGATTGAGGTTCCGTCTGTCGGTGATCGGCCATCGCGACTGATGCAACAAAGAATGCTGGGCGAGATCCTGGAGCCCCGCTCGCGCGAACTGATGGAGTTGGTACGCGATCATCTGCGGCAGGCGGGAGTGGCGGACTTGCTCGGTGCGGGAATGGTATTCACCGGTGGCGGCTCGCGGCTGAGTGGGCTGCTCGAAGTCGCCGAAGACCTTCTGCGGCGGCCGGTACGGCAGGGATATCCCGTGCCCATCGCCAAGCTTCCGTCGAATTTGTTGGAGCCGGAGTTCGGGACAGCGATTGGGATGGTGCTGTATGGACATCGCGCGCGCCAGGCGCGATTGAATCTCGACCGAAGCCTGGGAGCGAAGATCAAGGCGTTGTTTGCCAGGCAAGGTGCATGAAAATGAAGTCGGCTGAAGAAGCTTCCGAGCCAGGATGGGGGTCCCCTCGGCTTCGCTCGGGTCAGGCACTTCGACTCGTCGCTGCGCTCCTCGCTCAGGATGACAGTTGATTAGGTAACGCTCCGCTCACGATGAGCGTTAACGGAATTCGGCACTAACCAGCGCCGCAACAGGGGCGCTAACTGGGGTAACAATGATTGAAGATTTCAACGACAAGAGCCAGCCGGAAAGCGACATTCGCATTCACTTCAACGAAGAGCTGCTGAACAGCGCAAAGATCAAAGTCATCGGGGTTGGCGGCGGTGGCGGCAATGCGGTCAACCGCATGATCGAGTCGCACCTGGAAGGAGTGGAATTTGTTGTCGCCAACACCGATCTGCAAGCGCTGAAGGGTTCCAAGGCGCCGGTGAAGATCCAGCTTGGGGTGAAGCTGACAAATGGACTCGGAGCGGGCGCCAACCCGGAAGTCGGCCGCCAGGCAGCGCTGGAGGATGCCGACAAAATCATCGAGGCGCTGGAAGGCGCAGACATGGTGTTCGTCACCACCGGTCTTGGCGGAGGAACCGGAACCGGCGCAGCGCCGATTATCGCGTCATTGGCAACTGAGATGGGCGCGCTGACGGTCGCGGTCGTGACCAAGCCATTCGCCTTCGAAGGCAAGCGCCGGCAGAACCAGGCGGAGCGCGGTCTGCAAGATCTAATCGACTCCGTTGACACGACGGTCGTGATCCCCAACGAAAAGCTGCTGGCTGTCGCCAAGGACGCCGGGTTCTTTGAGTCGTTCCGCGTGGCCGATGACATCCTGCGGCAGGCGGTGCAGGGAATCTCCGACATCATTACGATTCCCGGCATCATCAACCGCGACTTCGCCGATGTGAAAACTATCATGGCGGGCATGGGCTATGCGGTAATGGGCACGGCGATGGCGAAGGGCGAAGGCCGGGCCACGGCGGCGGCGCAGGCGGCGATCGCTTCTCCACTGCTGGAAGCGGGCGCCATCGATGGAGCACGCGGCATCCTCATCAACATCACGGGATCAAGTTCGCTGCGGCTGGCGGAGGTGAATGAGGCGTCCACCATCATCCAGAGCGCCGCGCATGAAGACGCGAACATCATCTTCGGCGCCGTGCTCGACGAGAAGATGAAGGACGATGTGAAGATTACGGTGATCGCTACCGGCTTCAAGGAAGTGCGCAGCCGGCGTGAGGATTCGGAGTCGTCCGCGGCGCCGCACAGCACACGAGCGGCGGCACCCAGCGTGAATGCGACGTATGAGGTTCCGGCGATGCGGGAGCCTCAGCCGCCCAAGCCGGCAGCTCGACCCGAGGCCCCAAAGCCTCCAGAACCGGCGCCGCGGGAGCCCGAACGTCCGCGAGCGATACAATACATTCCCGACAATCTCGACGACATCGACTCGGAGATCGTGCGTCACGCTCAGCCGGTGGAAGAGTTTCCCGACCCCAGAATTGCTTTCGCCGACGACCGGCAAAGCGAGCCGGAGCCGACAGCAATGGAAACTATCAGCAGTAGCGTCGAGATCAACTACAACGCGGACGATCTCGAGATTCCGGCGTTCTTGCGGAAGCGCGGGGAAAGCTAGTCGCATCCGACTGACTTGATCGGGTTTGTGGAAGGACCGTTTCAGCCGCCGAAAGCGTGTCGTGGCGCTACTCTGGAAGCATGCCCCAGAGAGCGCGTCCTTCGGCGGCATTCCGTTCTAACTGAAGGTCCTACTATTCTCGGCGTACCGCATCTAGCCAAACAGATATATCCAAACCATCCGAACGGATAGTTTCGCTGGCGCATTTCCGCCAAAGCCCTCTCATGTGATTGAGAATAACCTCCCAAGACATGCGAGGATCGAGCAATATCCCGGCTACTTACGTGCAATCAAAGTCATGTTTGTGAAAGGCAGCACCCACCCATCCATGACAACCTATAGGCAGGGATCCCGCACTCTCGTCCCGATCCCTGGAAGAAGGAGATTTGTATGAGACGTGCTATCAGCATCGCGACTCTGGCGACGGTGATCCTTTTCGCGCTGGGAATGCTGGCGCAGGGAGCCCGGGATACCAGCCAAGACACGAGCCTGCCGGAGCAAACCGGCCTCCGCACTCCGCAAGCCGGTCACGTTTATATTCCGGAGAGCAGTATTCAGCGCCCGGAAGATCTCGGACTGCGGGCCCACACCAACATCGTGTTGTTCAGTCTCGACGGTGTTAGACCGCTGGTCCTCCGACAGCCGAGCGACGCGCAGAGTGTGATCAACGATTCTTCCGTCTCGGTGCCGGAAACCCCGGCTTCGCTGGGATGTGTGTATCTAAAGAATCCGAACTATAGCGGATGCGTGCCGAACTCCGCCTCGGGCACCGGGGGGCCGAGTCCTGCCGGCTATGGGGCCATCGCGCTGGTGGATGCCTACGACAATCCGGATGCAGCGACTGATTTGCAGACTTTCGATAGCTACTGGGGACTGCCGGCTCCGCCTCACTTCATCAAAGTGCTGGCTACCAACGCCAGTCTTGGCTGCGGAACACCCGTTGCCAACGCCGGCTGGTCGCTGGAGTCTTCGCTGGATATCGAATACGCGCACGTCTTCGCCACCAGCGCCGCCATCATCTTGGTTGAGGCTTCCAACAATAGCGATACTTGTCTGTTCTACGCGGAGCAGGTCGCCTTCAACTACCTGATTCTCCACTATACCTATGCTGGGCAAGTCTCCAACAGTTACGGAGGCGGCGAGTTTTCGGGGCAGACCGCCTATGATCCGTATTTCGCCAGCTGGAACTATACCTACAACAAGCAGGTCACGGCGTTTGCCTCCACCGGCGACGACGGCTGCGGGGTGGAGTATCCCAGCAGCAATCCGTGGGTGATCGCGGCTGGCGGTACCACCGTTCTGCGCAACTCCAGCGATCACTCGTTCTCGTCGGAAGCTTGCTGGGGCGGCTCGGGCGGCGGCACCAGCACGGTAGAGACGTATGCCACGTCGTGGACCGGCGGCAGCAACACCGGACCCTGGGCCAACTACCAGTACCCGGTTTTCGGCGAAGCCAACCGCTCGGTTCCTGACATTTCCTTCGACGCGGATCCGCATTCCGGCGCCTATGTCTACAGCCAATACGGAGGGGGTGGCTGGGTCGTGGTTGGAGGCACCAGTTTGGCCTCGCCATCCCTGGCCGGCATCGTGAACCGGTCCAACAACAAGCTGGGCAGCTTCTTCGATACGCCCGTCACCGGTAACCACGACTTCTTTGCCAATCAGGAAGACAACCTGATCTATGCGCAAATGCCGGCTCACTCGGACTACACCAGGAACTGGTACGACGTGAAGACGGGCTCTAACGGCTGCTCCAACAGCGCCACCACGGCCTACGACTTCTGTACTGGCGTGGGCAGCCCGCGAGGCACGATTGGAAAGTGATCCTGCCTGTTCTGTCGAAGAAGTGATGAAGGGGCCCACGGTTGGGCCTCTTCTTTTTGCTACTGAGGAATTTCGAAGCCGGGCGTGGTTGGTGAGGAGATAATTACTGCGGCGTCTTGTCCTCCACCACTTGTCCCATTTTTTCCACCGGCGTGCACTGATCGGGCGGCGTGACCAGCGCCTTGTCGGGAGCGCCGATCACGATGTCGCGATAAAAAGCGGTAAGCTTCGCGTCCGGAAGTTGCGATGCGATCTTGACCGGAACTCCCTTCAGATCTTTCGCTAGCCACGCCCGCGACTTGACGGTTTTGCCATCGGCGGTGGTCACTTCAACGTCCTCGACGTCGCAGGCGTGTCCGTCCACGGTATCTGTCCCCACGGGAGTACGCTTCACTTTCTCTCCAAACAGCAGCTCCAGCGGACTGGGCAGCATCTGCGCCTGCGCGACGGTCATTACCACGCAGCTGCGGCGCCCGTTAGGATACAGAGACAGCCGGTACACGCGATTGTTCGCCGGCTCGTATAGTGTAGCGATGGCGGGACTGGTTTCCACGCGCACTCGCGAACCTGCGCGATAGACGTTCATCGAGATCTCCAGCTTGCCGCGCAGGAAGACCTGCCTCGCCGAGAAGTCGGGGAAGTTCCACGCATTTTGGGCGTGCACGAAAGATGCTGACGCAAGCAATGCGGCGACCACCAAAGACTTTCGCATGATCTTCTTTATCTTATTCTCGCCCGGACTGGACTTTCCCGACTCCGAAGCAGCAGGACGCTGAACTCGAATTCTGGGACCGTCACGGTATGGCTTGCGGCCGTTGTGCCATCAGTTCTTCAAAGCGCTTGTCGGTGCGCAGGGTGGCGAATTCGCGGTCGGTGTAGACCTTGTTGATGTCTTTGTAGCCGTCCTCCATGGCCTTACGCAGGTACTCCAGCGAATGGTCGAGGTCTCCGGCCTGGGCGTACATCTTCGCCACCATAAAGGAAAAGACCGCGCGGTCCGCGGGCGAGGTGGCTTGCGCCATCACGCCGGTGCGCGACGCGCGGTTGAAGATGTCAGGATCGATTGCAAAAGCCTGCCGGTAGGACTTGGCCGCGTCGGGATATTCGTGCTGGCCGAAGTAAGACGAGCCGATATTGAAGTAGAACACGGCGTCAGTTGGCCGCAGCTTCACCGCCTTGTTGTAGTACTTGATGGCCTTGTCATAGTTCTTCTTCATCTGCTCGACATAGCCGCGATTGTTGTAGCCTTCGGGGGCATGCTTGTCGAGCTTGATGGCTTTGTCGAAACACTTCGCCGCGTCCTCACGGTGCTGCAGGAAGAGATATGCCATGCCCTTCTTGTTCCACAGCAGTGCACTTGGTTTCTTGGCCAGAGCGGCGCTGTAGTAGTCGATGGAATCGAGATAGAGCTTTTTGGCACGCAACTCGTCGCCCTGGATTTCCAGCTGCTCGGCGGAAGCGCTGCCATCAGGAATCGGAACGGATGAAGCTTGGGCGGCGGGCATTGTGGCCTGATCGGTGGGAGTAGCTTCCTGCCCCAGCGACGGCAATGCGAAAATCGCAGCGACCAGCAAGAGCGTGCTCAAGCTCCAGAGAAGGAGCAAAATCCGCGACCATCGGAGACGAGCCATAGCCAACCTCCAGCTCCGGAAGTCCCACTATGCGTCGCCCGTCGCGCGTCGTGGGCTGGAAGAGCCCCCTTGCTATTTAAATATTAGACCTATTTCTGGTTAGGATTGTTAGCATTTTGGGAGTCGCTGGTCCCACTATTTTGCTGTTCGTCCCCGCTGTCGCCTCGGCCGAAGAGGCGGCTGAAGAAGCCGCGCTTCTTCTTTTTCGGCTGAGTCTGCTCGGCCTGCTGCGTCTCGCCATTGGCGGCGGCTTGGGTTGGAGAGCCACCGGCGGTCGCCTGCACCGGACCATTCGTTGTAGCTGGGGGAGCCGCTACGGACGGGGATCCCAGTCCGAAGATCTTGGTGAAGAATCCGCGATGGTCGCCCAAGGTCTGCTCGCAAGTCTCCTTGGGCTCGGTTCCCGCGATGAAGGCGACGGAGTAATCCTCAGGGCAAGCCGGAGTCGCCAGCCGGTTGGTCACTTTGTCCAGTTGAACCTGAACCACGCCTGAGGGCGCGCTAAAGTCCTTCGCATCCGAGTATCGCGGGAGCTTGACGGCGCGCTTCATAAACTCGGCCCAGATGGGGGCCGCCGCCGCGCCGCCGGCCAGCTTGATGTCGGTATAGTCGTCGTTGCCGACCCAGACAATGCATAGCAAATTGTTTGTATATCCGGCGAACCAGGCGTCGTGGGAGGTGCCGGTCTTGCCCGCCGCCGGGGCTTCGAATCCACGCGCGCGAACCGGATAACCGGTTCCACTGTTGACGACCGCCTCCATCATCGTGGTCATCACGTAGGCGACGCGCGGGTCGAGCACGGTTTTGTCGTCGCTTTGATAATTGTTCAGTACGCTGCCGCGCGCATCGCGAACCGACTTGACCATGATGGGCGACAGCCGCGTCCCGCCGTTAGCGAAGACGGTGTAGGCGCCGGCCATTTCGATCGGCGTGGCGTCATAGGCGCCGAGCGCTATCGCCGGGGTGGCGTGTACGCTGGAGATGCCGGCAGCTTTAGCCAGCGCGGCCACCTTGTCGAAGCCGACCTCCTGCCCCAGGCGCACCGTGGCGTTGTTCAGCGACATTGCCAGTGCGTAGCGAGCCGTCACCTCGCCATGGAAGGTCTCGTGATAGTTGCGCGGTTCGTACACCTGGTCGCCGCCGATCGCGATGCTGACCTGTGAATCGTCGATCAGGCTGGCCGGAGTGAACACGCCGTCATTGTTGGTGACGACTCCCGTGTTGGGGTCGGAGTTTGTGTTGGCAAACAACGCTTGTCCGGTGACCGCGGTATTGATCGCCGCCGCATAGACGAACGGCTTGAAGATGGAGCCTGTGGGCCGTTTGGCCAGGGCGTGGTTCAACTGGCTCATGCCGTAATTTCTGCCGCCCACTAAGGCGAGTATCTCACCGGTATGGGGATCGATCGCCACCAGCGCGACCTGCGGCATCGGCCCGGTCTCGACTTTGACCTCGGTGGTCGCGTCCTTGCCCGTTCCCGTCTTGATCTTGTGGGTGCGGCGCTTTATCACCAGGTCATCCACTACCTTCATGCCTTCATCCACCCCTTCGGCGGCTGCGCGCTGAAGATCGGGGTCGATTGTGGTGTAGATGCGGAGCGCGTGGTCGTTCAACTCGCCTTCGCTGAACTGGCCGGAAAGCTGCTCCTTCACCAGATCGACGAAGTAAGGCGCATCGCTGGCCTCCACATTCGGCGTTGCCAATTTCAAAGGAGCAGCCTTAGCGTGCTCGGCCTCATCGCGCGTGATCGCTCCGGTGTCGACCATGGAATCCAGCACCAGGTTGCGGCGCTCCAGAGCGCGCTTGGGATGCTGATACGGCGAAAGATAATTTGGCCGCTGAATCATGCCCGCCAGCAGAGCCGCCTCCGGCAGCGTCAGGTTCTTGATGTCCTTGTTGAAATAGGCATGCGAAGCCTCGGCTAAGCCGTTGATGGTGAACGAGCCGCGCTGGCCCAGATATACCTGGTTGGCGTACATCTCGAAGATGCGCTGCTTGGAGAACTTCTGCTCCAATTCGATGGCGATCACCATCTCCGTGAGCTTGCGCTTCATCGTCTTTTCGGGAGTGAGAAAGAACCCGCGCGAGAGCTGCATGGTGATGGTGGAAGCTCCCTGCTCATGACGGTGTTCGCGCACATCGATTACGGCCGCTTCCAGCAGGCGGAAGTAATTGACCCCGCCATGCTCGAAGAATCGACGGTCTTCGATCGCCAGCACCGCATTCACCAGCACGGGCGGGATGTCCTGGAACCTGATCAACTCGCGCTTGGAGCGGTCCTGCCCTTCGAAGAGCGCGGTTACCAGCTGAGGCTCCAGTTCATAGGCCTCGAGTTCCTGCCGGTTATCGCCAGTCTCGGAAATCGATGTAACCTTGCCGTTCTGAAAGTGAATTATCGCGCCATCGCTTCCGTGGAATGACTGCGGACCGGGAGTGATCTGGATGCCGTCGCGGGTGAAGGCAAACTGCCCGATGGGGGATTCTGAGCCCCCGCGCTGCTCGCTATAGCCCGCGCGGCGCAGGTCGGCTGCGATCTCGGCTGTGTCCAGCTTCTCGCCTACCGAAACAGTTTGCGGGCGGGCATAAATCTTGGCCGCATTGCTGAAGAGTTCCCCTGACATGCGGCGATCCACCATCTTCTCGTACTTGACGTAGAAGTAGGTGAAGAAGCCCAGGACAAGAACGCAGGCGATAGCGAAGCCCGCCAGAACCATCTTGACCAGCGGGTCCTGGAAGGAAAAACGGGTTCGCACCGGCCTCGCGGATTGCCGTCCCGAGTTGCTCCTCGGCGCGCGTGCGACCGGCCGGCGATCAGGTACTTTGAGTTTGATTGCCACGTTATGAATTCGCAGAGAAGCCGCTAGGGTCTTCCACCCCGCCGCGCGCAAAAGACGGCACGCGTCGGGGGCCCGGGTCTTGAGGATAAGACGGCAAGCTGGCGCCCTTCGTTATCTTGGATGCCGTTTTGCCAGAGGAAAGTCCCCGCAACCGTCGCCTGCCTCCGTGGCACAGCCCAAGACCCAGGGCGCAAGCGTCGCCGCGCCCGGGCAGACGAGGTAAAACACGGCAGCCAAAGCAAACTCCATTGTAAAGCAGAGCCGGCGGCGATGTAAGCCGAGTAAGCGAGTGGTTAATAGCGCATCGGTGGTTGACGGGCGCCGCTTAGTGGACGGCCAGTGGCCCGTCGGTCTGTAGGAAAGAATGACTCCGGCGGAGCCCGGCAGACGAGCTGCGTTCCTCCCGAATCGTCCCCTGGCGATGTCGGAAAACCGCCTATTCCGCTGATTGCCGAACCCTCCGCTTACAAAAGCAGGCACAAGCTCGCCGGATCGGGTGTATATTGCGTGGAACTTCCAACGAGGAGAGAAGATGCAGAAGATCCACTTTGTCGTACTTGTGGTCTGTGTTTTTGCCATTACGGCCTTGGCACAGGATAATTCCACACAATCGCAGGAAAAGAGCCAGGCGGGCGCCTCGGTTGCCGTGGCCGGGGAGCCGACCTCTCAGGAGATGCGCGATGCCGTGCAGGCGACGGTTGACTCCTACAACCGCAATATGAAGCAGAAGGTGGAGGCCTGCCGGAACGGCCAGTACAACGGCAACCCGCTGCAGGCGGCGCAGTGCATGGCGGTTTACGCTAACGGCAGCAACGACAAGAACGACTACATGATCAAGATCACGAAGTTCAAAAAGATCGGATGCGCCAGCGCACAGTCGGTGGGCAAGGCCGGTTACAACTGCGATTACGTGCTCAACCTGTCGGAGAATACCCCGGCTTTGCTCGGCGTATTCGGAATTACCTCTCAGGGAGGCGGCAAGACCCAGGGGCGATTCGTCCATACCGACAACGGCTGGACCCTGATTACCGACACCGATAAATAGAGATTCCAAACTATATTCGCCAGAGCAGGCAGAGGGATTTCCATGCGTTGCACACGAATGCTGTTGGCCGGACTGGCCGTCATCGTATTCGCGGGGGCCGGGGCAATTGCCGCCACGGCGCAACAAACCTGGTGGGTACAGAGCGCCGACTACGGCATCGGCAATCAGCGCCAGGATGTGACCAACACCGTCAAGCGGCTGGTGAACGGGCCTGACTTCAAGGTGACCAACGCCAATCTCGGCGGCGATCCCGCCAAGGGCAAGGACAAGACGCTCCGCATCGTCGCTCGCAACTCTTCCGGCAAGGTCCGCGACTTCTACTACAAGGAAGGCGCGACCGTGAACTCCAGAATGTTCACCGGCGGCCCGGGTTCGGGTTATCCGGGCTGGGGCGGCGAGGGGAAACCGGGATGGGGAGGCCCGGGGTATGGCAATTCTGTTCTGCGCATTACCTCGGCCAAGTGGGGCTTTGGAGCCGCTCAGCAAAACGTAACCGGCCGGCTGCAGGGCATGGTGCGCAACAATCGGCTCTCCGTCAAAGTGAATCCCCAAACCATGGGTGGCGATCCGGTACCCGGAAACAGCAAGATGGTGACCGTCTTTTACACCTATAGCGGCAAGAGCAGCAGCAAAGTCGTGCCGGAAGGACAGATGCTGAACCTGCCGTGAGGGCGAGATCGCCTGCCCGATTGCCCTTAACGTCAGCCTGTATTTCGCCGATAGAATCAGCAGAACGCTACGGCGAATATGGCGCTGATCTCTATCAAGCGGTATCTGGACGGTCCCCCGAGCGAGATCTATCAGCGCCTCCTGACGCTGCTGATTGACACGGTGGCGCCGCATCCGGTGGATGTTGACCACGCGGAGTGCGAACGGTACCGCGCCGGGATAACCCACATCCAGGAACATTTTCCGGCCGACGCGACCGGCGAGCAGTTGCTGGAGGCGGCGGAAGCCATAAGCCATCTGATCGAGAGTTACAACCGGTCGGTGACAGAATTCGTTCATCGCCAGGGCGACGAGCTGCAGAACATGATCTCCATGCTCACCGGGACGATCAAGTCGCTGGGATCGGCCAGCGAGCACTCGGCCAAGAACCTGGAAGTCATCGAAACGCAGCTAAAGCGGGCCTCGGCCCTGGAGGACATTCATCAGCTTCGCCTGCGATTGGCGGAATGCCTGCACAAGGTTCGCGACGAAGCGGCGCGGCAGAAGAACGAGAATCAAGTCAACCTCGACAGCCTGAAGAATGAACTAGCTTCATCGCAGCACCGGATGGCACACCACGGCATAGCTTCCGTCACCGATCCGGTCACCGGGCTGGCCAGCCGTTCGGCCGCCGAAGTCGCCATTCATGAGGCAGCCAATATTGGCGATATCCGTTATCTACTGGTGGCGGTGTTGGGGAAGATGCAATCCATCAATGCGCGCTTTGGCTACGCCGTGGGCGACGAAGTGCTGTGCGAGTTCGCGGCGCGGGTCGCGGGACGGCTGTGCAGCAACGCCTCCTTCTTTCGCTGGAACGGTCCTACCATCGTCGGCATTCTGAAGCGGCCGCAGCCGATGCACGTGGTCCGCGCGGAGGCGGGCCGTGTGCTGGAAGCCCCAATCTCGAAATCCCTGATGAATGGTCTGCAGAACGCCTTCATAACCACGTCAGCCGCCTGGTCGTTGTTTCCCATCACCCCGCCGGGTGCGGAGTTGATCACCAAGATCGACCGCTTTGTGGTGGGGCAAATTCCTAAAGAATTCTGTTAGTGCACGACTTTCGAGGGTCCGCGGAAAATCATTCTACCGGGTGTTTCGCTTTACCGCAGAGGTTCTGCCAGTTTGCCGCTGGCAATGATCTCCGCCACGCGCGCAAAATCCTGCGCGAAGATTCGGTCTTCGGTAATCGGAGGCGATACCGCGCGGATAGCGGCTACCGCGGCTTTGGCGCGTTTGCCGCTTTCCAGAGGAGCGCGGAAGTCCAGCGCCTGCGCCGCCGCCAGCGCCTCGATCGCCAGAACATTCCGGGTGTTGGTGACCACTTGTAGGAGTTTGTTGGCCGCCGTCATTCCCATGGAGACGAAATCTTCTTTGTCACCCGAAGTACTGATCGAGTCCACCGATGCGGGATGCGAGAGTATCTTGTTCTCGCTGACTAAAGCCGCCGCCGTCACCTGAGGCATCATGAAGCCGGAGTTAAGACCGGCGCCCGGCGCCAGGAATGCCGGCAGGCCTTCGTTGAGCGCAGGATTGATCAACCGTTCCAGACGCCGCTCCGAGATGCCCGCCAGCGCGCTGAGGGCGATGGCCATGAAGTCGAGCGCGAAGGCCAGCGGTTCGCCGTGGAAGTTGCCTCCGGAAAGTATGACGCCGGGAGCGGCAGCTCCAACCGCGCGTTTGGGAGCACCCACCTTCCTCTCTTCGGGAAAGACCAGGGGATTGTCGACGGCGGAGTTCATCTCAATCTCGAACACACCGCGGCAATAGGAAAGCGTGTCGCGCACGGCGCCGTGGACCTGCGGCATGCAACGCAGGGAGTAAGCGTCCTGCACCTTCTGACAATCCAGATGCGACTCGCGGATTATGCTGCCTTCCAGCATCCGGCGCAGGTTTTGCGCCACCAGCATCTGCCCGGAATGTGGCCGGGCTTTCTGAATGCGATCATCGAAGGCTACGTCGGTACCCTTGAGCGCGTCGAGGGCGAGGGCTCCGATGACATCGGCAGTGTCCACGAGAATGTCTGCCTGCAGTGTCGCCAGCAGTCCGATGGCCAGCATGCCCTGCGTGCCGTTGATCAGCGAGATCGATTCCTTGGCTTCCAATAGCACTGGCTTGATGTCGGCGCGCTTTAAAGCTTCCGCCGACGGAACCCGCTTGCCCTGATAGGTCGCTTCGCCTTCGGCGATCAACACCAATGCCAGATGAGCGAGTGGAGCGAGGTCGCCGCTGGCGCCCACGCTGCCTTGCGAGGGGATCACAGGATGGACACCGCGATTCAGCATCTCGCACAGGGTGTCGATAATCAGCGGACGGACACCGGAGAAACCCTTGGACAAGGAATTGGCGCGCAACAGAATCATGGCGCGAGTGACATCTTCCGCCAAAGGCTGGCCCACTCCCACAGCGTGGGAGCGAAGCAGATTGATCTGGAGTTTGCGAATGTCCTGCTGCGGAATGTGCATGTCCGCCAGTTGACCCACGCCGGTATTCACTGCGTAAGCGACACGCTGGCCCTCGACCACGTCGTCCACCACCGCGCGGGCGCGCTCCACCGCGAGGCGTGCCTCGGGTTGCAAGAGGACGGGGCGCCGCTCGTAGACAACTTGCCGCAAGTCTTCCAGGGTGAGATGGTTGCCGTTGATGTGCAGTGCTTGCAAAGGGAAGCTCCTTGCGGTGTGTCCGTCAAGCGAAGTTGGATGGCATAGTTACTCGATCAGCCAGCGATGCATCGTGTGCCGCATCTCTGCCGCGCGATTCAGTAT
>JBARGS010000081.1:0-2042 GCA_049798495.1 Candidatus Korobacteraceae bacterium | reverse complement strand
CGGCAGGTGCGGGGCAGTAGGAAGCCGGCAGATTGGTCTTGTGTCTACGCACAGGGACAGGAAGGTTCGTGTCGTTTAGGTGAACGTCGAACGCGCGTATGATTCCCCTCGGCTGACGGCTGACGGCTGACGGCTGACGGCTGATAGCTGATCTAACCCAGCGCCTGCTCCAGATCAGCGATCAGATCTTCCACGTC
The DNA here is from genome assembly GCA_049798495.1 of Candidatus Korobacteraceae bacterium. GTDB lineage: Bacteria > Acidobacteriota > Terriglobia > Terriglobales > Acidobacteriaceae > Bog-257. The sequence goes on along the minus strand of JBARGS010000081.1, from coordinate 1,845 downwards.
CTCAATCCCCACGGAAATTCGCACCATCCCATCGGTCAAGCCAATCGCCTTGCGGCCTTTTTCCCCGATCGCCGCATGCGTCATGGTCGCTGGATGCGAGATGAGCGTCTCGACCCCGCCGAGCGACTCGCCCATGGTGCACAGCCGCACCCGCTTTAGCAGCCGCTTGGCGTTGGAGAGCGATCCCGTCTCAAACGTGATCATCGAGCCGAAGCCAGTCATCTGGCGGCATGCCAGCTCGAACTGCGGATGGCTCTTCAGCCCAGGATAAAAGACCTTCTTCACTTTGCGATGCGTGCTGAGAAAGTCGGCCATCACGCGGCCGCTCTCATCGTGCTGCTTCATGCGAACCGCCAACGTCTTGGTACCGCGTAACACCAGCCAGCACTCGAAGGGAGACATGATTGCCCCCGCAGCCTTCTGCACAAACGCCAGTTTCTCCGCCTGCTCGCGCGTGGTGCACACCAGCACCCCGCCCAGTCCGTCGCTGTGACCGTTGAGAAACTTCGTCGTGGAGTGCATCACAATGTCGGCGCCAAACTTGATCGGCTGCTGAAAGTAGGGCGACATGAAGGTGTTGTCGACCACCACCTCGCAGCCCCGCTTGTGCGCGATCCTGCTGACCGCTGCGATGTCGGTCAGTCCCATCAGGGGATTGGTCGGCGTCTCGATGTAAACGTAGCGCGTGCTCTTGCGGATGGCGCCTTCGACATTGCGCGCATCAGTCGTGTCCACGTAGGTGAACTCCAGGCCGAAGTTGGTCATGACCTGATTGAAGAGCCGAGGTACGCCGCCATAAAGATTGTTGGAGGCGACAACGTGATCACCGGCCTTCATCAGATGGCAGAGCGCACCTACCGCAGCCATTCCGCTGGCAAAGACGGGCGCGGCAATGCCGCCCTCCAGCGCGGCAAGGTTCTGCTCCAGGCGCGTGCGTGTGGGATTGCCCGCGCGCGAGTAGTCATATCCCTTGGTTTTGCCGAGTTCTTCCTGCGCGTAGGTCGAAGTCGCGAAGATGGGAGGCGCTACCGCTCCTGTCGAAGGGTCAGCTTCATTGCCGACATGGATGGCGCGAGTGGAAAAGCCGGGAATGTTCTGTTTAGCCATAAATTGCTATTTCACCACAGAGACACAGAGACACGGGTTAGGAAGCATTTGTAACGACAATCATTCAGGATAGCTCGATAGCTTCTAGTTAAGACTCTGGTTTTGCGTCGAGCGCAAATATTCCCGGTACGTGCAGATACGAACACCTTCCTCAAGCATCTCCTCCAGACGGCGGAGCACGCTGCCGCGTCCCACATACAGCAAGTGATTCAATACCGGATTCCCATTGACGCCCGCGTTCATCACCCACTGCTGCCGAGTGTCGATATCGTACGGGTGGAAGAAGCCAACTAACGGCTGATCCTGAGCGTGGCGGCGCACCGCGGTGCGCACCAGCGCGGCGGGCGCCAGTCGAAAGTACGTTCCGCCGAAGATCGGAACACGCAGTGGCCCAACCTGGTGAAGCGTCACCGGAATTTCCATAACGCCTTCCATGCGACGGATCTCGGTGCCAAACTCCGGCCAGCCATACAGCGGATTCTTTGCCGCCAGCACCGAACTGGAGTAACGAAAGCCAAGCGATCTCAGCACGCCATAAGCCCATTGCGTTGCTGGCGTGAGCGAGAAGATGGGAGCGCGGAATCCCACCACAGAAGATGCCCCTGCTGCGTTTAAACTCTCGACATTGCGTTCAAGATTGGCCCGAAACGTTTCGGGCGTGAGACGGTCCAGGGCATCATGCGTGTCGGTGTGACAACCAACTTCGTGGCCCTCACCAATCACTCGTCGAATTAGATC
>JBARGS010000080.1:0-3080 GCA_049798495.1 Candidatus Korobacteraceae bacterium | reverse complement strand
GGCAAGACACTTTGGTCTATTGGAATGCGTACCTCGATGCTACCCGTCCACAGATGGCCTCCCAAACACCCTTTCTCTGGGTCGACCAGAAGCCAGAGCGCCTTCAGCGTGTGCGTGATGGCGAGATTCTGGTCTCGTCCGTCGGGAAGGAAAACCCAAAACCCGTGACCTCAGGGTTGATCCACGATTGGACGGGCGCGGCTTTTTTTCCGAACGCCGGTATCAAAGACGTTTTGTCCGCCGCGCGTGATTACAGCAACTACAAGGAATATTACAAGCCAACGGTTGTTGATTCCAAGTTGCTCAGCAGCGACGGGCCCTGTGAAAAGTATTCCATGCGCGTAGTGAACAAAGAGGTCGTAGCCCAGACGGCGCTGGATATGGAATATGAAACCTGCTATTTCAAAATCGATGACAGGCGATGGTACAGCACCACGCAGACTACGCGGGTGCAAGAGATCCGGCACCTCGGCCGCCCGGACGAGCAGGAACTTTCGCCGGATCATGGCAGCGGCTACGTCTGGCGCCTGTACAGCGTCGCCAAGTTTGAGCAGAGAGACAGCGGAACCTATGTGGAAGTCGAGGCGATCGCCTTGAGTCGCGACATTCCCATTGCGCTACGCTGGGTGGTCAATCCTATCGTGCGCCGCGTCTCAAGGAACTCGATGCTCATCTCCCTGCAACAGATGAAGGAGGCGGTTCGTTTGACCGAAGATGCGGAGCGAGCTGCTAATTTACCGACGACTGCCCACAATGGCTCGCGGGGCAGTTTCGCTTCAGAGGTAGGCATTGCCAAGAGTTTTGCTCCGGCCGGGAAGCCATGATTCAGGATTCAGGTCGAGCCAGAAAGCGCCTTAAGTAGCACACGCAATTTGCGCGTTTTCTGTCGGGCTGAAGATCCAGGGCAGGCACTACGTTTTCTGAGTTCCTGACCCATTACTGATGAACCATTTACGACCATCAGCTTGGCATTGGATCTGCACTCTCCCGTATGGACGAGCGCCATGCGCCCGTCTAGGAGAGGTGAAGCATGACGTCACAAGTGGGAGGCATGAGCCACGCGCTCCCGTGACGATGCGAACGTCCCGCTACTAGGGCTGTTCCCATTGGTGGCCTGGGGTTGACCGCGGCTCTCTGACGTAGCAACCTGGACCTTCCGAAGATGAGAAATGGAATACAGAAGGCGACGATGCCAAAGATTTATTGATTGGCATTAGGGCTGCACCGCTCATTACGTCGGTGGCCCTCTCCCGAGTCGTTAAGTTGGAAATTGAAGGCGCGAAAGTGATGCATGAATGGGTTGTACTGGCAGAGATGCAAGAAGATTAAACGACGCGGGCAGTCCGCGCGGCCACAGTCCAAGACCGATTGGTCGCGCAGAGGCATAACAATCAGAATGTGAACAGTCTTAGATGGAGAGCATCATGGATATGAAAAGGACGTTTGCGTTATGGCTGCTCGCGGCCAGCCTGATCGTTGGAGTTGCGACAATGGGGTACGCTCAGAACACCACGACAATTCCGTACGGCAACAGAGTTCCCGCCACGGCTGACCAGATATACCCCAAGCCGACCATGCTGGCCGGCTGTTTGGAGGACGGATCCGGTGCAGATGAATACACACTGCATGGTCCGCGGATGCAGTGGTGGCAGGTTAAGAGTGACAGTGTCAACCTCGAAGTTTTTCTCAATAAGGAGGTTAGGGTGGCTATCGTCACGTCGCCCGAGAACGATGGCACACTTACCGTGACCGACTTGACTGTAGTGAGTGGTAGTTGCAAATCGTGGTAGTACCTAGCAGGATTAGGGAGTCAGCGGTCCACCAGTGCTGGATTCCTAGAAGAGGAGTTGCCATGGGCATGACTCGGTATGGCTGTGGAGAGAAGGCCTACAACCCGGTGTGCGTCGGGGAAGGCGCGGCGGCGGGCGACCGCCAAATCGCCGCGTGCTCTTTCATCCGTGCAGGGTCGCAGGCGCGCGCCATCCTCGAACCCTGCGGCGCATTTGAATGGGTGGCGCTTCTCTATCTGGGACTTAGCGGCGCCCTGATGCTCATTTTCCACGAGAATCTCTCGCACCCTGTGTTGCATATCACTGTGCACTTCGGAGTCTTTGCCGCAATTCTGGTTATCGTGAATGTTGCCGATCGGGTCAGCCATGGCGAACTTTCGCACTCTCGAATTGCCCGGACGCTTGGCTGGGTCCGCGACTGGTACCCACAGGCTGTCTTTCTTTTCTGCTTCGAGGAACTGCAAATTCTCGTTTACCTGACTGATAAGGCGTGGCGGGATTCCGTCCTGATTGCATTCGACCACCGCCTCACGGGCGTTTATCCGGGCGTGTGGCTCTCTCAGTTCTCCAACCCCTGGATCAACGAGGCGATGCAAGTCGCCTACATGACCTACTATCTATTTCTGACGATTCTCGGAGCCTCCCTTTATCGCCGCCCTCTGTCCCGCTCCAATGTCTCACCCGCGGGCGATCCGTCCGGAGCTGCAGCGTTACGCGCTTTCTGGACGGTGATGACCGCTTCGATGATCGCCTACTCAATTGGCTATATGATTTCGATTTTCTTCCCTGTTGAAGCGCCGTTCTTTGCCATGCGCTCATTCCATTTGCCCCCGCTTGTGGGCGGCCCCGCTACTAGCTTGATCAATTTCATTGAAAGCTGGGGACGCGTACGTGGCGGCGCGTTTCCTTCCGGTCATGTTACGGGGGCGTTCGTCGCGCTGCTCGGTGCCTGGCGCTACCGCCCCTACTTGTTCTGGGTGTTCCTACCGCTCTTCGTCGCGATGTGCGTGTCTACAATTTATGGTCGCTACCACTACATCGCCGATGTGTTGGCGGGGGTTCTTGTTGGCGCGGTAGGTTTCATTCTCGCCGAGCGCCTGATGGCAGTGCCCAGAGCGAATCCCGCCGAGCGATCGAGGCCTTGGACGCAACAATTCGCGAGGGATCAACCTTGAGTTGGTCAAGCGCGCCGAGAACATCGGTAGTTAGTTCTTGACCCTCCGCGTACTTCGTGGACAAGATAGCAGAATTTCTCTGCAGCTGAGACTACGCGGCGGAGGGGAGTGAATT
>JBARGS010000079.1:0-10717 GCA_049798495.1 Candidatus Korobacteraceae bacterium | reverse complement strand
CAAGCTGCACAACATCATGATCGCCATCCACAAGACCTGCTTCGAGACGGCCGAGACCTACGGCACGCCGGGCAAGCTGGTGAACGGCGCCAACATCGGCGGCTTCCTGAAGGTCGCCAACGCCATGCTGGACCAGGGACTGGTGTAGTCTCCTTGTAGAAGGCTTGCCGTATCATGCGGGGTGGAGAAATCCACCCCGCTGTCAGTCATCATGCCTGTCCGGCATGCCAGAGGACGTGTAAAATAGCGCCATGTTGACGGACGACGACAAGAAGTGGATTGCCGCCGAGATCGCTGCAAGCCGGGTGCCCCACTCATTCGCGGTTTTCGAATGAGTGGGTCGACACCTGCCATCCACATGCGGACGTAATACAATAGCGCCATGCTGACCGACGACGACAAGAAGTGGATTTCCTCCGAGATCTCAACTCAGATCGCAGCCAGCGAAGAACGCGTGGGCGCGCGGCTGGAGAAAATCGAAACCGCATTGCTCACCGAGTTTCACAAGTGGGCCTCGCCAGTCATCACGCGGCTGCGCAGCCACTCGGATGCTTTGCGGACAATGGATTTAGAGTTAGAAGCGTTGCAGGGGAGAGTGGACAAACTCGAAGGTCACTGACGATCCTCCGTCCGAGTCAGTTCGTCGTATAACCCGAAATGTATTCATTCGCGAGGAAAGAGGCAACGCTTTCACCCAGCCCGTGGAGTGGTCATCCTACCTCGATGAAGGCCCCGTCGCTTCCAAGAACTTCATGGACAACCTGGAGAAAATCTCCCCGCCTGAGCTCTCGCGCCGTTCAGAATTGAAAGATCAACGTCTGGACACCACCGACTCGATCCCCGCTGCACGCGAGTAGAATCGTCTTCAGGTGGAAACCGTTGACTACCGCTCGCCAATCTCCCGACCCCTCCCCTCCCGAGCGCCTCTTCGAGGGCTTCGAGAATCTGATGCCGTTCCGCGTGAACGACATCCTCCTCGTTTCCAGCCTCTACGACTCGTTCATCCTGCGCGAGGACGGGCGACTCAACGAGCTCCTGCTGGGCGAGTCGCTGGAGCTTGACATCCACCAGGTGCCGGGCATCACGCATGTCTCCAGCGGAGCGGAAGCGCTCAAGCTGGTTCGCGAACAGCCGCGGTTTAACCTCATCGTCGCGAATCTCCGCGTCTCCGACATGGACGCCGCGCAACTGGCGCGCGAGATCAAAGCCGCTGGTCTTGACGTCCCCGTCGTGGTCCTGGCTTACGACTACCGCGAGATCAAGAACTTCCTCGCCCGCAATCTGCAAACCGACATCGAGCGCATTTTTCTGTGGCAGGGGAACGCGCGCATCCTCATCTCCATCGTGAAGTACATTGAGGACAAGCGCAACGTACTGCATGACACCCACGCGATGAACGTTCCCGTGATGCTGGTGGTTGAGGACGATATCCGCTATTACTCCTTATTCCTCCCAGTGATTTATACCGAGCTCATCAGCCAGTCGCGCCGCCTGCTCAGCGAAGGGCTGAACATCGCGCACAAGCTGGTCCGCATGCGCGCGCGCCCCAAGATCCTGCTTTGCTCCAATTACGACGACGCGGAAAGAGAGGTCTTGAAGTACCGCGAATACCTGCTGGGCGTGGTTTCCGACGTAGAGTTTCCGCGGGCCGGAGAGCTCACAGCCGAAACCGGATTCGAGTTAGCGCGCATGGTTCGCCGCACCGTGCCCGACATTCCTATCGTTCTGCAGTCCAGCCGTACCGAGTTCATGGACCGCGCCTATCGTGAAGGCTACTCGTTCTTGCAGAAGCGTTCGCCGACATTATTGGGCGACCTGCGCCGCATCATGGTCGATGAGATGGGCTTCGGTGATTTTATCTTCCGCATGGCGGATGAGAAGACCGAAGTGGGGCGCGCCTCCGATCTGAATGAGCTGGAGACACTGCTGCGCACCATCCCGGAGGAGAGCCTCGCGTATCACGCCGAGCGCAATCACTTCTCTCACTGGCTGATGGCGAGGACCGAGTTCGCCCTCGCACAGAAGCTGCGCCCGCGCCAGGTGAGCGACTTCGGCACGCTGGAGAACCTTCGTTACGATCTGATCGACTGTATCGCCGATTATCGCCGTGAGCAGAGCCAGACGTTGATCGGCGAATTCAATCCCTTAACCTTCCAGCCGGCGGAGGCTTTTTTCCTGCAGTTGGGCGGCGGTTCGCTGGGAGGCAAAGCCCGCGGTCTGGCGTTTATTCGTCATCTGCTGCATCGTCGCACGATTGACCGTAAGTTCCCGGGCATTCGCATCGCCGTACCACCAACCCTGGTATTAACGACAGATGTGTTCGATCGATTTCTGAACGAAAACGATCTGCTCGACATCGCCATTCAGGGCGATGACGACGACGAGATCACGCGACGTTTCTTGCAGGCCTCGTTTCCGATCTCTCTGCTGGACGATCTGCTTGCATTTCTCGAGGCGGTGCATTACCCGCTGGCGGTGCGCTCCTCCAGCCTGCTGGAAGACTCGCAATACCAACCCTTCTCAGGAGTGTACGAAACCTTCATGCTGGCCAACCAGGACGCCGACATTCAAGTTCGGCTGGAGCAGCTGCTGGAAGCCATCAAACTGGTGTATGCGTCCACCTTCAGCCAGCATGCGAAGGCTTATCTGAAAGCGACGCCGTATCGGCTGGAAGAAGAGAAGATGGCGGTGCTGGTGCAGCAGGTGGTGGGAGCGGCTCACGGCAGCAGGTTCTATCCGGATTTTTCCGGTGTGGTGCGGTCGCGCAATTTCTATCCAGTGGAGCCGGTCACGGTAGCCGACGGATTCGCCGCCGTCGCGCTGGGACTGGGACACGCCGTGGTGAGCGGCGGAAAGTCGTTGACCTTTAGTCCGCGGCATCCCCGGAACCTGGTGCAGTTCTCGTCTGTGGAAGATATGCTGGCAAATTCGCAAACCGAGTTCTGGGCGCTGGAGCTGGATCATCCCGTTCACGCCGGCAATCCGGCCAGCGATCTGCGTGAAGTCGCTTATGGTCTGGAGGTCGCTGAAGCGGACGGTACGTTGCAGATGCTGGCGTCGACCTACTCGGTTGACAATCACGCCATCTACGACGGACTCAGCCGGCGCGGACCGCGGGTCGTCAGCTTCGCGGCGATCCTGAAGCACGGAGTTTTCCCGCTGGCCGCGATTCTCGATCAGTTGATGACGATTGGCGAAGACGCGATGGGCCAACCGGTGGAGATCGAATTTGCCGTGCGGCTGCCGCAGAATGCGAATGGCCCTGCCGAATTCGGTTTCCTGCAATTGCGCCCTCTCGTCATGTCACGTGAAGGCGAGGACATTCCCGTTGAAGAGGTCGAGCCGGAGCGGTTGGTCTGCCAGAGCTCGCTGGTTCTTGGGCATGGCCGCATGCAGGACCTGCGCGACCTCATCGTGGTGGATTCTCATCGCTTCGAGCGCGCTCACAGTCACGAGGTGGCGCGCAGCGTCGCACACTTCAATGCCAAGCTGGCGGACCAGGGAAACCCGTATCTGCTGATCGGCGTAGGCCGCTGGGGTTCGACCGATCCCTGGCTCGGCATCCCCGTGACCTGGGACCAGATCTCCGGCGCGCGCGTCATTGTTGAGTCAGGGTTTCGCGACTTTCGCGTCGTGCCCTCGCAAGGCAGCCACTTCTTTCAGAACCTCACCGCATTCCAGATTGGCTACTTCACGGTGAATCCGGATGCGGGAGAAGGCTTCGTCGACTGGAAGTGGCTGGCCGAACAGAAGGCCGTGGACGAACATGGCTGCGTGCGGCATTTGCGGTTCCCTCAACCCCTGGCGGTGATTATGAATGGCAAGACCAGCCGGGGAATGATCTTCAAACCGGAGGGAGGAGCGTCGATGTAGGCGCATCACGGTTATCTGCCAACAGCCCGGATCGGGAGACCTGGCCGGCATGTTACCTCAGTGGGTCTGCAGCAGCGATTTGACCCCCTGCTCAATCGTCGCAATGTCCACGGCTCCGACATACTTTCCGGCGATGCGGCCGTTACGATCGATAAGGAATGTAACTGGCAGGCCCAGAATGCCTCCGTACGCTTGGGCGAGCTTTTCCGTCCCCAGCGCGACCGGATAGTTCATCTTGAACTCCTGATAGAACGGGCGCACCGGCTTGAGATCGTCATCCATCGAAATGCCGATAACCTGGAAACCCTGGTCGCGATAGTTATTCTGGAAGTCGACAAAGTGCGGAATTTCGGCGCGGCACGGAGTACACCATGTCGCCCAGAAGTCGAGCAGCACGACCTTGCCGCGATAGCTGGCGAGATTCAGGGGTTGCCCATTCAAGTCGGTGAGGGAAAAGTCTGGCGCCAGCGAGTGACTTGCCGCTGAAGGCGCGCCGCCCTTCGCAGTGTGACGACGGCTGGCTTCATACAGACCTGCTAGTAACAGAATCGCAACAAGGATCAGGACGACTCTCTTCATTGCCTCTCCCATGGTTTGTTCGGTCCCAAGTATTCAAGGTATCAAATTGTTTTCCCCAACGACCGCGATGTCTCATAGAATGATGCAAATCGAATTTTCCCCGAAGGCTTCCCGAATGAGCACCAGCGTCTCACGGCGGCAATTCCTGTCCACTTCGCTCGGCGCTATTGCCGGAAGCGCGATACTTCCTAGCGGAAGCTTTGCCGGCAATCTCCCGTTTGTCGCGCCGGCGCTGCCACCGAAGGCGCAGACAGCTTCGCCTGCTACCACCATACAGGCTACCAAGCGCACCCTGGAGATCAATGGCAAAGCCGCAACGGTAGATGGACTGCTCCAGCCCAACGGGGTTCAGGGCATGAGCACGATGGTCAACGATTCGTTTCGGGTGACATTGGAAAACAAGCTGCCGGTACCCACAGCCATTCACTGGCACGGCCTGCATCCGCCGAACAACCAGGACGGCGTTCCCGGCGTGACGCAGCCGGTGATTCGTCCCGATAGCAGCAGCTTTTACAACTTTCCGGTTCAGCCTGCGGGGACGCATTGGATGCACTCGCACCAGGGCTTGCAGGAGGCGTTCTTATTGGCAGCTCCGTTGATCGTGCACGACTCGACGGAGCAGCCGCGCGACGAGCAGGAGATCGTACTGTTTCTTTCGGACTTCAGTTTCACGCCGCCCAAGGAGATTTACGCCACGCTCCGGCAAGGCGCCAAGGGCATGTCCGTCATCGGCGAAGGGCAGCCCCTGAACATGGGAGGAACCGCGAAGGCGCCCGCTCAGCAAGCGTCCAGCATGAAGATGGGAGACAAGCCGGATGCCAATGACGTGAATTACGACGCCTATCTGGCCAACGATCGCACCCTCAACGATCCCGATGTGGTGAAGGTTGAGAAGAACGGGCGGGTGCGATTGCGGATCATCAATGGCAGCAGTGGAACGAATTTCTTCATTGACCTGGGTTCCTTGTCCGGCGAAGTGATTGCGGTGGACGGCATGCCGGTCAAGCCGGTTCAGGGAAGTCGCTTTCCGTTGGCGATTGCGCAGCGAATCGATGTCAGGGTTCGCTTGCCGCGTGACGGAGGAGCATTTCCTATTCTCGCCTTGCGCGAATTTTCCACGGAACAAGCTGGGATCCTGCTTGCTACTTCGGGCGCGCAGATTCAACGCCTGCCAGTCAAGAATTCTTCCGCCACCGGGCTGCTCACGCTCGGCTTGGAAGGCCAACTAAGCGCTGCGCAGCCTCCGAAGGCGAAGGCCGTGGATCAGACGGCTATCTTGCGTTTGCAGGGAAACATGAGCCGCTACGAATGGCTCATCAACGGTCAGGCGTTCGATGTCGTGAATCCCGGTACGGAGAAGGCGCAAGTGCGAGTGAAGCCCGGCCAGCGAGTGGCGCTGAAGTTTGTGAACGAGACGCCGATGTCGCACCCGATGCACCTGCATGGGCATTCCTTCCAGGTGATCGCGATTAACGACAATAACTTCAGCGGAGCGCTTCGCGACACGGTGCTGGTCCCCGGCAAGAACAGCGTTACGGTCGCGTTCGATGCGAACAATCCTGGGCTATGGTTTGTTCATTGCCACGTGCTCTGGCATCTCGAGGCTGGCATGGCGGCATTGGTGGAGTATGAAGCGTGACAGTCCGATGGGTGGAAGCTCCGGGTAGACCGGAGCCTAAAGTCCACTGTTGATTACATCCTCGCGGCACGGCTGAAACAGGTTGCTGAAAAATTCGGGTTTCAAATACTTGTATCAGGGCACGACTTCACAGGCTGCGGAACAACCCGGGCTTCGTATGCTTTGTATCAGGGCACGACTTTAGTCGTGCCGATAAGCCGTCTATTTTTATTATTCCGAGCGGGCTTCAGCCCGCGAGGAATCTGCTTTTCGACTTTTCCGCAGCCTGTGAAAGCTGTGCCCTTCTACCAAGACGCTACGGCTGGTCCGCCAACTGGCAGTTGTTGCCGTACGTGAACGAGTGCAGCGACAGTCCCGGACCTTCCGGCAGCAGCGCGATGAGATGCGCAGTGAAGTTGGGACTGCGCACCAGGTAATACATGCGCGCCTCGTTCACCTCGATGTAAGCTCCCTTGTCGTCGAACTTCACATCTGGTCCCGCACCTTCCTTCGGCATAGGATTGCCGTCCTGATACAGGTCGACACGGACTTGCTTTACGCCGCTTGGATTCATAACGGCATACAGCGACCGCGCATGATAACGCACTTCGGCGCCAGCACCCTGCTGCTGCGAAGTCACGCCGTCGTGATCGACACGCCAGCGGCCGACCAGCATCACGCCACCGTCGGGAGGCGAATGCGGCGGCTGAAAATCGACGGTCTCCCCGGAATGATGGTCACCCATGTCGTCGACCGAGCCACGTCCGTAGAGCTCGCCCACATAGGTTTCCTGCGTGGTGACACCGCACTCCTGGCGAAACTCGTCCTCATCAGGGTCGAGTGGAATCTTCAGGACCTCGGGATGAGCCAGAGCCAATAGCTCGCGGATCCTGGTTTCCATCACCTGGTTATTGCCTTCGCCGAAGACGCTCATCACGATGTTGCCCTGCGGGTCGATGAGAAAACGGTCTGGCCACCCCTTGGAGTCATAAGCCTTCCAGGCGGAGCCCTTCTGGTCGGCGACAACGGCCCACGGAAGGTGGTATTTTTGCGCTGCCATGCGCACATTGTCGGGATCGAAGCCGATAGCGAATTCGCCGTAGTGAACGCCGATCACATCGAAACCGTATTGGTGATACTTGGTGTACCAGCGCTTGATCACGCCAAAGTCGCGGATGCAGTTGATGCAGGTGTATTCCCAGAAATCGACAAGCACGACTTTGCCGCGGTAGTCGGAGATGTGGTGCGGTACCGGCGCACCCTGGTCGAGCCAGACATCGCCCTCACCAAAGTCAGGAGCGGGTCGAGTCTTCTGGTCCACTTGTGAGAAGACTGGCGTTGCAATACAGACGGACAGCAGCAGAGCGCACAGCGTGGCTCGTAAGCGTCGGCTCAACGCGCGAAACGGGATTTGCGTAGCACGGGTATCTGGCGAGACAGGCGTTGCGATTTTCATGCGAAGCACTCCCAACGACTCAAGATCCGGCGGCATGGATTCACATGACTCGCCCACGCGTTGGATCCACAGCCCACCGTCTACAAAATTCCACTCAGATGAGAAGCAGCGCGTCCGTCTGGATTTGCCTGAGTTCGCAGGGAAGAATAACTTGGCTGTGAATATCTTAACTCCGGCGGGCGCAGTTGAAAAAGGCTGGCAAAAAGGCAATGGGCTACCTTGACGGTCAAAGTAGCCCACTACCCCAAAAAAGCCCGCGCCGTACTCCGATCGCGGTTATCCGCAATCGAGTACAGCGCGGTATATCGTTCAAGTTAAGCTCCGTTGGTAGCGTGCAGAACGCGGAAGGTGCTTCCGCCGTTCGCCCAGATCAGCACCAGCGCGTCCTGACCTTTTGGTACGCCCGCGAGAGCCTTCTGCACGTCGGAAGCGCTCTTCGTAGGCTGGCGATTCACGCCCATGATGACCTGTCCGGGCTGCAGCCCGGCGTCGTCGGAGGGACTACCCGGCAGCACGCGCTCAATGACTGCGCCGTGGATGTCATCCGGGGCATTCAGTTGCTGGCGTACCTCAGGCGTGACGTCCGCGATGCCCAGGCCCCAGCGTGGCTTGTCGTCGCCATTCTGCGCGAGCTTATTGCCATCGCTATCACTGTCCATCCCTTGCAGCGTAACCGGCAGCGACACTGCTTTGCCATCGCGCATGACCTGCAGCGTGACCTTGGTTCCGGGATGCATCTCACCGACTTCCATTTGCAGCTGACCTGCGTCGGTTACTTTCTTGCCGTCGAGCTCAGTGATGATGTCGCCTACCTTCAGACCAGCCTTGGCGCCGGCGGAATCGGCTTCGACCTGCGTGATCAGCGCACCGTTGGCATCTTTCACGTCAAAGAACTTCGCGTTCTCCGGAGTGACATCGGTGATGCCGACGCCCATGCGCGCATGTTCAACCTTGCCGTAGCGCACCAGCGACTCGACGACGGGATTGACGATCTGCGTCGGAATCGCAAAGCCCATTCCGGAGAACGATCCCGAAGGCGAGATGAGAAACGTATTGATACCGACCACTTCGCCACGAGCATTCACCAGCGGGCCGCCGGAGTTGCCGGGATTGATGGCCGCATCGGTCTGGATAAACTGGCCCGGCTTGTGCGCATCGTCAGAATACGGATTGGGACGGTTCAACGCGCTCACGATTCCGCGCGTAACTGTGAAACGGAATCCGAACGGGTTACCGAAGGCCAGCACGGTCTGCCCCGGATGCAGCGCCGAGGAGTCGCCAATCGGAATGTTGGGCAGGTTGGTGGCATCGACCTTGATCACCGCAAGATCGGTGAGCGGGTCGGTTCCAACCACTTTGCCGGTAAGAATACGGCGATCGCTGAGCGTAACGCGAATATCCGTTGCGCCGTCGACCACGTGATTGTTGGTTACGATGTAGCCGTCTGGAGAAATGATTACGCCGCTACCGATGCCATGCTCAACCCGCGGCTGCGACTGTCCACCCTGACCGAATTGCTGGCCAAAGAAGCGCTGTATATCGTCGGGAACGCCCTGCGGCACCGGCTGCGACTTGGCCTTGGAGGTAACCGCTACATTCACGATCGCCGGTGTGACCCGGGCAGCTACAGCTTCCATCGCCTGATCGAGCGAAAGCAACGCGCCGACTTGGCTGTTGTCCAGCGGAGCGGTGTTGGACGAAACCGACGCCCGCACGGGAACGAATGAGGTGTATGCCAGGAAGGAGGCGGTGAGCGCCAGCGTCAGCACAACCGCGACGCGGTGCTTGCCACAAGCTTTCCATCCACGGCTAATCCAAGCTTTCATGTTTCTTCCTTTTCCTCCCAATCAAAATTGCGTTTGCAGACACGGCTGCGATCTCCCGCCGGAAGCGGAGTCCTCTTGCCTTGGCGGCGATAACTTGTTATGAGCCGGCCCCAGCCGGTGGACGACAGCGGTTCTAATTTTCCGGCCTGGTACCGATGCTTTCTCTGGGGAGGTTACAACATAGTGTTCGACGAGGAGGCCCGGGAAAGGTGAGCGAAAGCGACTAAGCTTTCGACCTGACGATTGCGCAGTCCGATGCGCTGATTGAAAAGGAACGGCATCGCCGATTCTTTATTCCCTACATCCCCATCTTTCACGACTGCCGAACCTTCGCCTGCGCTGCCCAGGCCTCGGTTCAGGGCAAGTCAAGTCTGCCCTGTTACCTGCTCTTCAAGGGATACTGGTAGAGCGGATCGACGTGAGGTCGTATGTGGCCGATGGGCGAGCGACTGTGAAGCGGCACAATCCAGTCCCGCAATGCGGGACGGCTCAGCTTAGCCCAGGACGAAGTCCTGGGTAGTCGTGCCCCAAGATTTTGAGCCCCTTCAGGGGCGGCACACACGCGATTGTCAACAGAACCCCCAACATGTCTAGCTGTTTCCGTACACCGGCACTGCCGCCCCATGAACCACTCTTGCATCATCGCTACACAAGAATAAAATCACTCGCGCGATGTCTTCCGGCTTTGGCCAATGGACGAAGTTCGCGGTGGGCATGGCCTTGCGATTGGCCTGGGTATCGATGATGCTGGGAAGAATTGAGTTCACCCGGACGCCGGTGCCTTTCAGATCGGCGGCCAGCGCATCCATCATCGCCACGGCGGCAGCCTTTGACGCGGCATAGGCAGCAGCTCCCGCGGCATGATCGAAAGCAGCTTTGGCCGCGACGTTGACGATTGCGCCGCTCCCTTGTTTCAACATCGCGGGCACAACCGCCCGCGACAAGGCAAAACCCGAACGCAGATTCAGCGCCAGCATGCGATCGAACATCGCCGGCTCCAGTTCCCACAGCTTTACTCCCCCAACGTAGCCGCCCACGGTATTAACGAGCGCGTCCATGCGGCCGCGCGTTGCAAAAAGACTCTCGACCAGCTGCCGTACCGCCGCTTCGTCGGTGACGTCGACGCGATGCCCCTCGAGCGACGAAACGCGCACACCGGCTGCGCCGCGCAGCGAGTCAAGTTCATTCTGATCCTGATAAGTAACAGCGACCTTCGCGCCCTCCTCCAAGAACGCCAGGCTCACAGCGCGTCCCAATCCGCCGGTACCGCCCGCG
Source organism: Candidatus Korobacteraceae bacterium (assembly GCA_049798495.1). GTDB lineage: Bacteria > Acidobacteriota > Terriglobia > Terriglobales > Acidobacteriaceae > Bog-257. The sequence continues at coordinate 90 of JBARGS010000079.1, read as the reverse complement.
ATCAGCACAACCTTTTCGGAAAATCTCTCACTCATGTCGTTCGCTTCCTATTCCGCTTTCTGAACGAGCTTTTCCAGCAGAGGCTTAATG
>JBARGS010000078.1:0-19482 GCA_049798495.1 Candidatus Korobacteraceae bacterium | reverse complement strand
GCATGAATGTCGAGTTCGTCAAGATTCTGAGCGAAAACGAAATTGCAGTCCGCTTCTGCGAACGGGGTGTAGGAGAGACGATGTCCTCCGGTACCGGCTCCTGCGCCGCTGCTGTTGCTTCCATTTATGCGGGCAAGGTGAAGTCGCCGGTGCAAGTGCAGGCGCCCGGAGGCGTGCAGACCGTTGAGTGGGACAGGGAAGTGTTTCTTACCGGGCCGGCAACGCTGCTCTGCCAGGGCGAGTTTTTCGTTTAAGATAACCCTTCCTGATGAATGCCTCGCCTCAATCTGAGCGCTTGCGGCCCCTCGAACTGCGGACGGGTGACACGGTTGGCATTATCGCGCCCAGCAGCGGCTTTCGACATGATGATTTTGAAGCCGGTTGCGCCGAACTGCTGCGCTTAGGGTATCAGCCGTTTTACCTGCCTTCGATCTTCGAGCGAGAGCTATACTTTGCTGGATCGGTGGAGCGGCGCGTGCGCGAGCTGCACGAAATGTTTGCCCGGCCGGAGGTGAAAGCGGTGCTCTGCGTGCGCGGCGGTTATGGCTGTAACTATCTGCTGCCGCATTTGGACCTGGACTTGATCCGCTCGCACCCGAAAATCTTCGCCGGCTGCAGCGATGTAACGACGCTGCTGACTTACTTCTGCGATGCGGCCGGTTTGGTGACCTTCCATGCTCCCATGGTCGCTGGCGATATCGCGCGTCCCGGCGGGTTCGACGAGGCGAGTTGGCTGGCGGCACTATCGGCGGTAAACGGTTTTCGCCGGGACTTCGCGTCGGAGGAGGTACAACCGCTCGCGACGGGGAACGCCGAGGGGATGCTTTATGGAGGCTGCCTGTCGCTGCTATGCGCGTCGCTGGGGACGCCCTACGAGATTCGTACCGAAGGGACGATCCTCTTCATCGAGGACCGCGCCGAGCGCCCGTATCGCATCGATCGCATGCTGATGCAGTTGAAGCTGGCGGGAAAATTAGACGGCGTACGAGGAATCATTTTCGGGGAGATGATTGACTGCGGCGAGCCCGGCTCTCTCGACTACACGCTGCAGCAGGTTGTAATGCGAATCGTCGGCGATTTGCGCGTCCCCATCGCCTTTGGTCTGAAGTCGGGGCACGTCAGCAGCGGAAGTATTACGCTACCGTTCGGCGTGCGGGCGAGGCTCTCGGTTGGCGACGGGGTGATTTTAAGTTATGACGCCGCCGTGAAGACGGAACACATCGAGGCTGCTCGGTAGTCTCCTCGATGTTGGTATTTGTCATTTCGACCGGGGGCTTGAGGCGAACGTAGGGAGCTGCGGCTCGAGTAGCTGTGTCCAAGTTCACATGAGTAAGCACATTCATCTCATCGGTATCTGCGGCACGGCGATGGCGTCCCTTGCCGGAATGCTGAAGGAGCGCGGCTTTCGGGTCACCGGCTCCGACGCTGCGGCATATCCCCCGATGTCAGAGTTCCTAACTTCGCTTAGCATCCCGGTTAGACAGCCTTTTGACGAGAGGCATCTGGATCCGGGTCCCGGCCTGGTCGTGGTCGGCAATGCCATCTCGCGTGGGAATGTTGAGCTGGAGTTTGTGCTCGATCGGCGCATTTCCTTCCAATCCATGTCGCAGGTTGTGCATGATGAATTCCTGATGGACAAGGAACGCCTGGTGGTTGCCGGGACACATGGCAAGACCACGACATCGTCGATGCTGGCGTGGCTCTTCCATCATGCCGGCCGCGCTCCCAGCTACCTGATCGGCGGCATTCCGGAAAACTTTGGCAGCTCTTTCGCGCTGGGCGCGGGTCGGGAGTTCATTCTCGAAGGGGATGAGTACGATACCGCCTTCTTCGACAAGGGCCCAAAGTTTTTGCACTACTTTCCTGACGCCGTCATCCTCACGTCGGTGGAGTTCGATCATGCCGATATTTACAGCAGCCTGGATGAGGTTAAGACCGCATTCAAGCGCCTGGTAAATCTGGTACCGCGCCGTGGACTGCTCATTGCGTGGGACGGGCATGCCAATGTCGATGAATGCGTCAGCAGAGCTTTTTGTCGCGTCGAACGCTATGGCTTCAGCGAGAATTCCTGCTGGCAAATCATAGACATCGAATACAAAGCCAAAACGACTGGCTGGCGAGTGTTGCGGGAAGGGAAGCTTTGGGCTGAATTCGAGTTTCCGCTCGCGGGTGAGTACAACGTCCTCAATGCCACGGCCGCCGCTGCCATGGCGGCAAATTACGGCATAAGCGTTGAGGACGTCGCAACGGCCTTGCGGGAGTTCCGCAGCGTGAAACGCCGTTTAGAGGTGAAGGCCGAAGTTGGAGGCATCACGATCATCGACGATTTCGCGCATCATCCCACGGCAATCGCGCAAACCCTGAAGGCAGTACGCATGCGCTATCCCGGGCGCCGGCTTTGGGCCGTCCTTGAGCCACGCTCCAATACGCTGCGGCGTGGGGTATTCCAGCATGAGTTAGCGGAAAGCCTGTCGATCGCTGACGAAGTAATCCTGGCTGACGTTTTCAAGTCCGAAGCGATTCCGGAGCACGAGCGTCTCAATCCCGGCGCGGTGATCGCCGACCTGAAAGCCAAGGGCAAGTCAGCGCGTCTGCTGGCTGACGCTGACGCAATTGTCGAAGCAATCGCCGCGGAGTTGCGGCGCGACGATGTTGTTGCAATCCTGTCGAACGGCGGCTTCGGCGGAATCTACGAAAAGCTTCCCGCTAAACTGAAATCACTCCGCGAGGTCGCAACGACAGCGTGAGCTTTCCCCGCGTCAACTTCGGCTGCAGCTTTCTCTATCGATTCTTTGTCCTCGTAATCCTTGCCGGAAGCGCGGTGGGCGCCACTTCCGTCACCTGCACTTCGCCGGCAACTCCGCAGCCCGAGCCGACCGAATACTTCATCTCGCTCGCCGACTCCGGCAAGCACCTGGCCCATGTGAGTGTTCGACTGCGTGACGGCAGTGGGACTCGTGTACTCGACATGCCGGTTTGGAATGCTCTCTATCAGGTGCGCAACTTCGCTGCCAACATTGAAGATGTTCGCGTGCAGGATGCTTCCGGCGGTCCGGCCGCGATCGTCAACACTAAGACCAGCGAGTGGGAGGTCTCCGCGCCTCCCGGTTGCGTTGTCGTTACCTACGACATTCATCTGGATTTCCCCGGTCCCTTCGGCAGTACTCTGAACGCGGAGCACGGATTTCTCAACTGGGCGATGCTGCTATTGTATTCGCCGGCCTTGCGATCGCAGGCGCTGAGCGTTCGCTTTCTCGATGTGCCGTCGGGCTGGGCGATGCGCGATCTTCACATCCTGGGCTTCGCTCCCGCAGGCAAGGTCGATCAGGCCGTCGGCATCGCTCATAACTACGACGAACTAGCCGACAGTCCGGTGGAACTGGGGACATTTCAGCAAACAGCTTTTCAACGCGATGGGGCCACCTACCACGTTGTGGTAGACGGCAATCCGGCTGACTATGACATGGCGAAGTTGGAGGAGGTGCTGGCCAAAATCACCCATGCAGCGGTGAGTTGGATGAAGGATCGTCCCTATGATGAGTACACGTTTCTTTATCACTTTCCCCACGGCCACGGCGGCGGAGGCATGGAGCATGCTTACGGCACAGCCATCGACTTCAATGCCGACCATCTGCACGATAGCCTGGTGCCGTTGGCGAGTGTCAGCGCGCACGAATTCTTTCACCTTTGGAATGTAAAGCGCATCCGTCCCCAATCTCTCGAACCCATCGACTATCAGCGTGAAAATGACACACGGGCGTTGTGGTTTAGCGAAGGAGTCACCAGTACGGTCGGCGACATGCTGCTGGCTCGCGCGAACGTAATCGACGACCAGGACTATGTTCGGCGGGTGGCAGGTGAGATCACCGAACTGCAGAGTCGTCCGGCCCACACGTGGCAGTCGGCAGAAGAGTCGAGCTTGGACGCATGGTTCGAGGGAATTGCCTTCTACCGCTCGCCCGAGCGTAGCATCAGCTACTACAACAAGGGAGAAATCCTGGGAATTCTGCTCGACCTGCGCATTCGCAGCCTGACCAACGGCGGCAAGTCGCTCCGAGATTTGTTTCAGTGGATGAACGAGCACTATGCGAAGCAGCATCGCTTCTTCCCGGACTCCGCCGGAGTAGAACAGGCCGCGGAGGCTGTCAGCGGCCAAAGCTTCCAGGATTTCTTTCGCGACTATGTCGCCGGGGTGAAAGAGATTCCTTACGACGACTTCTTGCAGTTCGTGGGCCTGCACCTTGTTCTGAATACGACGCGGCTCGCAACTGCTGGATTTACAACCACCGCGAATCTCGGCGCTGTGCCGGAGGTCTCCCAGGTTGAGCCCAACAGCGACGCGCAACGCGCAGGCATTGCGCCCGGTGATCGGGTCATCGCGTTCAACGGACGTCCTGCGGATGCGTATCTCGACGATGAGATAGCGCGGCTCCAGCCCGGAACAGTGGTCCATCTTCAATTGGAGAATCGACGAGGCAAGCGGGAGCTCGATCTGCGACTTGAAATGCGCGAGACGCAGGTCTATGAGCTTCAGGATTTGACCACAGTTACGCGAGAGCAGCGCGCTCATCGCGCGGCGTGGATTCATGGCGAAAATGAAGACCGAGGCGTCCGTTGATTCGCACCGTCGCGATGTTGTGCTTTTGGGGACTTTCCATTCTCATCGTGGGTCCGCCACTGGTGTTGTGGGCCTGGCTCACCGGCAACGTCGACCCTCTTTACTACATTTCAGCGGGTCTCGGGATATGGGGGGTTCGCCTGGCTGGAGTGAAGACCGAGCGGCGCGGGTTGGAGAACCTGCGAGCCGGGCAAAACTATATTGTCATGTCCAATCACTCCTCCAATCTCGACCCACCCGTGCTGATCCCGAGTGTTCCCGGCCGTTGCTCTGTATTGGTTAAGAAAGAGGTCTTTCGTATTCCAATCCTCGGAACCGGTATGAGGTTGGCACAGCTCGTCCCTGTGGATCGCGGCGATCGCGACGCAGCGATAGAGAGTATCCATGCTGCAACCGGAGTTCTGCGCCAGGGCTTGCACATGCTGGTTTTTCCCGAAGGAACGCGTTCCAGCGACGGACGGCTGCTGCCCTTCAAGAAAGGGCCGTTTCATCTGGCGATGGAGTCGGGAGTACCGGTGTTGCCCGTGACGCTGCTGGGAACCTACGAATGTTGGCCGAGGACGCGATTCGCCCTGCGGCCGGGAACCGCGATTGTCGTCTTTCATCCGCCACTCGATCCGCACGACTATGCCGATCGCGATGCGCTGATGAAAGCGGTGGCGGATGCCATGGCGAGCGCTCTGCCGCCGGAGAGGCGTAACCATGGCTAGATTAGCCCGGTTTCAGAGTTGCTGTAGACAGGGTAGAGCCAGCCTTTAGGCTGGCGTCCAAGACGAACAGATCCATCCTTACTTTTTCTCGATCAACCTTGCCGTCAGCACCACACCATCGCGGTCGTCGTGCAGTTTTATGGGGAAGATAAGCACGTTCCACGTCCAATGTGGGCTCTTGTCGGGCAGGTGCGATGCGCCGCGAAATCCGCGGCGATCGATATAGGTTTCGCGCGTGTCGGCGACCGTGCGGATAACCTCGCGCCACTCCTCTCCCAACTGCGGGAAATGCTCGAACAGATTCTTACCCGCGAACCAGGCGCGCTTGTGTCCGTTCACGGCGGCGAAGTAGTCGTTTACGAACTGCCAGTTGCCGTCGCGATCCAGGATCTCCAGCACGATGTCGTCGCCCATGGCCATCGAGATCCGCGAGTAGTAGAAATCGCGCGCGTCGACAACCACCGGCCGGCCGCGCTTCTTGGCTTCGAAAGAGCGCAGGGCATTCACGAGGTCGTCGACGGAACTGTAGCCCTTCAACAAGTGCATGTCGGCAATGCCGCCGAACTTGCGCTCCAGGGTGGCCGACAAAATGATAATTGGCACTTGCGGACGCTTACGGCGCAGCGTCTCAGCGACGTCGGTTCCGAACTTGCCTGCGCCTAAGTGGTAGTCCAGTACCGCAATGTCGATGGCTTGAAGCTTGGATTCGGCCTCCCCGATCGAGCTAGAGGTCACGACGCGATAGCCCTTTTGCCGCAGGATGGCGGAGCGCAGCACCAGGTTCTCTTCACGGTCATCGAGCAGAAGGACGCGAATGGGAGTGGCGGGAACCGGCTGGGGGCCCAGAGCCGGGCCAGAATCCAGTTTGGAAAGATCTTCACTCATGGCTAAGCACTTAGAAGCAGCTCAGGTTCTTCGGGTAGCACGAATTGATCTGGCCGGTCGCTATATTTTTCTCGGACGGTCAGGCGCGAGCCCTCATGCAGCTAGTCCTTTTTCCCGGCTGGCCCGGGGTTGCTCTGCTGAGTACCCAGCAAACTCCGCAGCGCTTTTGCAAATTCAGGGAGTTTATTGAAGATAGCGACGGCGCGCAACCATTGTTTATGGTCAAAGGCCGGCGAGCCACTGACCATCGCTCCTGCCGGAATGTCGCCGTGGGTGCCGCTCTGCGCCGTCACAACAACGCCGTCGCCGATATGGCAATGTCCGGCGACGCCGACCTGCCCCGCCAGAATGACGTTCTTGCCCACCACGGTCGAGCCGGCCAAGCCCACCTGCGCGCAGAGCAAGGTGTGCTGACCGACGGCCGAACCGTGTCCTACCTGCACCAGATTATCGACCTTGGAGCCACGCTGGATTCGGGTTTCGCCAACACTGGCACGATCGATGCACGAGTTCGCCTGCACCTCGACCTCGTCTTCCAGCACCGCAGGGCCGGATTGCGTGATCTTCTCCCAGGGATGATCCCAGTGCTGGCCGTCACGGACAAAACCAAAGCCGTCGCTCCCGACGATGGCTCCATTCTGCAGGATCACGCTGTCGCCCAGAGCGCAGTACTCGCGGACGATAGCGTGTGCGTGGGCGAAGAACTTCTTGCCGATCCGGGCGCCGCGATAGATGACGACATGCGGCAGCAGCACAGCGTCGTCGCCGATCTCGACATCGTGATCTACGACCACGTACGCGGCGATATGCGCATTCCTGCCTATCCTCGCCGTCGGCGCAATCATTGCAGTCGGATGAATTCCAGCCTCATATTGAGGACACTGGTAAAAAAGGTTGATGGCGCGCGCAAATGCAAGATAGGGATTCTTGCTGCGTAACATGCCGGTCGAGATGGGCGGAAAATCCTCGGAGACGATAACGGCAGAGGCCGCGGTGGTTTTCGCAGCGGCTGCGTACTTGGGGTTGGATACGAAGGTGAGATGCCCGGCAGCGGCCTCTTCGATTCCGGCCACACCGGTGATTTCGGTCTCAGGATTTCCGTTTTCCAGGGTGGCATCCAGAGCGGACGCAATTTCGGAAAGTTTCATAGTTGCTATATTTCGAAATGCTTAAACTTTGCAACGGTGATCGAGCCTACTTCACGTGAACATCGGCACCTGGCGTGTATCTTCCGGACGCGAGCCGCGGCGGCCTGACTTCTTCTCGCCGATCACGCCCATGACTGTCATTTCCGCAAGCGCCGCGCGCGGCACGAAGATATGCTGGGTATTAGAGCGGGTGTCCGGAGGGATGATGGAAAAACCGTCGCTGCCCTCGTGAAGCAAGTCGTTGGGCATCATGCCTTCGATCACTTCGTTATCCCGAAAGCGCATCCGCACCCATAATCCTTCCACGCGCGGCCGCGAGGTAAAGGTCTTGCGCGTGAGCGATTCCGAATCACCGAATTCGCGAACAAAATAGACGCCCTTGACGTCGCGCAGTTCGATGGCAACAACATTGCCCGCCGTGTTCATCAGCTCCAACTTGCCATCGGAGACAAAGGTGGCCCCCACATACCCCTGCACGGTATCGCGGTCCATCTTGCGGACGATTACCTTCTTGTGGGTTGTCGCCATAGCTACAGCGGGCTGCGCTGGTTCGATTGTCGCACTTTTACTGAAAATATGCCCCTTCGAAGCTCCTCTGTAGCCAAATCGTCAACCATTGTGTTATTGTTCGCATTGCAGCGACCGAGGTGCAAGCCTCCCGTAAGTGCTGTCTTAAGAGTGAGTTGCGGGTTTTGGATGCAACTTGGCGGCAGTTGGAGTGGGAGTCGCTGTCATCCCACGGCGGGCGCTGAAAGGCAGTTCAGGAGTCGGCTCGTCCTCGTCCGGGTCCCTCGATCTTCGGCTTTCGCCTTTAGAGTCAAACACTTAGATGGCAGACTACATTTATAGCATGGAAACCCGGCTCACACCGGACCAGCAAAGTGGTGTGAACCTGGTACAGGAAATTGCCCGTCGTGCGGGCTTGAATCTCTACCTCACCGGCGGCACTATCCGCGACCTTATAACCGGTTTTCCTATCCGCGACATCGACCTCAGCATTCAGGGCAATCCTCTTAGGCTTCAGAAGGACTTAGAAAAAGCCGGTATTTCGGTGCAAGGGATCGACGAGGATCTGCGGACGCTGCAACTCCTGATGCCGGGTAACATCCGGGCGGAGTTGAACATGACGCGCGCCGAGGCTTATGACAAACCCGGTAAGCCGCCCGTCATCACGTCGGCGACGATCAACGAAGACCTTCGGCGGCGCGATTTCACCGTCAACGCCATGGCGCTTTCTCTGAATCCCGGCTCGCGCGGGTTATTGCTGGATCCCTTTAACGGAGTGGCCGACATCGAGGCCAAAGTGCTGCGTGTCCTGCACAACTATGCCTTTCTGGAAGAACCGGTTCGGCTGATCCGCGCAACCCGGCTCAGCGCCCGCTTTCACTGGCCGCTGGAAGAGCGGACGCAGGCGCGCTACGACTCAGCCAAGGAAAACAACTACATCGAATTCCTTGGCAAGCGGATGATCGGCTACGAGTTGGAGCAGTTGGCGCACGAAGACGATCCCGTCCACATCATGCGCGCGCTGGATAAGGAAGGATGGCTCAAGCTCCTGCATCCGCATTGGACTATCGCCAAGGTTGATTCCAGCGAACTGGGACAGGTGGTCAAGACGCGTCAGATGATGAACGAACTCGGATACTCGGTCGAAACCGGTCCAATCGTGATGTACTTCCTCACCCGTCGCATGGGCGACAAGGATACGGCCGAGATTCAGCGCATGATTCCGCGGCGCGACTTCGTGGATAAATGGAAACATCTGGAGAGCGGTGCTCACGAGCTGGCGAAGAAACTGACGAGTAAGGATGCAGGGGTGCCTTCCGGTGCGTGGAAGATTTTGTCGCAGACGGCGCCGGAGAAAATCCTGTTCCTGAGCATCACCACGAAACAGCAGGCGGTCGATCAAAAGCTAAAAAGCTTTTTCGGAAAATGGCGCCAGGTGAAAGAGAAGTTGCCATTTCCTGAGATGGCCGAGCTGCGAATTACGCCTCAACTGCCGGAATATCAGAAGGTCATGGACCAGGCATTTCTTCTGTTGATGGATGGCAAGCTGCGGTCGCACACGGAAATCATGAATTTCCTGAAGCCGTACGAGCCGCCACCGCCACCACCGCCGCCCCCACCCAAACGGGGACGTGGCAAGGCGGCAGCCGCAGTGGTCGAGGGCGAAGCTCCTGCCAAACGCGGGCGCAAGCCGAAAGGCGCGGCCGTCCCGCCGCCACCAGCACAACCGGCTCCGGCACAAGCGACGGCCCAGGAAGCGAAGCCTCCGGCGGCAGGGAAGAAGGCGCCCGCTCCGGCACCCAAAGCAGCACCGGCCGCCACGGCAAAGGCGACGGCCCAGTCTGTTGCGGGTAAGCCAGGTCCTGTAAAGGCGAGTCCTGGTGTTCCAGCAAAGGCCTCTGAGGCAAAGAAGCAAGCGGCTGCTCCCACGAAAGCACCGGCCAAGAAAGCGAGCCCGGCTAAGGCGGTCAAGAAACAATCGAAGCCAGTGGCAAAGGCAGCAAAGAAAGTGGTGCCTAAGAAGCCGGTAGCGAAGAAAGCTCCGGCTAAGAAGCGTTAGCCTGACGGAGTTCGATTTTTCGACGCGGCCCAAGGGGTCTGACCAATTGACGTAAACTGACCTCATGAGCAAAGCCGATGAAGACCGCGCCCGTCAAAGGTTCGCCGACAACATGAGAGAGACATCAGCCCGCGTAAAGGCAGATGCCGCCGCTTCGGAAGCTCGCAAGAAACGGGTCAAAAAGAAAACGTCTGGCAAGGGGAAAGAAAGCCAGAACCAGTAGGTCACGCCAGATACGGCTGCAAGCTTTCGCGGATCGCGTCTTCTCCTACCGGCTCGCCGCGATTCAAGCGGTCAAGAATTTCATCCACAACCTGCTTGGCCTGGTTGCGCTCGCGGTGCAGCAGAAAGCCGTCGAAGATATGCTCCCCGCGCATGGCGTCGGCAATCTCGGTTTCCTTGTCGTGCTCGCCGAGCTCGGTGAAATAGACGACCTTGTAGCGGCCGCTGAAACTATCTTCGCGGTAGATCTCGAACATCACTTTCTTGGTATCGCTGGTCAGGGGCATGGGCCTTATCCGTGTTGAGGCGCTTTATGCAGTTGTCGGTCGGGTAGAGCGTGGCCTTTAGGCCCGCATTAAGCCGATAAGTTTGATGCGTTTTGTATCAGGGCACGGCTTCAGCCGTGCCGCAAAATACCGAATAATGAAGGGCTTTAGCCCTTGGATTACGCTTCGTGGCTGAAGCCCGATTTTCTTATAGCAGCTGATTCGGCACGAGTAAGTTCGTGCCCTGATACAAACACCTTCACTGAACGAACAGCTAGTCGCCAGGTATCTAATCGTCTCCCGACGCCGTCGCCCTCTCCGGTTCCTGCGTCGTCTGCGGGAAGGGAACCACCACATCCCGCTCCGCCTTGGCGGACTTGTGCGTCAACTGCATGCGCAGAGTGCGCTCGTACTCGGCGAGTTGCTCTTCCAGCTTCTGCGCCGTCTCCGCCTTCTTCAGCAGGTCTTCGCGATAGCGCTTCAGGAAGTAGTCAATGGTTTCGACGCGAATCTTGATCGAGCCCGTTGGCTTATTCTCGTCGAGGTCCTTGAACGAGAAATAAGGCGTTCCCGATTTTTCGATAATGTCCTCGATCACGCTGTAGATGGGGGCGTCGTGCCCGCATTTGAAGTTGCTGATCTCCAGAGCCACCAGGTTGGGATGGCGCGCCGTAAACTTCGCAGCCCAGATTTTGATGTTGGTGCTGCCGGAGTAGGCATTCTTCCACACGTCGCGAATGTCGAGCGCGTGCGTGATAGAGCCTGAGCGCACCTCTTCGCCGAAGAGCCGGTCGAGGATGTCCTCATCCATCGGCAACATGCTTTGCGAGAACACCGGATAGCCCAGCTTCTGGAACTCCTCCATGATCTCGTGATTCAGGCCGGGATCGTGATGATAAACGCGGCCGAGCATCACGATGCCCAGACGGTTCTCGCGCTCCAGCGTGTCGAGCACCTCGCGGGCGCGCTGGCGCATGCTGCGATCGTAGTCCTCAAAAGCCTTGAAGCCAGCCTCGATGGCGCGCTCGTTCTCTTCCTCAGATAGCCCGAGAATAGGAGCCCACGTCTGAAACATCTGGAGCGTCAACAGCTTCTTGTCGTCGATGTTCAAGATCGGATCGAGGTACTGAATGCCGTTCTCCTTGAAGACATCGCCTTCCTTGATGAAGGCAGCCTTCACGGCGTTTGGCGTGGCGGTCACGGTGGGACACGCATTCGCGCCGCTGCAATTCTTCAGCGGCTGATTCATGGTGTCGATCATGGGGAAGAAGATGGCATCGAGCGGCTTCTTCAGGTGCTTCTGGAAGATCAGGTTGTAGACGTGCGGAATGCCGATCTTCGACGGGAAGCAGGGATCGATGGCCCCGCGGCCCGCACCCTGGCGATACATCTCCTGGCCGGTGAACTCGGAATAGATGAGATTTTCCGGCTGCACCCCCAGGCTCTCGAGATAGCCGCTGAACAATGGAGCGAAGAGGTACATGTTCAGCACGCGCGGCATGCCGATGCGCAGCGTCTCGCGCTTCTTCATCAGTTCAGCACGCTGTTGTATGGCTGCTTTCCCCAAACCCCAGCGGCTCGGCGTCGGGATGGCATCGGCGACCTTCTCGGGATTGCGCGAGCGCCACACCTCGTGCGCCGCCAGGTCCACGAAGTTCGGATTCTCCTTCTTGATTGCGTCCAGTCCGGCCTTGATGCCGCGCATCGCGCCGACATCCTCGACTTGTCCTTTTTCGCAGGTAGAGATAATCAGCCGGCGCTCACCGGCCGCCAGAGGAACCTTGGACTTAAACACCGGCAGCGGAGAGGCGGGCTCCATCACCTGATCTCCAACGTTTACGTCGATGAAAGTACGCAGGCAATTATTCTTGCAGAAGTAGCAGCGCGTGTCTTCGCTACGCGTGGTCTTGTAGCCAATCTTCTGTACCGCATCGATGCCGATGAACGTGGTGCGCTGCCCGTTCTTGTACAGACGAATGGCCTCCACGCCCGCGCCGATCGCGCCAGACTCGCCGCAATGTTCGTGGACGATGACTTCCGGCTCGTGTCCTGCGCCGTGGAAGTGCGAATGAATGAAATCGACCTCCGACTTCACCGCCGCAAGGTTTTTCTGCGTGCCGCCCTGGAGAATGAACTTCGATCCCAGCTTGGCGAGATTCGGAATTCCCGCGACATAAAGGAAGATGTTCTTCGGCAGAACGTTTGCCAATCCCGCGAGGATTTCTTCGCCGCGCCAGCCCTGGCGCTGGAAGTTGACGATGTCCGACTGCATGAATACCGCGCAACCGTAACCGAAAATCGGCATGGTACCCGCGGAGAATGCGATGTCGGCGTACTCCTCGACTTTGTAACCCAGCGACTCGGCCGTGCCTTGCAGGAAATATCCATTGCCGGCCGAGCATTGTGTGTTCAGCTTGAAATCTTTGACGCGCCCATCTTTCAGGACGATGAGCTTGATGTCCTGCCCGCCGACGTCGACGATGACGTGCGGATTGTCGTAGAACTTCATTGCCGACTCGGTGTGGGCCACGGTTTCCACCAACGCCACGTCGGCTTTGAGCACGTCCTTCAGCACATCCTTCGCGTACCCTGTAGTGCCGACCCCCAGCACCTCCATCGTCGCGCCTTGGGACTCAACTTGCTGGCGCAGGGCGACGAACATGTCGATGGTGTCCTGGATGGGGTTGCCGCCGGAGAGCTGATAGGCCTTGCACATTACATCGCCCTGCTCGGAGAGCAGCACTGCCTTGGTCGAGGTCGATCCGCCGTCAAGACCGACGAATCCGCGTACGGTTTCGCCGACGCCAAACTTCGAACCGATGAACTTCGGAACGCGATACTTCTCTTTGAACTGCGTCAACTCTTCGTCCGAGGCGCTGAGCCCAGCAGCGCCTGACTTCGCCTTCTCCGCCTGGCGTCCAACGGATATGTAATCCTCCAGGCACTCGGTGCCCATGTAGATGCCGACCTCGGGCTCCTCGTCCTTGCCGAACTCGACCGCACCGAGCGCCGCGAAGTACTGCGCATTCTCCGGAACCTTGATCAGCTCTTCCGGCTTCGCGCCCTCGGGCAGCTGGACCTTGCGCTCTTCCCAAGTGCGCGGAATGTTCTGCTGCCACGCCTCCTTCATGCCGCGGATGAAGCTGTTGGGACCACCCAGCAGCAATACATGCGGACGTAGCGTATGGCCGCGCGTCAGCACCGTCAGATTCTGCAGCACGATAGCGTCGAACAGCGAGGCCATTAACTGGTCCGGCGGAATGCCTTGCTTCTGCAGGCCGTTGATGTCGGTCTCGGCGAAGACGCCGCACTTGCCGGCAACAGGATGCAGCTTGATGCCGATGTAGCCCTGGTCGCACAACTCGGCGGCGGGAATCTTCAGCTTGGCATTGATCTTGTCGATGACCGCGCCCGTACCGCCGGCGCACTTGTCATTCATCGACGGAATTTTCTTCTTGCGGCCGGTATTCTCGTCCTCCTTGAAGACGATGATCTTCGCATCCTGCCCGCCCAGCTCGATGACGGAGTTCACCTCGGGATGGAGCTTCTCGACGGCGAGCGAAACAGCTGTGACCTCCTGCACGAATTTTGCGCCAACCAAATTGGCCAGTGCGCCGCCGCCCGATCCGGTGATGAAGATGCGGCAATTGTGCGGAGCGATCCCGACCTCGTCCTGCATGCGCTTGAGGAATTCCAGCAGCTTCTCCGGCTGCTTGGTCTCGTGGCGCTGATAATCCTGCCAGATCATCTTGTCGGTTTCGGCCTCGACGATCACCGCCTTAACGGTGGTCGAACCGACATCCATGCCAACGCTATAGACCGCCTTGCGGCCGGACTGGGCCGCCACCTCGCGGGACTTGGCAAGAATGCGCGCGGGAAGGCTTTCCGCGACGGGCACGGGATTCAGTAAAGTGTCGAGTTGAACGTCAACCTTGGCTGGGGCGTTGTCGCACGAACCGTGTTGGTGAGAATGCGAACTCACTTAGCCTCCAAGTCCTGCGGGTGAGGGGTTCAGGCCCCTTCTTGTTATTGTGAACTGCAAGTTGGGCAATTACGACAAAATTTCGATTTATTCATCACGGAGAACACAGAGGCCACGGAGGATTCTTGTTTTCGGATCTTCTCCCTGATCTCCGTGCCCTCTGTGGTGAACCACTCTTATCGGCGACGGCACATCTAACCCTCAAAATTCCCCTTCACTCCCTGGGGTAGCTACTGTGTCACGGACAGTGCTGCGTGCGCGCTAAGCCGCAGCCACCGCCAGTTTGCGGGCCGGCGCCGCCGGCACACGCTTCAGTCGTGCTTTGCCGTTCATCAGATCGCTGACGTGCAGCACGAAATTCGATGCGACACCGGCGTATCCGTGACGGTGCGGCACGGGATAGAACAAGTTGCGCAGCTCGGGATGCTCGGCGACGTAATCCTTAATGTCCTCCAGCCGCTTGCCGGTCGACTTCAAGGCCTGGTCGAACTCCATGCGAGCTTTCACCTTCGCCTCGCCCAGAGCCATCTGCACGCGGCTATGAGCGTTGATCTCGCCCTCGCCCGAGGTTTCGATGGGCAGGAAGATCATCTCCTTGAAGTGATTCGCCACCGCCGACTGCACTCCGTCAGACTGCGACGAGGGCATGCAGCCGAAAGGCTTCAGCGCCAGCACCATGTGGCAGAGTTGGTTCTTGGTGTAGTAAACGTTCTTGCCGACTTCGAGGTGCCCCTCGCCGCCGCGCGCGAACTGGTTGTAGAACGGGTTCGCCATGTCGGCCATCATCTTCTGGTCGACCAGTTCGTGGGCGATGTTGCCCAGGCCCTGGACGGCGCGCTGATACTGCCGCGCGTAGATGCGCTCGCCGACGCCGATCATCCATTGCTTCTGGCGGAACTTCAGTTCGTTGGCCGCCATCTTCTGCAACTGATACCACTTCACCTTCTTGTAAGGCGCATCCAGTGAGCGGCGAGCAGCGGCGCGCGCCTTCACCTGGTACATCATGTACATCACCCAAGTCCCGATGGGTTCAACCAGCACCTGCGCGCCTTCGCGCTCCAGGAACTCAAACATGTGGAAGTTGCCGTCGCCTTCGGTGATCTGCGCCCAGAATTCGCCGATGATCTTCACCACCGGCTTCACCTTCAGGCGATCGACCTCGATGGTATTGAACTGCTCGCGAACTGCGGCTAGCGCTTCCTTATAGGGATCGCCGTAAAGCTGCTCGCGGACTTTGCCCAGCGAGTTCACCCACAGCTCCCACTTCTTGCCTTTGTTGGGGCGAATCTTCTTTGCCATCCACTCCGGCAGATCTTCGTGATCTTCGAAGGGCTTGCGATCGCGCAGCATGGTGCAGAGCGTGTCCATCGACTGCTTGAACACTTCATCCGTCTTGCCCTTCTCGACTTCGTAAGGACGGACGCGGTAGATCATCTCGTTCATGATGTCGCCGAGGTTGAGGGCGTTGAACATGCCGAGGCCGAAGTCCACGGTGAACTTCAGACCGGCTTCGCCGGAGGCGGCCTTCACGCCATCGTTCTGCTGGAAGAGGAGCACGCGGAAGCCATCAAACCCGGCGTTCTGGAGAGCGAGGCGATACTCGGCCTCGTACATGCCGAAGCGGCAGGGTCCGCACGAACCAGCAGTGAAGAAGATGTAGTTGTCGATGATGTCCTGCTTCGGGATTCCCTGCGACTGGAGGAATTGCAGGTACTGCACCAGATTTCCGACGGTGAAGTAGGTGGGATTGCACTGACCGTTGTTGCCGTACTCTTTGCCCAGCTGAAAAGCCGAGACGTTGGGCACCGGCAGGATGTCGCAGCGATAGCCGCAGCCCTGGAAGACCGCCTGGATCACGCGCTCGTGTTTCCAGGTGAGGCCTCCAAAAAGGATGGTGACCTTGCCGCGCTCCTCGGCGCCGAAGGCGCGTTCCACCGGACGCTTGAAGTGATGGACTGGACCGCTGTCCAGGCCCATCATGCTCGCCAGCCGCGCGCGTTCCTGCGCCAGCTTGCGTTGAATCTCTTCCTCGTTGTGAGGGCGGGTCAGTTCATCTACCGGAAAATCGATGCGAGTGACGGGCATAGTCTTCCTCTTCCTCGAGTGAAATATATTTTTTTCTTGTTGTCAGTGACTGATTCCTGGGACTCGAAAGGTCTGACGCAGACAGACGAAGAGTATGGAGATTGCAGAGACGGCCGATAGGGGTGAAAGCGCTCACGGCTCAATCCATCTATGCAACTACAGGTGATTTGTTGCAAGACACATGGGGAGGGACAAAGTATCCACCACCTCTCCCCACGCGCTTACCGCCTATTATCAATTCCAACCCATGTTTCTTCAAGCGAGATGAGGCGAATTGTTGGCAATTTTTCTTGCTTATGCTGACCGGCACCTGAGTGCCAAATGGGCGAACCAGATGTCTCCGACACCTTATGGATTCGGCACTAGATGCACCGCGCGCATGGCAGGCGTCACCAAATTCCTTTGTCGCTTCCGGTAATTCGAAACGCGACAGCGGCCGCTGAGGCAAGATAAGGCAAGAGCGAGAGCCGCAGTGTGGCCGGCACATCGCCACGCAAGGCCGTTTGCGTTACCTGGCGCGTGTAAAGATCGGCGCCATTGGGCATAACAGGCATTCGCAGAAATTTGCCACGCGCGAAAATCACGTCGCCGCCGAACCGCGCTGCCGAGAGTACCCCCTTCGGCAACTCGGGAACGTTCCCGCGATATTGGCGAACGTAGTCACAGACGATCTTCAGGTAGGTCGCGACGCCTGGCCATATGCCCCCCAGATCCGCAGCCTTCTGTAGTTCGTCGAAATCGAGTTGTCCGGATTCGAGTAAGGCCGCGGCGTTGACGATGTCGCAGACGCGGAAGTAGAAATGCCGGTACATGCGTTGCAATGTGGCGACGATAATGCGTTCCTCGGGGGCAGGAACCAGGAAAGTTAACCCGTCCACCGTCTTAGGAATGCGGCGCGTAACAAAGCGCTTCGCCATCTGGGTGTGCTCGCCGGTCTGGCCCAGCCGGCGCGCATGGACCTCAACCGCTTCCGGAAGCCTCGGAACTGAGAAGTTCCACTTGTTGGCCAGCCTGTCTCCCCAACTGCGCGGCTCAATGACCGCGCCCAGACGGTTCAGCATGATTCCCGCCACCTGCCGCTCGTCCGCCGTGGTGTACAGGTCGAGATCGTTCCCCAAGTCGGGCCAGTGATCGAGCGACTTCATCACGGTGGTCGCGCAGCCACCGGCCTCCAGCTCCTCGCAAATGTGATGCAGAAAGGTCAGCGCGTTCTGAATGCGCTGCTGCTCCTGGGGGATAATTTCTCCCACCCATGCAAACAGGGGTGAGCCGGGGTCGGCACGCTGCGCGACGGTGTTGAAGGCGCGAATAACGACATGGTTGGAGTCGGCGAGTGCGACCAGACGGCTGCGCCCAGACTCATCCAATCCGCTGATATAACTGATGGCGGGGTCTGAGCTCTGCGGTGCAAGGGTTAACTGCGAGAGAACGTGAAGCTCCTGCGCACTAAGGTTTTGCGACGGTGTCATTGTTAATCCGAGTCTGAGGTGTGAGATGCGCTCGTGAGAGCGGTACTTCGTGTAACTACAGTTGGATGGGGTGCGCTGCTCACGAGTTGGGTGAGGTCAGTGTGAATCCTCCTTCAGAGTCGTGGTCCCGCGGGTTCAACCTTCCCCGGTGTCATCCTGAGCGGAGTGAGTCCGCGACAGCGGGCGAACGAAGTCGAAGGACCCCTATACTCTCCTCAACTCTCACCGCTGTTGTGGCGCCCCCTCTATAATCTTCGCGACACTCTGAAACGAGGCTCACGTTGGCCTATCAAGACCTGAGGGAATGGATCTCCGCGCTCGACAAGGCCGGGGAACTGATTCGCATCAAAGCCGAAGCCGATCCCATCCTGGAGATCGCCGAAATCACCGACCGCGTCTCCAAGTGGGGGCCGCGCGGCTCGCACGGCCCGGGCGGCCCGGCGCTATTCTTCGAGAACGTGAAGGGCCATCCCGGCTCGAAGCTGCTCATCAACCAATTTGGCTCGGAACGCCGCATGCGTATGGCGCTCGACGTCGATTCCCTTGACGAAGTCGCCGACCGTATCAGGATGTTCATGGATGTGAAGTCGCCGCAGGGGCTGCTCGACAAAATCAAGATGCTGCCCATGCTGGCCGAGATGGGCAAGTTCTTCCCTAAGGAAGTCTCCACCGGACCTTGCAAGGAAGTCATCAAGCGCGACAACTTCTCCCTGCTCGACTTTCCCATCCTGCAATGCTGGCCGCTCGATGGAGGACGATTCATTACTCTGCCGTCGGTCATCACCCGAGATCCCAAGACCGGCAAGCGCAACGCCGGTACTTATCGCTTGCACGTCTACGACTCGCAGACAACGGGCATGCACTGGCAGCGCCAGAAGCAGGGCGCAGAGCACTATCGCGAGCAGATGCGCAAAGCGGCAGCAGCCGGTGAAGCGCATCCCGTCAGCGCAGCACTCGACATGATGGCGCGCTCTGGCGGCGGCTCGCGGATCGCGGAAGGGAAGCAGGTTGGCGGAAGAATGGAAGTCGCCGTCGCCATTGGCACTGAGCCTGCGGTGATGTTCTCGTCGATTGTGCCCGCGCCGCCCGACATCGAGGAGTACCTGATCGCCGGCTTCCTGCGCCAGAAGCCGCTCGAGCTGGTGAAGTGCGAGACTGTCGATCTGCAAGTGCCGGCCAGCTCGGAGATCGTCCTAGAAGGCTACGTCGAACTCGACGAACTGCGCATGGAAGGCCCCTTCGGCGATCACACCGGTTTCTACACGCCCGAGGACCTGTATCCCGTGTTCCACGTGACCTGCGTGACTCATCGCAAGAACCCCATCTACTCGACAACGATTGTGGGCAAGCCTCCGATGGAAGATGCCTACATGGGCAAGGCGGTGGAGCGAATCTTCCTGCCGCTCATGCGCCTCACCATCCCCGAGATCGTCGACGTCAACCTGCCGATCGAAGGCGTCTTCCACAACCTGATGATCGTGTCCATCAAGAAGTCCTACCCTGGCCAGGCGCGTAAGGTAATGAACGGTAT
>JBARGS010000077.1:0-15357 GCA_049798495.1 Candidatus Korobacteraceae bacterium | reverse complement strand
TAAGAGCTAAAGGCTAAGAGCTAAAGGCTAAGAGCTAAAGGCTAAGAGCTAACAGCTCAAAGGGGGACCACGATGGAAGTTGAAATGAAAATCCGCGGGCTGATGATGGACCCGGTGACCAACATGCCTATCGTGGTATTGAAGGACCAGGGAAGCGAGACGGTGTTGCCCATCTGGGTGGGCGTCTATGAAGCGAATGCCATCGCGCTGGAGATTGAGAAGGTCACGACTCCGCGGCCGATGACACACGACTTGCTGAAGAATCTGCTGATCGGTCTGGAGACCATGGTGCGCAAGGTGGTGGTCACCGAACTGCGCGATGACACGTTCTTCGCGGTGATCTGGCTGGAGCGCGACGGGCAGGTGATCAGCATTGACTCGCGGCCATCGGATGCGCTGGCGCTGGCGCTGCGAATGGATTGCCCCATCTTCGTCGAGGACGATGTGCTGAAGAACAGCAAGCTGGCAAGCACGGTCAGCGACCGCGTGTCCAGCGATGAGCTGCGCAAATGGCTGGAGAATTTGGGCGAGGACGACCTGGGGCGATACAAGATGTAGGAAGCGGCACTTAGCATTTGGCAGTTAGCACTTGGCAAGAGCATGTCGGCACGACTGCATCGTTGGCTGCCTACATCGAAACCGTAGCGAGCACGTCTGGCTTGGCCAAATGCCAAATGCTAAGTACCGATGGCTGCCTCCCATGCCTGATTCTGCTGAGCAACTGCAACGCATCTATCTTGCCGGATTCGAACTCCAGACCTTCGAGCGCTATCCCAACGCAATCGGCGTGATGCGCGATGGCTGCATCGCCTTGCTGCGATCCACGCCTGGCGGGTTGCAGATGATCGGCGCTCCGGGCTGGCGCATGGGGGAAGTGCTCGGCGTGTTGGTCGAGAAAGAAGGGAAAGAGGTCTTCCAGGCGAAGTCGGAGGTGATCGAAGCCACACCGGAGAGATTGGAGACGCTGCGGAAGTTCAAGACAGATCTGGAGGATTTGCTGACCGCCACCGCGTGACAAGGCTTCATCCCTTACCACAGTACTTCGACAGGGTAAAGGTGGAATTTCTTGTCGACGCTCACCAGCGGGATGTCTTCCTCGATTGCTTGCGCCAAGATAATCCTGTCGAACGGGTCACGATGATGCGACGGGAGCTTTTCGAGCTGCAGAACATGGGGCAATAGGATTGGGAGCACTGCAGTCGACGTCCTCTTTAGCTGAGCTCTGATGTAGGGGCTCACGGGGCTGGGAAAAGGTAGTTTTCCGTTCTCAGCCTTTACAAGAATTTCCCACAAGCTGGCTACGCTGAGGAGAATATCGTTGTCCGCGGCCGTAAAGATCTTCCGGGCCGCCGGCGACAGGCGACGATCTTCGGTGACGGCCCATAAATAGGCGTGCGTATCGAACAAAACCTTCAACGATAGAAGTCCTTTTCAAACTCTGGCATCGGATCATTGAAATCGTCTGGTACTACGAAGTCGCCCTTGCCGGTACCGAGTGGACGCGGTGCACGCTCAGGCTTTATGGGGACCAGCCGAGCCACAGGTTTGCCTGCCTTGGCAATGACGACCTCTTCGCCAAGAGCTACGCGCTCGAGGAGTCGAGAGAGGTGCGTCTTGGCTTCGTGGATGTTGACTTCCATAGGGCACAGTAGCCTAAGTCATGGACTAAGTCAATCCGAACGCAGCGGGCTGTGCCGGGGTAGCCCTCTTCCTATTGGTCTTGCCAAACAGTCTGCTTGAGACCTTTGCGGGTAGCGTTATCCAGCTCGGAACGGGATGGAGCTGCAATCTGAGTTTGAGGGCCCAAATTTCCTCCGGAGTGTGTGGGGGCGAGGATAGCACTGGAGCTGAGGGAAGACTTCAGGAATCCAGTCGGACGGGCACGGAAATAGAGGGCGCGGGTCGGCAAGACGCAATTTCAGCGACCTACAAGCAAGTTAACATAATATCTGTTATCGGACATTAAGTAACCGCTGGCACTATTGAAATTGAAGCCTTGCTACTGAAGAACCAGGACGCGATCTGCAAAGGCGCTACCTGCCAATTCCCTGATGCCCCGGTTGAGTGTCACGAGGCGTCCTTTGTTTTTGATGGCGAGGCCGAGCAGGTAGGCATCGGAGAGTTGGCGATGCCCGAAGAGCCGCTCCTGGAACGGCTGCACCGCCTCCATAAGGCTGATGTCCATTGCCCAGAAGCGATGACCGGGACGCTGAGTGATCGCTGAAAGCAGTTCCAGCCCTTCAGTGACATTGACGGGACGGGGGTGGAAGCTCGGATTGGAGATAATCCTGACGAACCCGGCTTGCGTCAGTGGACATGTGGCCCACGGCTCCCCGGCAGATTCGTGTAACCAGGCATGTATCCGGTTGTAAGCCACATGCCCTTCGTCGCTGGATGCAAGAAGGACATTGACGTCAAGCAAGGACGCGCTTACCAATCTTCCTCCAACTCCTTCACCCGCTCACTCGTAAGGGGCTCCGTCCGCTTCGGGAGATCCAATACCGGCCATCCATCAACATACTTGATGCGGGCTCGGGGGCGGGTTCCTCGCTGGATCAACTCTGAGATGGCTTTGCTAAGAGACACGCCGCGGCTGCGCGCGTATTGAGTTGCGATCTCCGCTGTCTCCTCATCCATGGTGATGGTGGTTCGCATACAGACATTGTACATCACAATTTGTCATATGATGCACCAATGAGAATAGTCATCAGGCCCTCAGATCAGCACCACCTTGGGATGGAAGAGCGTCCCAGCGACCCGGCTGGCGAGGCAGACCAGTTCAGTTTGGCCGGCGAAGACCTTGACCCAGGGGGAGCGCGACATCTCCGGCAGGTTCACGGTGCGGCCGTGGCGGATCTTGCCGATGTCCTCCTCGGTGGCGGTGACGCACGGGATCTGCGGCAGAATGCGTCGCGGATGAACCAGCAACTCTTCGATTGCCCCTTTGGCGGCGGCCTCGGCGATTTGCTCCAGGGTGTGGCTTCGCTCGAGGGTGAATTCCGCCACGGTGGTGCGGCGCAGACTGGCCAGGTGCGCTCCCGTGCCCAGCTTCTGCCCTAGCTCGTGGGCGATGCTCCGGACATAGGTACCGGACGAGACCCGGCAGCGGAACTCGATCAGGTCACGCTGAAACCCGACAACGACAAACGCCTTGACTTCAACCTGGACAGGCTGCAACTCGACTGCCTGCTTGCGTCGGGCCAGCTTGTAGGCGGGAACTCCGTGGATCTTCTTGGCCGAGAAAGGCGGCGGGACCTGCTGGAGCTGGCCTATGAAATCCAGGGTTGCAGCAGAGATTTGCTCAAGCGTTACCTTAATTATCCGGGGTTCGCCCAGAACTTCGCCATCGGCATCATAGGTGTCGGTGACGACTCCCAGTCGGATGGTGCCCTCGTAGGCCTTTTCCGAGGCCGAATAGAACTGGCACAGCCGCGTCATCCGGCCCAAGACCAGGGGCAAGACGCCGGTGGCCATGGGGTCGAGGGTTCCCAGATGACCGATCGATCGCTCGCCCAGGAGGTGGCGGGCCTTGGCCACAACGTCGTGTGACGTCCATCCTGCAGGTTTATCGACTACCATCACACCATTCAAAGGCATCGTTCTGCTATCGTGGAGGTTCGCAGGTTGTTTGGTCAAATTTGCCCGTAACCGGCTCTGGAGAGGGAATCCGCTTCCCTGCCAGGACCAGCGGTACCGCCAGATATGATTCCGCTGAAGGATGACGCGCCCCGGGTCGGTACTCCCTACATTAACTACGTGTTGCTCATCCTGAACTGCGTGGTGTTCCTGTTTGAGGTATACATCGGGCCCACCAACCGTCAGAGCCTGGTTTTCGTGTTCGGCATGGTGCCGGCGCGCTTTACCATCGTCCTCTTCAATCACGGCTACGTACCGTGGGATCTGATTTCCGGACTCGGCGCGCGCTATATTCCGCCGATGGCGGCCATTCTGCCGGTCTTCACCTCGATGTTTTTGCACGGGTCGTGGCTGCACCTGATCTTCAACATGTGGGCGCTGTGGATCTTTGGCGACAACGTGGAAGATTACCTGGGACACACTCTCTACCTGGTGTTGTACTTCACCAGCGGGATTGCGGCCACGCTGCTGCACACGTTATTTAATATCGGCTCGACCGTGCCCAGCGTGGGCGCCAGCGGTGCCATCGCCGGGGTGATGGGAGCGTATTTCGTGCTCTATCCGCGGGCGCGCGTGCTGACTCTGGTTCCATTCTTCTTTGTGTTCTTCATGTGGCTGCCGGCTTGGATCGTGCTCGGCTACTGGTTCATCGCGCAGTTCCTCAGTGGCGCGGCCACGTCGATCGCGCACAGCGGGGGCAACAGCAGCGGTATTGCCTTCTGGGCTCACGTGGGAGGCTTTCTCGCGGGGATTTTCCTCATCAAGCTCTTCCCTGCCCGAACGCGGCGGTATCACTACGGGCTGTAAAGCCGCTGTTCGCTTTTCGCTCTTAGCGGTTGGCTCTTAGCCGTTAGCTCTTAGCTTTTAGCAGACGGCTATTGAACGCGTTTCCGCCCACCTAATGATCACCGAGAGGACAGAATACGTCGAAGCCAGCACCACGCGAGAAGAGCGAACAGCGAATGGCGAAAAGCGTCGAGCGAAGAGCGTCTTTACAGCGCTCCGCCGGTGGGATCGAGGCTTAGTTCGGAGAGGTTCACGTTCGGCGGCAGCAGAACGGCGTGAAGGACCGTCTGCGCGATGCTGTTCACATCCATCATGCGATCGCGAGGAGCGTTGGACATGATCTGGTCCCACATGTCGGTGGCGGTGGCGCCCGGCATGAGCGCCACCACACGAATGCCGCGCGGGATCAGTTCCTCGCGCAGCGACAGGGTGAAACCGAGTGCGCCGCGCTTGGCTGCGCTATAGGCGGCGTAGTTGGGGAAGACCTGGCGGGCGGCCGCTGAGAGATTGTTGACGATGGTCGAGCCTGCCTGCATGAACGGCAGAGCCGCTCGCGTGCAGAGATAGATGCCGGTGAGATTGGTATCGAGTACGTCGCGCCACAACTCCAGCGGAGTTTGTTCGACGGAAAGAACCGGCTGCGTGATGCCGGCATTGTTCACCAGAATGTGCAGTTTCTTGAAGCGCTTCCTGATCATCGCAAACAATGCGTTTACATCGTACGGATTGCGCACATCGCAGGCTTGGGCAAGAACCTCTGCGCGGCTGCGAAGCGCCTTCGGAAGTTGGGCTGAGATTGCCGCGGCGCTCTTTGCTAGCGTCTTGTTGTCGCGGCCGGTGATAATCACGCTGCAACCTTCGGCGGCGAAGGTCTGCGCGATGGCGTAGCCGATTCCCCGGCTGCCGCCGGTGACGACGGCAACTTTGCCCAGCAGTCGCGCGTTCTGGGGCCGCGACTTTGAGTTGGTTCGCACCGGAGACTGCGTTTTCTTCGCAGCCATCGATTAGATTCCGTTTGTATTCCTGGCGTGAATCAAGGAGAGGAACTCCTGGCGCGTCTGCTGGGCGCGAAAAGCGCCAAGCATCGATGACGTCACGGTCGCGGAATGCTGTTTCTCCACGCCGCGCATCATCATGCAGAGGTGGCGCGCTTCGATGACCACGCCTACTCCCAGCGGCTGGATAGCCTTCTGAATCGTCTCGGCGATCTGCACCGTGAGCCGCTCCTGCACTTGCAGGCGGCGGGCGAACACTTCGACCAAGCGGGCGGTTTTGCTGAGGCCGATGACTTTGCCCTTGGGGATGTAGGCGATGTGCACCTTGCCGAAGAACGGCAGAATATGATGTTCGCAAAGGCTGAACATCTCGATGTCTTTGACGATGACCATCTCGTCATAGTCGACGCTGAAGAGAGCGTCTTGCAAGATATGCTCGGGATCGTCGCGATAGCCTCGGGTGAGATCGCGCAGCGCCTTGGCATAACGTTCTGGTGTGCGGATGAGGCCTTCCCGGTCGGGTTGCTCGCCCAGACGGACGAGCATCTCGCGCGCCAGCTCTTCGAAGCTGGCGCTGGTAATAGTCGGGGATTCGATGGTGTCTTTCATAATTAGCGACGACCTTCGAGCTCTGAGCTTCCAACTCGGGTGCGGGTGCCCCACCCTACGCCTGCCTCTGGCGTAGGGTGGGAGAGCAGGACCTCATACTTTCAACTCCGCTCCTCCGGCATACTCGAAGCTGTTCATCATGGTCTCTTCCAGCCGCACCTTTTCAAGATGAGCAGCGTTAAAGCTTTGCTTCAAAATGTTGAAGATGACCTCGCTCAGGTTTTCCGTGGTCGGGACCAGCGACTCGAAATCGGCGCAATGGTTCAGGTTCTCGTGATCGAAGCGCTCCAGGATCTGACGGTGGACCGCTTCGTCCAGATCAACCAGATTACAGATCATGCCGGTCTGGGGCTCGACCTGTCCGCTCACCGTGACCTCCAAAGCGTAATTGTGCCCGTGGCCATGAGGGTTATTGCACTTACCGTAGGCGGCGCGATTTTCTTCCTCCGACAGCTGGTCGCTGTGCAAGCGATGCGAAGCCGAGAAGAGATAACGCCGCGTCAGATAGGCCTTCATGCTTCTCCGTAGAAGTCGACGAATAGATCGGGCAATTCGTAAACGCGGACCCGATGAAGTTTGGCCACGTGCAGCTTGCTCTGCAACCGATTCCAGATGGCGATGGCGAGGTTCTCCGTGGTCGGAATCTGCTGGGCGAACTCCGGCACCTCTTTGTTGAGATGCCGGTGATCCAGCGCCTCGAGCACCTCGCGGTTCAAAATTTCCTTTAACTCTTTGAGATCGACGACGAAGCCGGTGCGGGGATCGATCTCTCCCTTCACCGTGACTTCCAGGGTGTAGTTATGGCCGTGCCCGTTGAGGTTGGCGCACTTGCCGAAGACGCGCTGGTTCTCCTCCGCCGTGAATTCGGGATTGTGGTAGTAATGCGAGGCTGAGAATTCACACTTGCGGGTTAGGTAGACCATAAGATTTCGAAAAAACGTCTATGCCGCAGAGAGAACGGCTGTCGTCCCTACGGGACTCGGATTCATTTACCACGTTACCCAGCACTCCGCTTCGCTCCGTGCTGGGCTAAGTTATTCCGCCCTGCGGGCTGGAGTTTCGATTCGCACGCGTTGTCGGGCTCGGTTTTAGGAGCGACATCTTTAGTACCGTATTCACGTCCTTTCCAGCGCACCGAACCTCGTCTATGAGAGATGTCAGAGTTGAGCAAAAGGATTGCGAAAAGGGGCAGACCTAGAATTGCCAAGCTATTCGAAAGCCAATCGAAATGGGCTTGGCGGATTCGTCGCGTCAGGGAAAATACCAGTACAGCCGCGATGGAAACAGCGATCGTGCCCAGGAGCCACTCGCCTCTCGCCAATTTTAGAATGGCGATTCCGGCACACGCCACGATAGCCCCGAATTCGATCAGGCGGCTGAGGGCAAGCCTTCGTGAATGGGGAAACAGCAGCGCCAGATTTTTTGTCCAGCCCTCCCACATCTGGGGGAAGTCGCGGTACATTCTGGTGCTGACCACCTCGGAAACGCGAAAGCGCAGTGGGTATCCAGCTTGCTTCACTCGCTTCGCCAGTTCCACGTCTTCCAAGATCGCAGTTGCGACGGCGGCATGTCCGCCTATGGCGTCGTAGACGTCGCGCCGGATGAGCAGGTATTGGCCATTAGCCGCAGCGACCGGCGACTTCGGATCGCACACATCTTTGGGCGGATAGGTCATGGCTAATTCGGCGAAAATCGCCGGCATGAGCGCGCGCTCGGCAAAGCTGTGGACCTCCTGCCTAGGCGAGTACGAGAGCAGCGCGGCTCCGTAGTTCCGGGCCTCGTGCAGTCCACTGGAGATCGACCTTGGGGAATGTTTAGTGTCGGCGTCGGTGAAGAGCAGCCACTTCCCTTTCGCGGCTTTGGCGCCGGTCCAAGCGGCATTGCATTTGCCACTCCAGCCCGGCGGCAAAGGACCAGGGACAATCACGCGTACCGGAAAGCTCTCCGCGATGCGACGCGTGCCGTCGGTGGAATCATCATCGACAACAATGACCTCATAGTTGGCGCCCTCTTGCGTGGCCAGGGAGCGAAGGCAATCGGCAATGCAGCACTCTTCGTTGCGCGCGGGAATGATGATGGAGACATCCGGGGCCGTCTGCGTGTCCACGAAAGTTGCACCGCCGGTTTGAGGTTGATCGGTCAACGTGATGGCCGCCTCGATTATTATAGGGGGTGTGAAGCGCTTCTTCTCTTGCAGCTTAGTCCTGGGATTGATTTTCCTAGCCGCGTGCAACAGCGGCTCGCATCCGCCTCGCATCGGCAGCGCCGCACCCGATTTCACGCTCACCGACTCGCAACATACCGTGCAACTGAGTCAGCTACGCGGCAAGCCTGTAGTGTTGAACTTCTGGGCAACGTGGTGTCCGCCGTGCATCGAGGAGATGCCGTCGCTGGTGCAGTTGCAAAAACAGCTGGGCGACAAGGTCACAATTCTCGCGGTAAGCGAAGATGCCGACGACGGCGCGTATAAGCAGTTTGTTCACGATCACAATGTGGATCTGCTCACCGTGCGCGACGTCGAGCGGAAGACCAATGAGGTCTACGGGACATTCAAGTTTCCCGAGACCTATATCATCGACCGCGATGGGAAGATTGTCCGGAAGTTTATTGGCGCGACGGATTGGACGTCGCCGGACATCGTCAACTATCTGACTAAGCTGTAGCGCGCCGCGCGAAACAATTTGAACAAAAAAGGAGGGCGATCGCCCCCTTTTCCATGTCACCGCGAAATTCCGATTAGTACAGGTGGAAGTTCACCTCGACATTGATCTGTACCGCGACCGGCTTGCCGTCCTTCATTGCGGGCGAAAACTTCCAATTACGAACCGCTTCGATGGCCTTCTGGTCCAGACCCATACCCAGGGCTCGCGCTACCTTAATATCGCGCGGCTTGCCTTCGGGATCGACGATCAGCCACAGAACGCAGGTGCCCTGATACTTTGCCTTGCGAGCTTCTTCGGAATAGTCGGGATCGGGAGTATCGAGCGCACGCGGAGCCGAGACGCCGCCGCCAACGCGGAAGACGCCTCCGCCAATGCCGCCGCCGTGACCCGGACCAACGCCTGGGCCGGTACCAGAGCCGACGCCTCCGCCTGATCCGGAGCCAATGCCTCCGCCGCTACCGGTGCCATTCGAGGGCGGCCCGGACGGAATCGCGGTCAACGGATTGCCGATGTTCGGCATGTTGGAAGCCAGCTTGAGCTGCGGCGGCACAACCACTGTCGGCTCGACCGGAAGCTTCGGGTGATCGTTGCGAATCACGATCGCCGGGGGCGTGATCTGCTCCATCGCCAGCTTGGGCAGCTTCCCTTTTGGAGCTTGCAGCTTGTCGCGATCGCCGCCACCGCCTCCGCCACCTGACGATTGCTCTTTCTTGTGGGTCATGGGCAATTGCGGCGTCAGGTCGGGAGCAATCAGCGTCACCGTCTCCTTGGGCTTCTCGATATTCTTTACCGCGCGCGCGCCCATGATGGAGATGGCAATCAGACCGCCGACCATGGCGACGTGGACTACCAGCGAGAGGCTGGCGCTCTCCGTCTTGTAGCTGTCCTGGCCCCAGATGTCGCGAACCTTCACCGGCCGGGAGGTCAACTGCAATGGAGGCAACTTCTCGGGAAAGAACGCGGCCCGAATGTTGCTCGTCAGCGAGCTCCACAGGGACTCGTCCATGGTGGTCTTCGGAAGCAGGTGCAATTCTTCTTGCTGGGACGGGGGAATCAGGATCGGGTTAGCCATAAACTCGTCTCTAGTCCTTCGGTCACGCTGGCCGTCTTCCACTGCTGCAACCGGGCTGGGAATTTCGATTCCAGTACTCATCGCCACAATCCGCCAATTCCGGCCGATCACACGCGTTACGGCCAACGTGTAGCTCAGCTTTTTATCTTAGATGCTCGACGGACCGACTCGTTGTGCGATGCCCCACATTTCCTTAAGACGAATCTGGGTAATAAAGGCGAGCGCCATTACAAACCCTGCGGAAGCTGCCAATAGACGTGGATTTTGCCGCTCCCTATAATGATAGAGATAGCTTGCACACTTTCATCGTGCAGTCATAAGCAGGCGGGAGATACTGGCATTGCCGCTCGATCTGAAATCAACGTTGAATCTGCCTAAAACCGACTTCTCCATGAAGGCGAATTTGCCTAAGAACGAGCCTAAACTGCTCGAACATTGGGAGAAGACGCGGATCTACGACCGCATCCGCGAGGCACATAAGGGGCAGCCACTCTATGTTCTGCACGACGGGCCGCCGTATGCCAACGGGCCGATTCACCTGGGCACCGCACTCAACAAGACCCTGAAGGATTTCGTCGTAAAGTGCCGCAACATGGCGGGTTTCGATGCGCCGTATGTGCCGGGCTGGGACTGCCACGGGCTGCCCATCGAGATCAAGGTGGACGATCAACTGGGGCGCAAGAAGCTCGACCTCGATCCGCTGGCGGTGCGCGAAGAGTGTCGGAAGTATGCGCAAAAGTATCTCGATTTGCAGCGCTCGCAGTTTAAGCGGCTGGGCATCCTGGGACGGTGGGAGCAGCCGTACTCCACCATGGATCCGCAGTACGAAAGTGTAGTGCTGGAGACGTTCTATTCCTGCTACGAGCAGGGGCTGGTCTACAAAGGCCTGAAGTCGGTGTACTGGTGCGTTCATGACAAGACGGCGCTGGCTGAGGCCGAAGTCGAATACGAGATGCATACCAGTCCCAGCATCTGGGTGCGTTATCCGCTCACCAGCGATCCGGCGAAGATCGATCCGGCGTTGGCGGGCAAGAAGAATGTGGCAACCATCATCTGGACCACGACGCCGTGGACGCTGCCTGCGTCAATGGCGGTGACCTTCGCTCCCGACGCGCAGTATGTCGCGCTCGATACCGGAGAGTGGGTCTACATCGCCGCCAAGGAGCTGGCGCAGCAGACCATCGACAAGTGCTCGCTGGGTGAGCCGAAGGAGTTGGCGTCGTTTCCCGGCTCGAAGCTGGAGTACGCGACGTTTGCCCATCCCTTCCTGGATCGCAGCATTCTCGGCGTGTTGGGCGACTACGTCACCATGGATACCGGAACCGGCGCGGTGCATACGGCTCCGGCGCATGGCGCTGACGACTTCAATACCGGAGTGAAATATGGCCTCGACCTGCATTGCGATGTGGATGATGCGGGCATTCTGCGGAACGGTTTGCCGGAGTATCAGGGGTTGCAGGTGTTCAAGGCGAATCCGCTGATCGTCGAGCTGCTGAAGAGCCGCGGCGTGTTGCTGGGTTTCGAGAAGATCGAACACTCGTATCCGCACTGCTGGCGCTGCCACAATCCCATCATCTTTCGCGCCACTGAGCAGTGGTTCATCTCGATGGAAGGAAAAATCCCCGGAGGCACACTGCGCACGCGTGCGCTGGAAGAGATCAAGAAGGTGAAGTGGGACCCGGCGTGGGGCGAAGAGCGCATCGCCAACATGGTGTCGAGCCGTCCGGACTGGTGCATCTCGCGGCAGCGAGTCTGGGGCGTGCCGATTGCGATGTTTCAGTGTGAGGGTTGCAACGAATTCCTGAACGAGCGTGCGGTCAATGAGTGGGTGGTTCACCTGTTTGCGCGTGAGGGCGCCGACGCCTGGTACCGGTATCCGGCGGAGGAGATTCTTCCCAGCGGAATGAAGTGCGCGAAGTGCGGGAGCACGAAGTTTCGCAAGGAGATGGACATCGTCGATGTGTGGTTCGAGTCGGGTTCGAGCCACGCTGTCGTGCTGGGACACGAGCCGGAGCTTCCCTGGCCCGCCGATCTATATTTCGAGGGCGGCGACCAGCATCGCGGATGGTTCCAGTCTTCCCTGCTCTGTGCCGTGGCGACGAGGGGCAAGGCACCCTACCGCAGCGCTGCAACGGCAGGGTGGACGCTCGATCCGCAGGGCCGGGCGATGCACAAATCGCTGGGCAACACGGTTGACCCGGTGGAAATCTCGGACAAGCTGGGCGCGGAAATCGTGCGTCTGTGGGTGGCCTCGGTGGACTTCCGCGAGGACGTGATGGCGTCCGACGAGCTGATGCAGCGCATCGCAGACAGCTATCGCAAGATCCGCAATACGTTCCGCTATATCCTCGGCAATCTGGAAGGCTTTGATCCCGAGCGTGACAGTGTCGCGTTCGCCGAAATGCACCCGCTGGATCAGTACATTCTGCTGCGTGCTGCCGAGGTGACCAAAGACGTACGCGAGCACTATGACAGCTTTACCTTCCATCGGCTGTATCAGCGGCTGAAGGATTTTTGCATCGTCGATCTCAGCGCCATCTACTTCGACGTGCTGAAGGACCGGCTGTATACGTCGGCGCCGAAATCCGTGGCGCGGCGTTCGGCGCAGACGGCCCTGTGGCGACTGGGCGATGCGCTGGTGCGGCTGCTGGCTCCGGTGATGAGCTTTACTGCCGAGGAGATCTGGGGTTTCCTGCCGGCGACCACGGGACGCCCCGACAGTGTTCACTTGACGCTCTTCCCTGCCCCGGAGGATTTGACTGGCGCCATGCCTGCGTCCTTCAATGTGGCTGCGATGGAGTCTGATTGGCGGACGCTCTTGTCGGTTCGCGACGAGGCATTGAAGGCGCTGGAAGCCGCGCGAGCGGAGAAGCAGATCGGCAGCAGCCTGGAGGCGCAGGTTCGGCTGGCCGCTCCCGGGATCATGTATCAAGTGCTGGAGCGCTACCAAGATCAGCTGCGATATCTGTTTATTGTGTCCGATGTGATTCTGGAGAAGGCGCCGGCGAGCAATGGCGACGCCGGGCTTACGATCACGGTAAGCAAAGCGCCGGGACAGAAGTGCGAGCGATGCTGGAACTACTCGACGCACGTGGGCGAAGACAAGAATTATCCCACCGTGTGTGAGCGGTGCAGCGCGGTCTTGTCGGAAATCGAAGCTACGGCGGAGGCACGATAACCTGATCCGGGACAGGTTCAGGTGCTTCTCTCCGCAGAGCCGGAGCGTCTAACAGAGGCGGGTAGTTACTTTGCCGAGAGGAAGCACGAGGCCAAGACGGTTCATGCGCAAGTATTTCTTCTTCATTGCGGCCGCAGTTGTGCTGCTCGACCGGCTGACCAAGTGGGCCGTAGCCAGCAATATCCCTCTGCGTGACAGCGTGCTGGTGGTGCCCGGGCTGTTCCGCCTGACGCATGTCGAGAATACCGGCGCCGCGTTCGGATTGTTTGCCGAGTCGTCGGCGCAATGGAAAGTCGGAGCGCTGGTGAGCTTCTCGGTGGTCGCGTTGCTCATCGTCTCCGCCCTGCTATGGAAAAATAGTCACGCTCTCAGCACAACAACGATAGGACTCTCGCTCATTCTCGGCGGCGCGACCGGCAATCTGTGGGACCGCATGGTCAGCGGACACGTCGTGGATTTTCTCGACTTCTACGTCGGCAGCTATCACTGGCCAGCCTTCAACGTTGCCGACAGTGCCATCGTGATCGGCGCGATTTTGCTGGTATCGGAGATTATCTTTGCCAAGTCGGCGAACGAAACGGTGAAGATCTAGCTGTCAGCCGTCAGCTAAACCTTTGAAGTTGGCAAAGGGGGCGTGAATTTGAGCCAGTGCCAGCGGTATCCGATCCTGCCGGAAGGAATTGTCGGATCATTGTTTCATGCGCACGAGAGCCCGATCTCTCGAGCGCTCTAGCCGCAAAGCGGCGGGATGGGGTTAGCCCGGCGCGTGAGCGCCGGGTAGGCCAAGCAAGAAACTCGAGCCGCAGAGCGGCGACACCTCAGGACGTGATCGACCTCACCGATTCTCCGCATTCTCCCCGAATAATCTCCGATCATGGCCGATACCTACACCAAAATTCTGGTTCACTGTATTTTCAGCACTAAGGGGCGGCAAGCGCTGATTTCCGAACCGGAGAAACTCTGGACCTATCTTCGCGGAATCGCCCGCAATCGTGGCGTCGACACGCTTGCTATTGGCGGAACGGCAAATCATGTTCACATTCTCGTTGGCCTGTCGTCCAGTTTGACAGTCGCCCAGCTGATGCGGGATCTAAAGGCAAACTCGTCCCGCCATCTTAATGAGAAGAAACGCGGGTTCGCGTGGCAGGACGGGTATGCCGCGATCAGCGTCAGCCCGTCGCAGGTGGAAATTGTCAGAAGGTACATTGAGCGGCAAGAGGTCCATCATGCGAAACGGAGCTTTGAGAGCGAATATCTGGCCATGTTGGACAAATCCGGGTTGGAGCATTCAGCGGAGTACGTGTTGGGTTAAGTTGGGTTAAGAATCCACCGGAGCGGTTTGTGTCGCGCCGGGCGGAGTGTCGCCGCTCTGCAGCTCCGGATAAATCTTCTTCGTCAACGGGGGCTGACGCCCCCGCCTAACTTCATCCCGCCGCGTTGCGGCTAGGACGCGACCCCTTCGCGCGGTCCGCCCCCAATTGGTCTGTCTCGCCGGCGCCCATCCACTGAATCGAGCAGTACGGGAAGAAATAACGGTGCCGCTCTCGGATTCAGTGTGCAGGGCTTGCGCCTCTTGCCAAATCGTGACGCCGCTCTGCGGCTAGAGTCATCGCGAGATCGACCCTGATGCGCCAGCAATAATGATCCAACAAATTCGTGCACGTAACATCAGCTCTGACTGCCACAGGTCTGAGTTCAAGACCCATTAACCTAGCTCTTAGTTCCGGCTGACGGCTGACGGCTGACGGCTGATAGCTGATAGCTGCCTTACGGTGTTCCATACACCTTCTTATAGACCTCGGCGTTGCGCACGATGGCTTGCACGTACTCGCGGGTTTCGGTGAATGGGATGGATTCGACGAACTCGTCCACGTCGCGATAATTGCCGGAAGACCGCCAGTCCTGCACGCGCTCGGCGCCGGCATTGTAGGCCGCCAGCGCATACTCAACCTGACCGCCGAACTCATCGACCATCTGGCGGAAGTAGTGGGTGCCAAGCTCGATGTTCGTCGTAGGATCGAGGAGCGAGTCGGTGCTGTAGTGCGAGACGCCCGTCTTCTTGGCTTCGCCCTTCCCTGTTCGCGGCAACAACTGCATCAACCCATAGGCATTGGCGTGCGAGATGGCGCTGGGATTGAACTCCGACTCCTGGCGTATCAGCGATGCGACAAGATACGGATCCAGTCCGTTCTGTTCCGAGTAGGTTCGCAGCGCATCCCAGTAGGGGCGCGGAAACAGCCCTTGCCAGTAGGGCTCGGGCAGCGCGTTGACATCCATGGAGAAGTATCCAGTGATGGCGCGCTTCAGCGCCTGCAAGGCGCGGTAATACTCGCCGCCGCTGGTGTAGATCTTCGCGATCTCGATCATCTCCCATGACGGGCCCGTTGCGCTGCCGGCCTGCAACTCACGCACCGCGAG
>JBARGS010000076.1:0-11327 GCA_049798495.1 Candidatus Korobacteraceae bacterium | reverse complement strand
GTTGACGGAGCCGTCCGAAGGGTGTTGCCGCCTGATCGTCGTCACGGGAGTTTGTGATAGGGAAAAGCCACCCCTTGCCAGGGTGGCTTTTGCTGTTTGCGACCAGCGGAGCAGAGTGTCACGCCGTACCGGGTAAACGTAGAGGTGAAACCCTCGGAGCCCCCATTGCCCCATCCTTGACGGCTGCTTTCGTGCCACAATAGAGTCGAATAACCGGAGATACAAAGTTTGGAAACCCTGGTAGGGAAAAGCGTTCTGCACTACACGATTGTTCGCAAGCTGGGCGCTGGCGGCATGGGTGTGGTGTATGAAGCTGAAGATAGTAAGCTGGGCCGCCACATCGCGCTTAAGTTTCTCTCGCGGGATTTTGAGCAGGATCCCTACGCGTTGGAGCGCTTCAAGCAGGAAGCGCGCTCGGCGTCGGCACTGAACCATCCCAACATCTGTACGATTTACGCCATCGAGGAATGCGACGGACAGCACTTCATCGCCATGGAGTTGCTGGAAGGCCAAAGTCTGGACGAGAAGATCGACGGCCATCCGATGCCGCTGGATAAGATTCTCGACATTGGCGTGCAGATTACGGATGCGCTCGACGTGGCGCACGGCAAGGGCATCGTGCATCGCGATCTGAAGCCGGCCAACATTTTTCTCACCACGCGCGGACAGGCCAAGATTCTCGATTTCGGACTTGCGAAACTGACCCACGACCGGCGCGCCGCTCTGGAGACCGTGGCCCCGAATGCCGTGACTGCAGCGCCATTGCACCTTACCTCGCCTGGAACTGCGGTTGGCACGGTGGCCTATATGTCTCCCGAGCAGGCGCGGGGAGAAGAGCTAGACGGGCGCAGCGATTTATTTTCGCTGGGCGCGATCCTGTACGAGATGGCGACCGGCAAGCTCCCGTTCGACGGCAATACGTCGGCGGTAATTTTCCAGGGGATTCTCGACCGCGATCCGCGGCCGCCGGCCGAGCTCAATCCGAACGTTCCGGCCAAGCTGGTTGAGATTATTGACAAGGCGCTGGAGAAAGACCCGGAGTTACGCTACCAGAGCGCGGCTGAGATGCGGGCCGATCTGAAGCGGCTGAAGCGCGACAGCGCAGGGCGGTCGTCGCGCGCTGCCGTGGCGGCAGCTTCTTCGGCGACGATCCCGGCGGCTGGCGGCGGCATCGTCAAGCCTGGCTCCGGCGCAACCGAAGCCTACGATACCTCGCGCCATCGCCGGAGCGGAGTGAATCTGGTCCTGGTGCTGAGCCTTCTGATGGTGGCAGCCGGGCTCTACGGGCTCTACAAGCGATTTGCAGTCTGGCGTGGCGATTCAGGGCCGAGTCCTTTCCAGAACATGACGATGGAGAAGCTGACCAGCTCGGGCAAAGCGCTGCTGGCCACCATCTCGCCCGACGGTAAGTACGTCGTCAACGTAGTGGACGAAGGACAGGGGCAGCAGAGTCTGTGGATGCGCCACGTGGCGACCGGCAGCAATGCGCAGATCATGCCGGCCACGGAAGTCATCTATCGCGGCCTGACGTTTTCGCCCAACGGGGACTTTCTCTATTTCATGCGCGTCGAGCCGCAACATCCCGGCGTCGGATTTCTCTACCAGATCCCCGTGCTGGGCGGATCACCCCGCAAGCTGGTGGATGACGTGGACAGCGCGGTGAGCTTTTCGCCCGATGGGCAGCAGATGGTGTACCTGCGCGACAGTTCGTCCGATGCCAGCGCCAAGCTCATCATCGCGCAAGCTGACGGCACCGGAGAGCGTGTGCTGGCGCGCCTGCCGCTGCCCGGATATTCCGACCCGGCGTGGTCTCCCGACGGCAAGGCAATCGCGGCGACCGTGCTGGACCCGGGCAGTCAAAACCTGGGCAGGGTCGTCGTACTGAATCCCGCCAACGGCAAAGAGAAGACGGTGTACGCCGGAACCGCGATCATGCAGAAGCCGGCGTGGATGCCGGACAATCAGCATCTGATCCTGATCTTCCATGACGCCAACAGCGACTGGAATGGACAAGTGGGAGAGATAGCCCTCTCTGCCGGCAAGCTGCATCGCATCACCAACGACCTGAACTCCTACAGCAATCTCACGCTGGGAATTACCAAGGACGGCAAGCAGCTGGTCGCCATCCAGATCGTTCCGCAAGCCGGCGTGTACACCATGAGCACGACTCCGGGCGCCGAGGCCACGGTGAAGCAGATTGACGATCATGGCGATATCGCGGTGGGATGGATGCCGGACGGACGCCTGGTCGCGATGGATTACGACGGGCACATCGCCATCATGAACGGCGACGGCTCGAATCGCAGCATTCTTTATCAGGAGCACCTGCCGATGGGGGGACTGTCGGTGTGCCCCGATGGCGCGAGCGCGCTGTTCTACATGCCTAACAAGCAGACCAAAGCCATCAACATCTGGCGGCTCGATCTGCAAAGCGGCGCTGCCACCGTGCTGACCAAAGGCAAGCTGGACCAGGGCGCCTCCTGCTCGCCGGATAGCAAGTACTTCCTCTACACCACGGTCGATAACGGCAAGAAGGTGCTGATGAAGATGGGGATCACGGGAGGCGAGGCCAAGCGGGTGACCGACAGGGTTTCCGACTTTGGCGCGGTCTCGCCCGATGGGCAGCAGATTGCCGCTCTTACCACCGAGGGCACAGGCGTGAATTACAAAGCGGTGATCGGAATTTTTCCCGCCTCGGGTGGATTGCCGGTGAAGACATTTCCGCCCAGCTCGACGATTTCGAATTTCTTCCAGTACTCGCCGGACGGACAGGCGCTTTACTATCCGGTCACCGACAAAGGCGTGTCGAACATGGTGATGCAGACGATTGGCGGCAACGTCATCACTCACATGACCAGCTTCGACGCCCTTACCATCTACGGCTACGATTACGACTGGAAGAACAAGAGGCTGGCGCTGGCGCGAGGACATTCCAATACCGACGTCGTCATGCTGACGCAGCAGCAGGGGCAATAAATGGAAGTGTGGGCTAGCTTCTGCGCAACCTGCGGCCAGCGCATCGATCGCGAAGACAACTTTTGCCGCAAATGCGGGTCGCCGCTTCCCAAGGAGCCGCTCGAATCCGACGCGGTAATGCCGAGTCCGCCGCCGAAGCTCGAAGCTGTGGAAGAACAATTGGCGCCAGCCGCGGAGGCGGAGAAGCCCTTCCCCGAAAACATGCCTCTAGGCACCTTTGGCTCTGGAACCTCCAGTTTGTTTGGATCGCCGGCTCGAACCTCAGCGCCGGCTGAACTGGAAACCCCATACAGGGTCAGTCCTGCTCCGCGCAAGGCGCGATTGCCGGTGCTCGAAATCCTCATCGTGATTCTCCTCACGGTGGGCGCCGGAGTTGCGGTGTGGATGGTGCGCTCCTCGGTGCCGCCAAAGAACGCGGCTCCTGCGTCGGAGATCGAGGTGACGGTTACGCCGGCCACCGCAAAGGTAGTTGCGGGGAAGGCGTGCGATCTGGCCGCCTCGGTCAGCGGCGCCGACGATGTGCAGGTGAGCTGGTCGGTGCGCGAGGGCGATGCAGGCGGACGCGTCATTAATCGTGGAGCGCACGCCGAGAACGGTACCGTATCGCTGCAAGCAGTCTACGTCGCCCCGAAGACGCCGGGGACCTACCACGTCGTCGCCACCAGTAACGCCGACCCCAGCAAGTCGGGGGAGGCGGAGATCACAGTGGTTCGCCGTTAGCGGTCAGGTGTTGGTTGGGCGCCAGGCGATCGGATTAAAGGACGACCCTGTGTTCACTCCTCACGCAGCAGCATTTGAGGCTTGGTCGCCAAGCGATCCTCAGGGCAGCCCGGATCGGTTACGATAAGGTCTCCTTTATCGCAACCGATCTTTTCGACCGCTAGATAGCCGGCAAACTCGAACACGCGGCGGCGTCTATCTCCGACCTACTCCTTCACCGCAATCCCCAGCGCCTTCATCTTGCGATACATGTGGCTGCGCTCGAGGCCGAGGACTTCGGCGGTGCGGCTTACGCTGCCGTGGTTTTCGTCGAGCTTTTTCAGGATGTAGTCGCGCTCGTAGGCGGCACGCGCCTGGTGCAGGCTGGAGAAGTCGCCCAGCGTCCGGCGTCCGCCTTCGCGATAGACGAGGGTGGGAAGGTGTTTGCGCTCCAGCTTGCTGACCGTGGGATTCATGATCACGATGCGCTCGATGAGGTTGCGCAGTTCGCGAACATTGCCCGGCCACGAGTAGCGCATCAGCACGTCGAGGGCGTCGTCGGAGATTTCCTTGGGGCGGCGATTGTAAGTCTGCGAGAAATCCTTCAGGAAGTGACGCGCCAGTTGCGGGATGTCTTCTTTGCGTTCGCGCAGCGGGGGAACGTAGAAGGGAATTACGTTCAAGCGATAAAACAGGTCCTCGCGAAAATTGCCTTTGGAGATTTCTTCTTCCAGATCTTTGTTGGTAGCGGCGATGACGCGGGCATCGACGGTGATCGGCTCTTCTTCGCCTACGGGAGCGAAGCGGCCTTCATCGAGCGTGCGCAGAACCTTGGACTGCGTCTTCAAACTCATGTCGCCGACTTCGTCGAGGAACAACGTTCCCCCGTCAGCCTTGTGGAACTTGCCTTCCTTGTCGGCCGTCGCGGTGGAGAAGGCTCCCTGGCGATGGCCGAAGAGCTCGCTCTCAATGAGGTCTTCGGGAATTGCGGCGCAGTTGACTTCGACAAACATCGCGTCTTTGCGCAGGCTCTGCGCATGAATGGCGCGCGCCGCCAGTTCCTTGCCGGTGCCGGATTCGCCGTAGATCAGCACGCGGCCGTTGGTGGGGGCCATCAGCGAAATCTGCTGGCGCAGAGCCTTGATGGGAATGCTCTCGCCAACGATGATGCTACGCGCCACAAACTGCTTTTTGAACTCCAGATTCTCGCTGCGCAGCCGCTTGGCTTCGATGGCGTTCTTCAGGACGATCAATGTCCGCTCGATGGAGAGCGGTTTTTCCAGGAAATCGAAGGCGCCGAGCTTTGTGGCGCGGACCGCAGTCTCGATGCTGCCGTGGCCGGAGATCATGATGACTTCGGGGTGATCTTCGCCCTCGACCAGCTTCTCCAGCGTCTCCATACCGTCGATGCCGGGCAGCCAGATGTCGAGCAGGACGACGTCGGCGGATTTGTGGCGCAGCAGTTCGAGGCATTCCTCGCCGCTTTCGGCGAGCAGGGTCTTGTAGCCCTCATCCGTCAGCACGCCTTCCAGCGCGCCGCGGATCTGGGATTCGTCATCCACGATCAATATGGTTTGCATCCGGGGTACCAGCCGCGACCGCAACTTCCTGGGCTACAGGTAACTCTACGATGAATCGCGCGCCCACGGGAGAATTCTCTTCCACCCGTATGGTGCCGCGATGATCTTCGACGATCCGGCTGACGATGGCGAGGCCTAACCCAGTGCCGCGCCGCTTGGTGGAGAAGTAAGGCAGGAAGAGCTTCTCCTTCACTTCCGGGG
Source organism: Candidatus Korobacteraceae bacterium (assembly GCA_049798495.1). GTDB lineage: Bacteria > Acidobacteriota > Terriglobia > Terriglobales > Acidobacteriaceae > Bog-257. The sequence goes on along the minus strand of JBARGS010000076.1, from coordinate 5,871 downwards.
TGACGCCGTACCCCGTGTCGGCGATCACGATCTCGACTGCATCGCGGTCCTCCACCAGGGCGGTGGAGATCACGATCTCCTTCATCGGCGAGTCCTGCACCGCCTCGGCGGCGTTGTCCACGAGATTGGCGATGGCGCGCTTCACCGCTTCCGGATCGGCCTGCACACGAGGCAGGTCGGAAGACAGGAAGCTCTGGAGATGGATACCGTCCAAGCGGCCGTCGAACAGCGCCAGCGCCTGATTGGCGATCTCGTTAATGTCGGATGGTTGTGGCTTCGAAGCAGGGAAGCGGGCCAATGCGGAGAACTCGTTCACCAGCGTGCGCACCGTCTCCACCGACGAGCTGATGGTGGTGGCGCAGTGGCGAATCACCTTGAGCGAGGCGGCGTCGGGCGGTGAACTGCGGTCGAGGTGACGGCGAATACGCTCGGCGGAAAGAGCAAGCGGCGTGAGCGGGTTCTTGATTTCATGCGCGATGCGGCGGGCAACTTCGCGCCAGGCCGACTGCTTTTGGGCGCGCAAAATATCGGTGAGATCTTCGAGCACGACAACGTAGCCCAGGCGCTGTCTGCCATTGCGCGGAGCCTGCGAGGGAAGTCCGAGCGAAGCTACGGTGACGGCGACGTTCAGGTGCACCCGAGCGGCGACAATCTCCATCTGGCTGGTGGTGCTGCCCATGCGGTCGGCTTTGCGCAGCATGTGCTCGAGATCGGCGACTGCATCTTCCGGGAAAAGATCGGCAAGAGTCTGGGTCGAAACGGACGGCTGGTCGTCGAGATGCAGGAGGCGGCGCACGGCGGCGTTGGAGTGCACGATGTGCTTCGCCGCATCCAGCGAGAGCACGCCCGAGGGCACACTCTCAAGAATGGTCTCGATGTGGCGGGTGCGCTGCTCCAACTGGGTGTTCATGTCGGCGAGATCGCGGCGCGAGGCTTCGATGCCGCCGCGGCTGGCTTCCAGGTCGGCGGCCATGCGATTGAACGATTTCACCAGTTGCCCGATCTCGCTGCCCGCGGGAACGTCAACTCGATAGTCAAGGCGGCCGCGCGAGATCTCCTGCGTCGCTTCGGCCAAAGCTACCAGAGGACGGGTGACCATCTTCGAGAGGTAGAGCGCCAGCCAGGTCGAGGCGAACAGAACTCCCACCGTCATCAGCAGCAGCAAACCCAGGTAGGTGCGCCGCAGACGCCGCCGCTGGATGCGCAGCTCCCAATATTGTTGCTGGCTGCGCTCGATGTCGCGCAAGGTCGCGGAATAGTTTGGGGGAAGGGGCATCGCCACCAATACCTGGCCATCGTTGCCGACGCGGGCGCGGCCAAGTACGTACGTCTGATCATGGATGCCGAACGCCTTCGCCTGTCCCGGCTCGGCGCTTTGCAACGGCAGGCGGCGGCGCAGCAGAGGCCAGGCCTCAGGAGCATGGAAGCTTCCCTCGGCGCGATCGTCCACGATGGCGAAAGCAAAACCGCCTTGCAGCGTAATCTCACTGCGCCGGAATTCGTCCATGATGGAGGTGAAGTTGCCGGTGTGAAATGACTTCTGCGCGTCGGGGGTAGCGGCGATGCGCTCGGCCTCATCGCGTGCATTGGTCTGGGCGTACTCGGTCAGCAAAGAAGCAATGACGTTGGTGCGATACTGCACGTCTTCCGAGGGCCGGGAAAACCATTTCTCCAGAGAGTGGTTGAGCAGTCCGTAGGAAAACAGGAAGAGAAAGATTACCGGCCCCAGAGACAACAGCAATGCGCCTGCCACCATGTGGCTACGGAACTTGGAGCCCAGGACTCCGGTCTTGCGCTCGGCATAGAGACGCAACAGGGTGCGGAGCAAGACAAAGGTCAGCGCCAGGAAGAGCAGAAAGAGCAGCGCCGAAAGCGCCGCGAAGATGATGGTCTCTTCGCTAGTGTCGGGTTGGAGAAATCCCAGCTTAAAGGTCGCCTGCGCAAAAATGACGGTGAATAGAAAGAACAGGCAGATCGACAGCGCGACAATCGCGGGTGTGCGGTTGGGTTTTTTCGTTTGACGAATTGGAGGTACGGATGAAGACATCGCTCTCTGAGATTTCAAGACGCGGCGGAACACATCGATAAAAGCAATCTCACGTCCGGGAGCGCAGCTTCATTATATCCGCGATTGGCGAGGCGACGCCGAAGATATTTGCAGCGATGGCACAAGTGAGTTGTCGCGGAACCGAGATACCGAATTTCGACAGATTGTCGATCATAATGCTACGCCCGGACGGGTGGGGCTGGCCGATTACGGCCCAGCAGCCAGACGATCAGAGCAACGACGAGGATGACCGGAATCAAGGGAACGAGAATAAGCCCGATCAGCACCAGTGCTCCGGACTGAACTTTGACGTCTCCCTTGACGACCGCTGCGGGATCGCGCAACAGGCGGCCGCCGACGGTTACAACGTCGCCGGCTACCGAGGTGTTTTCGCCCAGCCGAATTGGTCCGCCGATCGCCACCACGTCGCCGCCTACGGAGCCGTCGATGGTTACGCTACCTCCGATGGCGACGACATCACCGCAACTTCCCCGCATGGTGATCGAACACCCAATGCAAATCAGATCTCCGGCGCCCTCGTCTTCCGCGACCGTGATGCGCTGGCCAACGTGAATCTGATCGCCCTCGCGAGCATAGAGAAAGGGGACCGCGAAAATGGCGATGAAGAGGCCCGACACTAGCAACCGCATGGGTTCGTCTCCCGAAGGTCCGCGAATTTGAAAACACCAAGCGGAGAGGAGAGTCTCAAACTCCCCGCACCCCGCACTCCCACCCTTCGGCTTCGCTCAGGGCAGGCTCCTTTCGCAAAAGAAGCGAAAGGATGGGGCACCCAGACCCTGCTACAAACCGAATTCTATCGCTCTGTCAATGCTTCGGAGGCGATTCCTTCGAACCAGGCGCTGAGTGCGAAGACGGCGCCGAGTGCGAAGCCGGCGGCATGGGACCGGCATGGGGTGGAACTTCGCGATCCATCATCGGTCCGGCCGGCTTGCCTGCCGAGATATTGGCGCGCTGTTGCGGTTCCAGCGGACGTCCCGGGTGCTGTTCCATGGCCGGCGCTTTCTGCTCATAGGGCAGCTTCGGAGTCGGGGGAGGAGTGTTCGCTACCAGCGGCGGACGCGACGTTGGCGGAGCCGCGCGATAGCCTTGCGTTGGCGGCTCGACTGGCCGGTTGTTCACCGGAGGCGGTGTGGCATGCGATTCCGGAACGTTCCTGTTGGGAGGCTCCGGTGCGGTTCTCGCAGTGTCGGGTGGAGTGCGATTCTCGCTTGGCGTGGTACGCGGCGGCACATTGGGATGCGCGGTCTCAGCTGATGGAACTACCGGGCGAACGCTGCTGGGCGGCACGTTGTGCACGGTGTTCGGCGGCGCGGCCGCATGAACACTTGCCACCGGAGGATGCTGCACAACCGCCGGCCGCTGCAGCGGTACAGGCGGGCGCGTGGTGTTGGATCCTGCAAGAATGGCTCGCGGCGTGGGATTGATCTGCGGATGCGGAATGACTCGGGCGCGGGCAATTTGCTGCGGGTCAACGCGCACCAGGTTGCGCATCACCGGTTGCGCGTTACGAAAAGTCTCGGCGTTGACGGCGGTGGTTGCCACCGTTTGATAGCGATAATGAATGTTATTGATGTTGGTAACGTTGGTGATGTTCGTGACGTTGATGTTGCGGACATTGGTGACGTTTACCTGCCGCAGATAGCCGGGGCTGTAGTGATACCAGGGATAGAAGGGCTCGCCCGGCCCCAGCGGGAACCATGCGGCTACGCCTCCCGTGCCGAAGGCCACGGAAAATTGCGGACCCCCAACAAAGGCGACGAACGCCGGCCCATAGATGGGCGCGACCGCAACCGGCCCGGGCAGCCAACCCCAGCGCGGACCAACCTGCACCCAGCGGCCATAGTGAAAGGGAGCGAATCCCCACGGCGCTTGGTCCACCCACGTCCAGCCCCAAGGCTCGACCCACACCCAGCGCCCGTAACGGTAAGGAGCCCATCCCACGGGAACGGCCGAGGGGTACCACACCGGGCCGTACTGCGCTTCCGTCGCCCACGTGCCATAGCCATCGAGATCGTAATAGCCCGGCACCTCGGGACTGACGTACTGGCGCGCCTGCGCGTTGGCATATTTCTGATCGCGCTGGGCCGACCACTGGTCGAAATCGTCGGCGCCGTTCACCGCGACCCAGTTGATCTGCACCGGGTTGGAGCCCGTCAGCTGGAGAGCCTGACCACTCCCCACCGTTTGATTCAGACCGTTGCCCGTAGCCTGCAATGCGCCGTTGTTGACCGTGACCACCGTCATGTTCTGATCGGGGTAGGTTTCGATGCGATAGCTTCCCGCCTGCACAATGGTGAGCGCGGCGTTAGAAGTATCAACTTCGATGGAGTGATCGGGCCGCAAGTCGAAGGCGCGGATGCGGAGCGTGCCCTGCGCGAGTCCGAGTTGGATCAACTGGTCGGAGAGATTGGTGGTGGTCAGATCGGTCTGCGGCGCCATGCGGATGGCGACGTTGCCGGTCTCCAACTCGGCGCGCGCATTGGTGTCCGTCCACAGACGATCTCCCGTGGTCAGGGGATAGTTCAGAGTGGCCTGGCTCCAGTCGTTCTCGCCGGCGGGCTCGAAGGAGACGGCGTTCTCCATGTAGCTCAAGCGCGCTACCGGATTGGGCGGATCGCCCTCATCGGCGAACATGGGCATCGCCGACAGCAGGAACCATGCAACGAAAAATGCTATGTAGAATTTCGTTCGTGTCTTCACTCTGTTCACCTTAAACCCTATAATCCAGCGTGCGTTCCGAGGCTCTCATTCTTGGATGTTGGGAGTGGGAATGAGGGAGGCGTCTGTGCCAGTGGCATTGAGTTCGTATAGCGAGTTCGTACGGGATTCGCCCTTCCGCTTCTCGGTTGTGCCTGCGTTGTAATGGCTTTGCGAGCTTCTACCGACGATAAGAACCCGCGATGGAAGAAAGGTTGCGAGGCTATGCCTTCTGTAACCTTCCCAGGGTGAAGATCGAAAAAGCCAGTCGAACACTCCAAGCCTACGGCGAGATCTCGGTCCCGACAAGGCAAAGATGGCTGAACTGTAATTTTCGCTGCGAAAACAAGGGGTTTGCGAGGTAAACCCGTGATAGAATCCGCGCCACGTTGGCTATGGACACTTCTTCAGCAGTCTCGTCCGACGGCCTTGTAAGTTCCCGCACAGAAACTTACTTCGAACGCTTCCTGGCGCTGTGGGAAGACTCCAAGGCACTACCCGAGGCGCGGCTGGCATTCGGTTATTTCATTGGACTTGCCTTCCTCTGTGGGGCCACCGCTTTCATCGGAGCAGTCCCCACCCGGATCTTCGGACATGATGTGTTCCTGTCGCTGGACAACGGCTGGCGCGTCATCAATGGGCAAATTCCACATGTGGATTTTGTAAGCTCATGGGGCCCGGTCTGGTATCTGGCTTCGGCATTAGGTCTGAGTCTTTCGGGGCACTCGGCGAATGGGATTGGCTACGGCAACGCCATCGTGGCGCTAATTGTGGGGTGCTGGTCCTTCTTTCTGAGCAGGAATCGATTGACGTCGTCGGCGCGAATCCTGCTGGGCTTTTTTCTTGCTGCGCTGGTAGCTGCCCCTTATCCGCTGGGATTTCCTTTTTACCTTTCGAGCCACGCCATGGTCTACAACCGTTACGGCTATGCGTTGCTCGGTTTAATTCTGCTGGAGTGTCTGGCGCCGGCACGCGATTCGGAAGACGGGCGGGAAGAAGGCTGGATTGGCGGCATCTCGACGGGCGCCGCGCTTGGCCTGGCGCTGTTCCTGAAGGCCAGCTATGTCCTGATGGCCGCGGTGGTGATTGGGGTGACGAGCCTGTAT
>JBARGS010000075.1:0-13533 GCA_049798495.1 Candidatus Korobacteraceae bacterium | reverse complement strand
GACATGTCCGGTCTGACCCTCATCCGCGATTCGACATACCCAACCTGACGAAGCCGACATCCGTGCTTCAGTCGAAAAACCAGGGTACTGGAAACACGTCATGATTGCTGCGTACTCGCAGCCTTTGGAGGAGAGACTTGGCCGGTATTGCGGTCTACATCTGCGAGGGGTGTTTGCTCAAACGGTTCGCTCAAACGAAGGGAGTCCGTTGCCCGGGTTCGCAGTCCGCTTTGGAGAACAGAGATAGAAAAAGCGTGAAGTGCCTGGGCCGCTTTGGCAGTTAACGTCACGCGAGCTCCGTGGAGGTTCAGCAGCAACCTATCCTGCCGTTTGAGAGGGAAAGTGACGTCAGCCGGAAGTTCCATCTCCAAGAGTGGTAGCCGGCCTAGAGCTATGTCGCCTACAATTACATCGCAGGTCAAGATAGGCGTCCCGCCATTTGCTTCGACCCGGAAGCCTCGAAGCCGGATCTCGCTGCCAGCCTCCTTTGTTCTATCCCAGGTCGACGGGGCATCCAGTGGAATTCCAGCATCCAGCTTTCGATTCTCATTGTCCGCGATCAGCGGCGCCACAAATCGATAGCCCTTCCCGACAACGGTTTCTATGAATTTTGGATGGTGCGGGTTGTCGCCCAGCGCTTTTCTGATTTTACGAATTGCAGTATTGATGCTGCGTTCCGTGTCCAGGAATGAATGGTCGCGCCAAAGCCGGGCGACGATTCGTTCGCGGTCGACCAGTCTCCCGGTTTGTTCCAGCAAAAGAAAAAGCAGCTCCAAAGGAATGCGTTCGAGCTTGACGGTGCGATCTCCGCTCCGCAGCTGGTAGCATTCCCGGTTCGCCTCAAAGCGATCGAAGCGAAACACATGGCTCGAAGAACGTGGCGCGTTCTGAGCCATAAGATGTTGGATCATTCAGATTGTCTGCGGGGCCCAAGAAACAAGAGCCTTCTCCAGCTACAACGCTCAACTACTACTCGCGTTAGTAGTTGTAAGCGTACAACTCAGACGAGTTCCCGTCGTTGTCCAATGTCAATTAGATCGGTTACAGCGATGGCCGCGCTGTAACGAAGGTGTTTCAATTGGGCGGGCGTGCGATGTGCGGAGCGGACTTACAATCGCGTATGCCTCTGCTTGCCACTGTGGTTGAGTTGACTCCGCCAGTATTGTACAAAAGTTAGCACAACACAGAAACACTGGTAAAGTCTCGCATAAATCTCAAAACCTTCATCTCGACGTTACATTCTTCACATTACCGTAATATCGACGCCATCAAGACTTCACTTACTCTCCAGTCTTGCTCTATTTACTCGCGCCCGGAGCTGAGTCAAGCTGCTCCCCACACTCAAAGACATCTGCGAAACCTGCTGCATCGCTCTCTGCCAGGTGCGCGTGCGACTGTGATCACCAAACCGTCCTCGTGGGGGGGACTGAACCAATGAAAAAAATCAGCGCCGTTCTCGCTTTCTCAACACTCCTACTCGCCACTTTGACGGCCCTGCCGTTGGTGGCGCAAGACTGGCCGATGTTCGGACAAGACACAACCAACACCGCCACGGCCTCGCAAACCAGTCTGACGACCGGTAATGTGGGCCGCCTGGCGCCGAAATGGGTTTTCACGACGGGTGGAGATGTCTCGGCCCGCGCGGCTCTGGTTAATGGCGTGTTGTACTTCCCCGACTGGACAGGTCATCTCTATGCCGTCAATGCGAACACCGGAGCTTTGGTCTGGTCGCACCAATTTTCTGACTACGGCTTGTCCGCAGGCACCGTCTCGCGTGGCACTCCGACAGTAGCCAATGGGGTTTTGTACATCGGGACCCAGTACAATGCAACCGGGACAACCGGCTGGATGCTGGCCATCAACGCCTCGACCGGTGCCCTGGTGTGGAAGAAGCAGCCAGATACCTCGAACGCCTTCCCGGTAATCACGAGTACGCCAGCGTATGCCAACGGTGTTCTGTACTTCGGCATGACCTCTGACGAAGAATTTGCGGCAGCTAATCCGTTTTATCCCTGCTGCTCGGCGCGCGGAAGCGTCGTAGCTCTAAATGCTGCGACCGGCGCAAAGCTGTGGCAGACCTTCACCGTTCCGGCATCGGGATATAGCGGCGCGGCGGTTTGGGGCAGCAATCCCGTAGTAGATGTCTCGCGCGGCACGGTTTATGTCGGCACCGGCGATAACTACAGCCATCCGACAGATCCGACGTATCTGGCTTGTATTGCCGCAGGCGGCGTCGAAGCCAACTGTCTTCCGGCCAACGACTACGTTGATTCCATCCTGGCGCTCGATATGTCGACTGGGCATATCAAGTGGGCACAGCGGATGGTGACGTGGAACCAGTACGGGGTGGCGAACGGCAGTGATGACTGGAACGTCGGCTGCGCTTTTGGGGGAGCCAACTGCCCGGCGAATCTCGCCAATGAGCCGACTGGTCCGGACTACGACTTCGGCTCGGCGCCGAACGAAATCACCTATACCGGCGGCAAGGGCGGCCACCACACCATCATCGGCGCAGGCCAGAAGAGCGGTATCTACTACGCCTTCGATCCTGATACCGGTGCGTTGCTCTGGCAGACCCCAGTCGGCCCCGGTTCCTCGCTCGGCGGTATGGAGTGGGGTTCAGCCTCCGACGGCAGCAGCATCTATGTAGCGATCGGCAACCTGTATGGCATCCCCTATGCGGGCGGCAATGCAGGTTCTTTCGCAGCGTTGGATCCGGCAACGGGCGCGATCCAGTGGCAGGTGGCAGATCCTAATGGCGCTGTTGACCTCGGGCCTCTGGCCGTAGCCAAGGGCGTAGTGTATGTCGAGTCCATGGCAGGTACGCCTGGCGCGCCGACGATGCTTGCCCTCGATGCCTCCAGTGGCCGCACGCTGTGGAGCTACGCAGCCGGCTCGTCGGTTATTGCCGGCGCAACCGTCTCGGGCGACAGCGTGTACTGGGGCTCCGGCTACACGCACCTCGGCATTCCTGGTTACACGGGAAACAACAAGTTCTATGCTTTCTCGCGCAACGGGAACTGAACAACGAGGTCTTTTCCACACGGCAGATCCGCGGCGGGCCATCAAAGCGGATCTGCTATTTCGAAGCAACGAATGTTCAACGTAAGCTCCTACTGAAGGTTTGGAGTTCATGAGAAGACTATCGCCATACAGGAAGTTGGCAATTGCTCTGATCATCGCCGGCACCGCCGTACTTGCTCCTGCACAAGCGGCCCGGCGTCACAGCACCTTGGCGAACGATGGTTTGGAATGGCAACTGGTGAAGACGGGCCTGTATGTCATCTCGGGCGACGGCAGCAACTCGGTGGTGCGCTTGAGCGGTAATGGAATCATTGTTGTCAATGGCAACCGGCCGTCGAGCTATAAGGCCCTTCGGGCGCGGATTACAACGATTTCCGACCAGGCCGTGCGCGTGCTGATCCTGACCGATTGCAACGAATCGAGCGCCGGTACGAACGCCCAGTTCCTGCAGGATGGAACGCCGATCGTCATGCAGCAGAATGCGCTGCGCAGCTTCGCGGCCTGCCATCCGTCCGCCGAAAAATCGGCGACGCCCGTGATCACCTACGATCGCGACTATCACATCAAGCTGGGCGGAGTTGAAGCGCAACTGATGTACTTCGGCAACGCGCAGAGCGATTCCAATTCCGTGGTCTATTTCCCCAACGTGAAGGCCATCGCAGTCGGAGATCTGGTTGCCTCTACGCCGAATCCGGATTATTCCGCGGGCGGAAGCCTAGTTGGCTGGCGGACGGTACTCGAGCAAGTTCTGAAGCTGGATTTCGACGTTGCGATCCCCAGCACAGGACCGACCATCACGCGGGCCGAACTTGAGGCTTTCAAGACGAAGATGGATAGCCTTGTGTCCCGCGCAACTGGACTCGTCAACAAGGGCGTTCCCAAAGATCAGTTGATGAGCCAGTTGAAGACGGATGACTTGGGCTGGCAACTGAAGTTCACCCCGGATCAGGTTGACCATTTCTATATCGAGTTGTCGGAAATAGAACAACCGACACATCAAGCGCAATTGGGAGGTCAGCCGGCAGGCAAACCGTGACTATGGCGAGTTTGGTCGCCGGACTAGGCTTTCGCAATTTCATGAATTCGTGATACGCTTTTTCGCCAGGTATGGGCAGAGCGTTCGTGGCAAGCAGGCGCTCCGCTCATTCGGGGGTCGCTACAACCAAAACTGAAGTTGACTCGTCAAAGAACCAAGGAGAGAACTAATGGAATGGACCAGCCCGCAATTTGAAGAGATTTGTCTGAACTGCGAGATTAACTCCTACGCGAGCGCGGAACTGTAAACTTCAGGGATGCGCATAGAGGTATTAGGGTCCGCCGCCGGGGGTGGATTTCCGCAGTGGAATTGCAACTGCCGGAACTGTCATTCCCTGCGAGCGGGGACTCTTCGCGGCAAGAGCCGCACCCAGACCCAGGTGGCCGTCAGCGATGACGGCCGCTCATGGTTCCTGTTAAACGCTTCTCCTGATTTGCGATTGCAACTTGAACGGACGTCGGCTCTTCAGCCCCGCCATGGCGTTCGCGATTCCCCCATCTCCGGCGTGCTGCTTACCAGCGCGGACATCGATCAGGTTGCGGGGCTGCTGTCCCTCCGCGAACTGCAACCCTTTCGCGTCTACTGCACCCATTCGTTGCGACGCATTCTGCGGGAAGACAACAGCGCCTTTGGTATGTTGAATCGCATAGCACAACAAGTTTGCTGGACCGATATCAAGTCCGGCGGGAGCTTCCCGCTGCTCACCGCGGCGGGAGAAGAGTCGGGACTCTGTTGCGAGGTGTTTTCACTGGCCGACAGGTATCCTATGTATGTTTCGCCCCAGCGTGTGGCGGCGCTGAATGGCGAAGAAGCTTTGCTGGGTGCCATGGTGACGGCATCTTCCGGAGGTAGGCTGGCGTATTTGCCGGCGGTTCCGGCGATCGACGACCGGCTGCTGCAGCTTTTGGAGAGCGCCGACTTGCTGCTGTTTGATGGGACATTCTGGAGCGACGACGAGTTGATTCGAGTGCAAGGCAGCGGAGCGACGGCGCGCGAGATGGGGCATGTTCCTGTGTCCGGAACAGACGGAAGCCTGCGCCGGCTGAGTGGGCTACGGCGCCCACGGAAAGTTTTCGTGCACGTGAACAACACAAATCCCATGCTGGATGAATCCGGCCCCGAGTACCGCGAGGTGCGGGCGGCGGAATGGGAAGTAGCGGAGGATGGGTGGCAACTCAATCTGTAGCGGCGATGCGGGATGCACCGATACTCTCAGCCAGCGAGTTGGAAGCGCGGCTGCGGCGGGTCGGGAAAGAGCGGTATCACCATCAGCATCCGTTTCACACCATGATGCATGAAGGTCAGCTGACTCGCGGGCAGTTGCAGGCCTGGGCTTTGAACCGCTACTACTATCAAAGCCGCATTCCGATCAAGGATGCCATCATTCTCTCGCGCAGCGAGGATCCGGACTTTCGCCGAGCCTGGCGCAAGCGGGTGGTGGATCACGATGGCGATTCCGCGCAGGAAGGCGGTATCGAGCGCTGGATTCGATTGGCGGAGGCAACCGGCCTCGGTCGCCAGCGTGTCATGAGCTGCGAAGAGGTTCTGCCCGCGATATGCTATGCCGTGGATGCTTACCTTGATCTGGTGAAGAACCGCACGTTTCTGGAGGCAGTCGCCTCGTCGCTGACCGAATTGTTCTCGCGTGACTTGATAGCGCTGCGAATGGATTGTTTGCGGCAGCATTATCCGTGGTTGTCGAGCGGGCTGGACTATTTCACGGCGCGCCTGCATCAAGCGCCAGAAGATGCCCAGTTTGCCCTGCAGTGGGTCACGGATCACGCGCATACGCGAGCAGAGCAGGAGTTGGCGATTGGCGCGTTACAGGCAAAGTGCGACATTCTTTGGGCGCAACTGGATGCCTTGTACTTCGCTTATGTGCAGCCAGGATGGCCGCCGCCGGGCGCGTTTCGCATGGAGTCTTAGGATTGCCCACTCCTTTGCCAACTAGCCAGCCGCGCTTGGCGCCGGGTTGCCGATGGGGCACGCACGGCGAGAAACCCGTGGTGCTTTACCCGGAGGGCATGATCCGCGTGGAGGGGACGGGGCAGCACATCCTGGAACTGTGCGATGGGCAACGCACCGTCCAGGAGATCGTGACAGCGTTGTCGGAAAAGTACGGCGCGGGTGATCCGGAAAAGATCATGCAGGATGTGGCCAGCTTTCTGGAAGCTCTGCAGCGCAAACGGATCGTGGACTACTGATGATTCCCAACCCACTGGCGCTGATTGCCGAGGTAACGCATCGCTGCCCGCTGCACTGCGTGTACTGCTCCAATCCGCTGCAGTTGGTTGCGAAGAACGCGGAGCTTTCCACCGAGGATTGGGTGCGGGTGTTTCAGGAGGCGGGCCGCCTCGGCGTTCTTCACTTGCATTTGACAGGAGGCGAACCGGCAGCACGAACCGATCTGGAGGAGTTGATTGCCGGCGGGCGCCAAGCCGGTCTTTATACAAATCTCATCACGTCCGGTCTCGGCATACCCGAGGCTCGGCTGGCGGCCCTGGTGGAAGCCGGGCTCGACCATATTCAACTGAGCTTTCAGGACTCGCGAGACGAGCCGGCGCGATGGATCGCAGGGGCCAAGGGACATGCGTATAAGCTGGTGCTCGCCGAGAAGATTCGCCAGCAGCGTGTGGCGTTCACCGTGAATCTGGTCGTGCATCGCCAGAACCTCGACCACATCGAGGAGATGATCGGGTTCATCGAGCAGCTTCAGCCGGAACGGGTGGAGATTGCGCACGCGCAATACTACGGTTGGGCGCTGAAAAACCGCGATGCCTTGCTGCCGACTCCTCAGCAATTGGAAAGCTGCTTGCGCGCCGTGGAAGCAGCCCAGTTGCGCCTTGCAGGAAAAGTGCGCATTGACAGCGTGGTTCCGGACTACTACGCTCGCTATCCCAAGGCATGTATGGGTGGATGGGGAAGGCGCCTGATGTTGATCGATCCGTCGGGCCAGGCCCTGCCCTGCCATGCCGCCGGAGTCATCCCGGGCATGCAATTCGACAATATTCGTCAGCATTCACTAGAGTGGATCTGGCGAGAGTCCGCGGCGTTCGAGAGGTTTCGCGGAGAGCAATGGATGCCGGAGCCGTGCAAGAGCTGTGATCGAAGGACCGAAGACTTCGGCGGCTGCCGGTGCCAGGCGCTGTTGCTTACGGGAGACGCGACCGCCACCGATCCAGTCTGCTCGCTATCGCCCGATCATCACCTGATTGAGGCTGCACGGTCGGCAGCGAAGCCCGACGCCGCGCAAGTCTCCTGGTCGTACCGAATCAGCTAGGGATGAGGGTCGTACCACCAACACCCGCTGCATCTAACCGGCAATCTCCAGCTCTGTTCAAAACGTTTCGCGCTCTGCGCCATCGCGACTTCCGGTTGCTGTGGGTCGGACTGGCGGTTTCGGCCGTTGGCACCTGGATGCAGATCGTCGCCCAGAGCCTGCTGGTCCTGAAGATCACGCACGGATCGGCATTCGCTCTCGGCACCGTCTCGCTGGCGCAGGCGCTGGCATTTTTCCTTTTTGCCCTCGTAGGCGGAAGCGTAGCCGACCGTCTCGACAAGCGCCGCCTCCTGTTGTTGACGCAAACTGGCTCCGCTGCGCTGGCTATCTTACTGGGCTTTCTCACCCTCTTCGGCGTCATCCAGCTTTGGATGATCATTGTGCTGGCATTTGTGAACGGAACTCTGCTGAGCTTCGATCAGCCCGCACGCGGTGCGCTGGTTCCGGTTCTCGTCCCGGCGGAAGATCTTGGGAACGCCATCAGTCTTCAAGCAACGATTTTCAACGGGGCTTCGACACTGGGACCGGCATTAGCCGGATTCGGCGTGGCGACGTTGGGCTATGCCGGGAACTTCTTTCTGAACGGCGCCAGCTTCCTGGGAGTATTGATTGCCCTCTACTATATGCGCGTGCCGAAGGGGCCGACCCATCAGCAATCTACTTTGCAGGCGATTCGCACCGCTCTCAGCACCGTGCGGCGAGATGCGGTTTTGCCGTGGGTGTTATCCGGCTACGCCGCATTGCTTTTTCTGGGACCATCGTCGGCCTTGATCTTGCCGGTTTTCGCCGTAAAAATTCTTCACGTCGGCCCGGAGCGTCTCGGCTTGCTTTTCTCCTCGGCCGGCGTGGGAACCATCGTGGGAGCCTTGTTCCTGGCCTCTCTCGGTAGCAGTCCACACAGAGGCCCCATCTATTTGACCGGCATTTTCATCTGGGTTGCGGCACTGACAAGCTTTGCCCTCAGCGGGCGGTTCTGGATTTCCATGACCGCGCTTCTGGTTTTTGGAATTGGTCAGACGCTGGCCGGAACCACGACGATTACGCTACTGCAGATCCGCGTGCCGCAGCAGATGAGAGGACGAGTGATGAGTCTGAACACCTTGCTCATTATGGGCGTCCGCCCGTTGGGTGACTTTCCAGCCGGCGCTCTGATCGCCGGCATAGGAGCGCCGGGAACGGTGTTACTGAGCGCCGGTCTGGTGGGAATTTATGGATTAAGCCTCGCGATGCGGCCCGCAATACGTTCAACCTAGCCGATAATCCTGATCATTAGCACGTACTGGATCCTGATTCTCCCGCGCGCATAATGCGGCGCAGGGATATGTGCTATTCGAAGAAAACCAGGATTTGACCGGGCCTTACGGCATCGCCATCCGCCACCTCAATGGACTTGACCGTGCCCGGCGATTGAGCGGCAATTTTGACTTCCATTTTCATCGCATCGATAACCAGCAGCAGATCGTTGGGACGTACCTGTTGCCCGGGTTGAGCATGCAGACGTATTACCACGCCCGCTAGAGGGCTGCGGCATACCTTGGCCTCGTCAAAGTCGGAAGAGGCGTCGAGCTTGAATGCGCTCGGCAGCACACTCGACTGAATCGTTGTTTGCGTTGGCTGGGAAAACTCCAGCCCCTCGGCTTCGCCGGCATACTCAACTTCGACCTCGTATGCCTTGCCTTCAACAACGATTTTAAGCTTCAAGAAAACGCCTCTTCATTCAATGGTAATTGGATGATGCTGCGGCCCAAGGGTTATGGCAACCTCAACGTCAATGCCCGCGTTGCACCAGATTGTGTGACGCCTGAAGTATATCGCGCCCCTGACTTGCCCAGAAGTTGGCGTCCTCACTGAACTGAGACTGCACTTTCACGGAGAGAATGAAGACCTTTTTTCCCACAAACGCAGTCGCGGCTGCTTCGATGACAGCCATTATTTCCGATGTGATCCCCGTCGCGGCTGTCGCGCTGGACCCACTTACTGGATCGACACTCGCAGCCGAGTTGTTCGGCCCTGTTTCTTCAGGCCCGCTCGACCTCGGAGTGGCAACAGACGACATAGCATTTTCCATTCGGTACCCCCGATGATTAGAGCGGAATAAGCCCATGTTTCTTAGGCGGACGAATCTCCCGCTTGGTGTGTAGGGCTTCGAGGGCCCGAACCAGATAGCGGCGAGTTTGAGCGGGCTCGATAATATCGTCCACCAGGCGACGGCCTGCGGCGACAAAGGGATTCGCAAACGTGCTCCGATAGAGGTCGATCAGTTCCTGACGCTTCTGTTGAGGATTGTCGGCCCGGTCTATTTCTCTACGGAATACGATTTCAGCCGCGCCTTCGGCGCCCATGACGGCAATCTCAGCGCCCGGCCATGCCACCACCCGATCGGCTCCCAGATCTTTGCAGCACATCGCGATGTAGGCGCCACCATAAGCCTTGCGCAAGACTACGGTTAATTTGGGCACGGTGGCTGCCGAATAGGCGAACAGTATCTTGGCGCCCTGCCGAATGATGCCGCCGTACTCCTGATCAACGCCAGGCAGGAAGCCGGGAACATCGACGAAAGTCAGCAGCGGTATGTTAAAGGCATTGCAGAAACGCACGAACCACGCCACCTTGTCAGAGGCGTCGATGTCCAGCGCTCCCGCCAATACCGCAGGCTGGCTGGCAACTACACCAACGGATCGGCCCTGCAGGCGAGTGAATCCGATGACCACATTGGCGGCGAAACCGGGTTGCACCTCGAAAAAGTCCTGGTGATCTGCCACCCGCTTGATCACCTCCCGAACGTCATAACTGACCTTAGGGTCTGAAGGCACCAGATGGTTGAGCTCGGGATCGTCTTCCATCGAGGTATCGCCCGGCAACCGGGGAGGATCTTCCACATTGTTGGAAGGTAGAAAGCTTAACAGGCGGCGACAGAGCATCAACGCGCCCTCATCGTCCTCCGCGATCAGGTGGGTGACACCGGAGCAATTCATTTGCGCCGCCGGCCCACCCAACTGATCGGCGGTTACAACTTCTCCGGTCACTTGCTTGATAACTTGCGGGCCGGTAATAAACATCTGCGAACGTCTGGTCTGAATAATGAAATCGGTAAGCGCCGGACTATAAGCGGCTCCACCTGCGCAGGGACCACAAATGATGGAGATTTGGGGAACGGACCCCGACAGCATTACGTTGTTGTAGAAGACGCGCGCATACCCTGCCAGGCTATCGATTCCTTCCTGAACTCGAGCCCCGCCCGAATCGTTGATGAAAACGAACGGAGTGCCCGTTTTCAGGGAGAACTGCATCATGTCGGCGATCTTGGCGCAGTGAATCTCTCCCGCCGCCCCGCCCAGCACGGTAAAGTCCTGGCTGGCTAGATGCACGGTGCGGCCATCGATGGTTGCGCATCCTGTAACCACTCCGTCCGCCGGGACCTCCTTTTCCGCCATGCCAAAGTACGTAGAGCGGTGCTTGGCAAAAAGGCCGATCTCCTGAAAACTGGATTGATCCACCAGCTTCTCGATGCGTTCGCGAGCCGTGAGCTTTCCGGCGGCGTGGTGTTTATCGATTCGTTCTTTTCCGCCTCCCTGCTCGATAGCAGCGCGCTTCTGGCGCAGGTTATCGAGCTGGGTGTCGATGGTATTTTGAGCCGCTTGTGCTGCTTCGGTCGCCACAGATACTCCTTTGCCGTTTCACCAAAACACGGCATTACGCGCTTGCGAGGGAAAGGTCTGGTTGACGGTCGGCGATTTACATGTGGTAGCCGCCGTTGACGTTCAGCTCTTGTCCCGTGATGTAGTCTCCGTCAGCGGCAAGGAAGGCGGCGGCTTTGGCAATTTCTTCTGCCGTCGCGAATCGTCCCAGAGGAATCTTGGCCTTGATCTGGGCGGCGATCTCTTCCGGAATGGCATCGACCATTTCGGTGGAAGTGAAGCCGGGCGCGATGGCGTTGGCGGTAATGTTGAACTTGGCCATCTCCAGCGCGAGGGTTTTGGTGAAGGCGATGATGCCGCCCTTGCTGGCCGAGTAATTGGCCTGGCCAAACGCGCCCATCTGCCCGACCACAGAGCTGATGTTGATGATCCGTCCAAACCGCTGATTGACCATGGCCGGCACAGCTGCGCTGGTGCAGTAGAAGGTGCCGTTAAGGTTGGTGTTAATGACGGCCACCCAGTCGTCGTCGGTCATTTTGCGCATGCTGCGATCGCGCGTAATACCGGCGTTATTGACCAGGATGTCCAGCCGCTGCCATTTATCCAGCACTTCTTTGACAATGCGCGCGGCCTCGCCTTTCTCAGATACATCGCCCTGGACGAGCAAACACTCGACGCCGATTTCGCGGACCTCGTCGGCCGCGCTCTCAGCCTGCTTAACGTCGGAGCGGAAGTTCAAAGCGACGTTTGCCCCGCGGCGTGCAAGTTCAAGTGCGATCGCACGTCCTATGCCGCGCGAGGACCCGGTGACCAGCGCGACCTTACCTGCGAGGGAGGTCGCGTGGTAATTTCCATTTCCACCTGCAACATTTGCCATTTCAAAACTCCTGTCTTCAGTACTACAGCTCACAATTGCGGGATCGATACGCATGACCACATACCCGCCAACGGCGCCGGCTCCGAAACCCGGTGCGAAGACGCGCATCGGACGGTCGATTCGCCCTTCCTGTACCGCGTCATGGACGGCCAGCAGAATACTCGCGGAGGACGTGTTGCCAACCCGCTCGATATTGAAAAAGATCCGGTCACCGGGAATGCCGGCAGCTTCCGCCAGGGTCAGGACCATGTTCTTATTGGCCTGGTGCGGAACGACAAGATCGATTGCGTCGACGAGCGAGCCGCCGCCCCCGTTGGGGTTCGGTAGCTGCGTCAGGTCATTCATCATCTGTTTGAGATAACGGGTGACCAGCGCCTTCACCTCGGGTCCATACACGGTAATGTTGTTGTCGAATTCCGGATTGGGCCAGATGATGGAGTTGACCTCCGACCACGGACCGCTGGCGTAGGTCTGAAAGTATTCGATGTCCGAGGCGATTCCTTCGGGTGCGGGACCAATCACGACCGCGGCTGCGCCGTCACCGAAGATCATGCGTGAGGTGCGTACCGTCCCAATCTTGTCGGAGAACTTCTCCGCGCAGACCAGCAGCACGGGCCGGTCAATCTCCTGCAACAGACGTATGGCTTCGCCAATGCCGTAAGCCATGCCGGCGCAAGCGGCAACGATGTCGCAGGAGTTGTGAGTCTGCAACAGTCCCAGCTCGCCCGATAGCCAGGTCGCAACCGATGGAATCAGTTTGGTGCTGGTGCAACTGCAAAACAGCACCGCGCCAATTTCCGCCGGCCGCCGACCGGACTTCGCTAACGCACTCTTGGCTGCAAGCAAGGCCATCTCGTCCAGGCCAAGCTCGGTGTAGCAACGTTGTTCGATGCCGGTTTTCTCGCCGATTTCCGCCGCCGTCATCCGCGACCAGCAGTAAGCGTGGTTGCGGATAAGATCGGCGTTGGTGCAGGGAATCTCGCCTTCGTAGACAGCAATGGCCTCGATGCGAGGCTGAATTGCGAAGCGCTTGCTGACCTCGACAGAGGGATAGGGTTTGACCGGCTCACTCAAGGCGAGGGTGTTGTGCTGCCTGGGCGCCTGGCGAACTCGCGGCCCCCAGTCGGTGTCGCTCTTGACGCGCTCGATAAATCGCAATACTTCCTGGTTGCGGGGATGGAAGGCGACCACATAGTCGTCGTCCTTCAATTGGCCGATTTCCCTTTGCGTGCTCATCGCCGGGTCCCAGGGATACTGGTTGTGAAGGATCATGCACTGCCGCATTAACGCCTCAAGTTCCGCCACCGGATGCAGACAGTCGAGAACGTCATCATAGGTGTAGCGCAGATAGTCGGGATCGTACGCGGTCAGCACACGGGTGCGATTCTTGGGATTGGCTAGCGCCTCCGCCACCGTATAGCGGATGGGCCGAAGCTCTCCCCCTGAACTGAGTTTGTTGCGAAACACATTGAGCAGAATACCGAAAGCACGGTCTTCCAGATCTTCGTCCCAGGATGCGGGCAGCGTCCAGTACCCAGCCTGAATCCCGGTCGTGATGGCGGAGTCATCGCGGGGCTTGTACACGGGAAGGAAGACATCGTGGCGCTGACGCGGCAGATCTCCCCACCGGGTCGGGCGCTTCTCGTACATGGTCAGGGTGTAGCGATTTACCCACAGC